>JBKOVB010000133.1:0-30579 GCA_046723735.1 Actinomycetota bacterium | reverse complement strand
CGGATCCCCTCTCTGGTTCTGACTGTCAAGAACTCCGCTGGTTCCCCTTTGCTGTGAGGGTGCAGCTGTGCTCGCCAGCGTCAAGGCCGGTGCCCTTCGGGTGGCCTGCGGCCAGCCTTGACCCAGGCTCCGCCCCAGCAGCGGACGGAGCTTCAGGGGATCCGGCGGAGTGGTCAGCCAGAGGCGCTCGCCAGGGTCCTGGTGTCGGGCGTAGCGTCCGGGGTGACGGGTTCGGGTCGTGACTTCGTCGTGAGGTCCGCCTCACGTGTCCTTCCCGGACCCGCCGCTGTGCGCTCGTGCAGGTCGACCAGCAGCGCCCGGTAGAGCACGTCGGACAGCCGACGCTTCAGGCAGCGCACCGCCTCCAGCCGGGTCTTGCCCTCGGCGAGCTTGCGGGCGTAGTAGTCGGCGCCGTGGTTGTGCTGGTGCGAGATCTGCACCATCGCGGCGGTGTGCAGGACCTTGTTCAACCGCCGGTTCCCACCGCGGTTGAGCCGGTGCCGGACCTGATCGCCGCTGGAGGCGTCGATGGGTGCGGTGCCGGTGTAGGAGGCGAAGTGCGCCTTGGACGGGAAGCGCCGCACGTCCCCGACCTCACCGAGGGCCACCGCGGTGCCCAGCACCCCGAAGCCGTAGATGCCCTCGACCGCCGACGGGTGCGCGGTGAGCACCGTGGCCAACCGTTGCTGCATCGCCTTCAGCTGCCGATCGACCCTGACCAGGTCGGTGAGCTGATCGAGCGCAACGGCCTTGCGGGTCTTGCCAACCTGGTCGCGGGGGCGGACCCGCGACAGCAGCACCTTTGCCTTCGCCGCGGTCAACCCGGTGGCCGCACCACCAGGGATGAGGGTTTGCAGCAGGTCGTGCAACCGGTTCACCGTCGCGATCCGCCGGTCCACCAGCTGCTGCCGCCGGTCAGCCAGCAGCTTCAGGATCGCCACGGTTTCGCCGGCGCTGACCAGCTCCAGCCCCCGGCCGCGCAGGCCGGCGACCGCGACCGCATACGCGTCGGTGTCATCAGTCTTACGGCCGCTGCCCCCACCGAGGGCCCGGACCCGGGCGGACAGCTTCGCCGGGATGTTGAGCACGGTCTCGCCTTCGGCGGCGAGCCGCTGCGCCAGGCCGAGCCCGCAGCCATGGGCGCCCTCGACCGCCCAGGTCCGCTCCCGCCAGTCCCGCGCGAACGCCTTCAGCTGCCGGTAGCCCTGCCGGTCGTTGCCGAACCGCTTCCTGGCCAACACCCGTTCCTGAGGGTCCAGCACCAACGCGGTGTTGCTGCGCTTGTGCGGATCGACGCCGATCACCACTGCGGACATGTCTGCCTCCTTCGGCCGACTCATCGGGACGGCGAGGAGAGCAGGGCTGCTTCCAGTGAGCACACACCCCTCTTGAGCCACTCCCCGCACAGGACGGCACCCGATGGGTCTGCACCCCGTTAGCGAGCCACACCTACCAGCAACGATGGGCAGCCGCATAGCGAGCAAGCCCACCGGGTGCCTAACCCGAAGCCTGGCCGGGCTCCGGGACTCCGTCGATCAGAAGCAGCCGCATGTCAGCCCTCCCGCTCCTCGGCCTTGCTGCCCACGGGTGAGTGCTCATCAGCACCGGCCACGCGCCGGAGGCCTGCCAGCACGACTGCCCCGGCTACGACCAGCCAGCCTGTCGCGATCGCGAGCGCGGCGCTGCCCCCAGGTTGGTCCGGGTAGTCAGCCGTGAGCTCGGGCGGCAGGAAGTGGTTGGTCTCCTCCCCGCCTCGGTACTGGTGCACGACGGCCGTCGTGTGCACCGCGGGGTGCGCGAGCAGCGCGCCCGCGGGATTGCCGGTGAGCACCGCCGGCAGGTCCCACATCACGGTGCCCATCAGCGGTTTCGTCAGCTCGGTGCCGCGGTACGTCGAGTAGCCGAGGTGGTAGGTCGCAGTGACGACGAGCGAGAGTCCGACCACCAGCCCCGCGAACGCGGCCTTGCGGCGGTACCCACGCCGGTTGCCACGCAGCACGAGGTAGGCCACGACCGCGGGGAACACGCAGAGGATCAGCGCGTCCACTGCGCCGTACACCACGCCGCGCCAGGCCAGCTCGAAGCCGTAGAACGCGCCCCCCGGGTGCGGCGTGCCGACCTGGTCCATGACCTGCCGCACGACGGCGAACCCGACGAGCGCGCCGACGCCGAGGCTCCACCACAGGTGACCGCGCAGCACGTCGCGCCAGGCGTCCCCTGACCGGGCGACGAACCAGCCGAGGTAGCCGAGGACGAACGTGAAGTAGATGAGGTAGTACAAGTCGTGCTGCAAGCCCAGCACCGTGGTGCCCAGGAACGACAGCACGAAGGTCAGCATGGCGCCGCCCGCGAGCCACCCCAGGGCGGCCCAGCCGGACGGCCCGGACGGGGGCTTGGGTGCCGCGACGGGTGCGCTGACGGGTCGCGGTGCTGTGTGAAGGGCCATCTCAGGCCTCCCTCCGGCCGGACGTCGGCGAGCCAGCAGCGTCGCTGCGCTACGAGCCTGTCCGGCGAGCGCGACCGAACGCCGAGCTCTCACGTCCATCGTCCGCGGCCACGAAGAGCGCGCACAGAGTCGAAGGTCCAGCACCCCACGTCCCGCTCCATCGGGACGACGACGGGCCGTTCGACCCTGGTGCCTCAACGGCCGGACAGCGAGGCTGGGACGGCAAGAGGGTTCGGAGCGGGACCACGTCGTGAGGGGTGATCCGTCGTGACAGGCGCACCCAGGCTGGAAGTCCTGTTCATCCCGCTCGGCGCCGGCGACGCCTCACACTGCGTCCGCCTCAACGGATGGGTGTTCGAGGCGGTCAGTGCCCTCGAGCAGCGGCGCCCGAGGCAACGGCTGTACCACACCGCCATCCACGCCCACCTGAACCGGCGATGCCACGTCATCGAGATGGCACCCGTGTGGAGCGGGCCGCCCGGGGACCACGGGACGCGCGTGACGGGGCCGGTCGGGACGCCAGCGCTCGGGCGGCACGCGGCGTTCCGCTACGAGGTCCGCTGCTGGCAGGGAGGGACCATTCCCGACATCGACCAGGCTGAGGGCGAGCCCCGGGTCGTCGAGACCGACGCCGAGCGGCTCGGCTCGCTGCTGAAGCTGACCGCCGACTTCCCCGCCCGCACCTGGGGCCGTGACGAGCAGCACGCCGGAGAGATGTGGAACTCCAACTCGCTCGTCAGCTGGCTGCTCGTCCGCAGCGGACACGACGCTGACTCCGTCACGATGCCACCGAACGGACGCGCACCCGGCTGGGACGCCGGACTCGTCGTCGCCCGCCGTCACGACACCGCAGCCGCCCTCGCTGCCTAGGGCGGTTGTCGGCGGACGCGGCTCTACGCTCCGCGATCCCTTGCGTGCCAAGGCGCTGCGACCTGTCGGCCTCGTCGTCCTGAGCACCTTCCCCCGGCGCGCGTCGCGGCCTAGGGTGCGCCCCATGAGGGTCCTGATCTTGGGTGCTGGCTTCGGGGGTCTCCAGGTCGCGACCATCCTGTCGGAGGAGCTCGGCGAGTCGGTCGA
The DNA here is from genome assembly GCA_046723735.1 of Actinomycetota bacterium. Classification (GTDB taxonomy): domain Bacteria; phylum Actinomycetota; class Actinomycetes; order Mycobacteriales; family SCTD01; genus RYN-111. Next base: position 27,056 of record JBKOVB010000133.1, on the reverse strand, counting down.
GGTCGTCCTCGTCGACCAGGCCGACGGCTTCGTGCTCGGCTTCTCGAAGCTCGACGTGATGTTCGACCGGACAACGCCGGAGCACGTCTTCCATCGCTACGCCGACCTGGCCAAGCCTGGCGTGCAGTTCGTGCAGACGACGATTCGTGCGCTCGACCCGGCAGCAAAGCGCGTCGCGACGGACGAGGGCGAACTCGACGGTGACGTCCTCGTCGTCGCGCTCGGCGCGGAGGTCGTGCCGTCCGCGACGCCCGGGCTCAGGGAGGCCGGGCACGAGTTCTACTCGGTCGCCGGGGCGCTCGCGCTGCGCGACGTGCTCGCGTCCTTCCCCGGAGGACGCGTCCTCGTCGGCGTCACGTCCACGCCGTTCAAGTGCCCGCCCGCGCCCAGCGAGACGGCGCTGCTCGTGCACGACTACCTCGCTGAACGCGGGCTGGGGGGCGCCTCGGACGTGTCGCTGGTGATGCCGTTCGGCGTGCCCATCCCGCCCTCGCCTGAGGCCTCGAGCACGGTCCTCGCCACCATGGCGGAGCGCGGGATCCACTGGCTCCCCGACAGGCTCGTGCGAGCGCTGGACCCCCAGCGCCAGACTGCGCTGCTCAGCGACGGGTCCGAGCTGCCCTTCGACCTGTTCCTGGGTGTCCCGCACCACCGGGCGCCGCAGGTGATCGTGGAGTCGGGGCTCACCGTCGACGGCTGGGTGCCGGTCGACCCGGAGACGCTGGAGACGCGGTTCCCGGGCGTCTACGCGGTCGGCGACGTCACGAGCGTCGGCACGCCGAAGGCGGGTGTGTTCGCAGAAGGGCAGGGCACCGTGGTTGCCGCGGAGATCGTGGCGCTGGCGCGCGGTGGCGCGGTGCCGTCGACGTACGACGGGCGGGGCGTCTGCTACATGGAGATGGGCCACGGGCTCGTCGGGAAGGTCGACGTGACCTTCCTCAGCGGCCACGGCCCGGTCGGGACTCTGGAGGGTCCGTCGGCCGCCCTCGTCGCCGACAAGGCCGACTTCGGCACCAGCCGGATCCGTCGCTGGTTCGGCCGCGAGTGGTACGCGTCGGACGCTCCGGCCACCTAGCACTGCCGTGAGCCCGGTCGAGCCCACGACGCCGGAGGGCGTGATCGCGGCAGTGCTGGCGCTGGTGGAAGGTCGGCTCCGACTGGCGGTTGACGGCGCGCCGGCGGACGAGGCGCACGCGCTGGCCGCCGCGGTCGCCGCTCGACACGGGCGCGCCGTGCACGTCCGCGCGGAGGGCTTCTGGCGGCCCGCCGGCCAGCGCTTCGAGCACGGCCACCAGGACCCTGACGCCTGGCTGGACGTGTGGCTCGACGACGGCGCCTTGGAACGCGAAGTCTTCGTGCGGGCAGCCGAGCGCCGCGAGGTGGTGCCGGCGATCCGAGACCCGGCGACCGACCGCTCGGTGCGCGTCGCGCCCGCTCCAGTGCCCGACGGGGGGCTCGTGGTCGTGAGCGGCAGCGGGCTGCTCGGCCGAGGACTGTCGTTCGACGCCGCAGTGCACCTGCAGGTCTCGGCGGCGGCGCTGCGACGCAGGCTGCCCCCGGAGGAGCAGTGGCTCGTCGAGGCGCTGCAGCGGTACGCCGAGGAGCGGGCGCCCTCCGAGGTGGCGGACCTCGTCGTACGGCTGGAGGACCCGGGCCACCCGGCTCTGGTCAGGAACCGCTGACCGGGTCAGGCCCTCGATCAAGCTCGTTGAGCAGCGCCCTGGCAGCGACGATGCGCTCCCCGAGCACGGTCGGGTAGAGCTGCGGCTCGTCGGTGGCTGCGGGCAGGTGCCGCTCGTCCTTGAGCGCGTGCCACACCGCGGCGGCCATCGTGCTGACGCGATCGTGCAGCTGCACCGGGGAGTCGCACGCGGAGCGGGAGCGGACGATCTCCCTCGCGTACGCGCGACGCAGGCTGTCGAGGTCGCCGGACCGTGCGCCAGGCACGTCGAGGAGGTCCGCCTCCAGCGCCCGCAGCACCGCCTCCACCAGCAGCTCTCTCTGCTGCGCGAGCCAGGCGTGCCGGTCCATCAGGCCGGGCACGTGACGGCCGGCGCCGCAGCGACCGGACGTCGTACGTCGAGCTGGTGCTGCCGTGCGGCGTGCGCGGCCTCGCCGAGCGTCTCGTACGGCCCGCGCAGCAGCTGCACGTGCGCGGGCTGAATCTCCACCGGACCGAGGTCGTCTCCGCAGGACTCGCACACGACCTCCCAGTCGTGGCCCGAGGCCTTGATGGTGCGGGGCTCGGAGACGCTCCACCAGATCGGTCGGGGTCGGGCGAAGGCTTCGTGCTTCACGTGGTCCTCCAGGTGTGCAGGTGCGCACTGCACGCAGGCAGGCGTCACCGAAGTGCCGGCTGGGCACCGGGCGGGGAAGGGGGAAGGGAGGCGCTGGGCTACTGGATCCAGCCGTGCCGGAACGCGTGCGCCACGGCCGCGGCGCGGTGCACGGTCCGGGTCTTGACGAACACGTGGTCCAGGTGGGTCTTCACCGTGGCGCGTGAGACGCCGATCGCATCCGCGATCTCGGCGTTCGTCAGGCCTTCCGCGACCAGCAGCAGGACTTCGCGCTCACGGTCGGTGAGGACGGCCGTCTTGGCGTCGAGCACGCGCAGCACCTCGGCGACCTCGTCGCTGACGAGGTCGGCACCGCGCATGCTGCGCTTCGCCCCGGGGCCGCCGAGCGCGATCAGCGTGGTCGGGCTGGCGTCGCGGACGAGGCTCAGCAGCTCGCGCAGCCGGCCGGTCGGGACGGGCACGTGAGCGCTGAGCAGCAGGGCCACTGCCGACTCGGTGGCGGCGAGGTGGGCGAGCTCGGCGGCCGGCAGGTCGTCCACGACCAGCGCACGTCGCCCTGCAGCCTCGACCTGGTGGGCTAGAGCCAGCAGCGCCAGGGTGTGGCGGTCGCCTTCCGGTACGGCGAGCAGCACGGTCTCCGCGGTGGGGCCGGGCTTCGGAGCGCCCGCTCGCGCCCGCTCGAGCACCGTGCGGACCGAACCGCTGAGCAGGCGCTCCTGCAGCACGGTGCCCGTGCCCTCGGACCACGCCTCGCCGGCGGTGGCCAGGCACCGTGACAGCGCGACGTGCACCTGGGCCAGCCCCTGCTGCTGCGCCAGGAGCTGCGCGACGGTCTCCGCCTCCTGGGCGTTGCCCTCGAACAGGGCCTTCTCCAGGTGGTCGACCAGACCGGCTGGCTCCTCAGCCTCGTCGAGCTTCTCCGCCGTCGGCTGGGTGCGGTGCTTCGCCAACGCGGCGAGCAGCTGGCGCTCGCCGTCGGGGTTCGGCTCACTTGCCGGGAACGCACGCACCGGCCGCACCGACACGGGGTGCTGCAGCGGCAGCCGCAGCACCTCGGCCTCCCGGGAGTGGCGCCAGAAGATGCGCTCGACCGGCGTGTCGTACGAGCCGTCCGCCAGCACGACGTGGGGACGGCCATCAGGGTGACGGGGAGCGCAGACCAGCACGCTCACTTCGTCGGGACGAGTCATGACGTTCTCCCTCGGTCTTTCGGCAACCCGGCTGTCCGTGACCGTCCGGCGGACGGTCCGAGGACCCGTGGCTTTGCGGACCCGCCTCTCGACGGGGGTGCCATTTCGTGACCTTGGACGAGGCTGGGACTCGTCAAGATCGCCCCAAATTCCTAACTCGACCGTTGTGCGCTGTAAAGGGGGAGTCTCCTACCTCCTGCGCGGTACTGCATACGCCCTGGGGCATCCTTTGAGGCGATATTGAGCGTGTTGTCCCTCCTTGCGGGAGGCAAGCATCCGCCGAACGGTGGACGGTGACGGCAAACCAGGTGGGCGCGAAGTTCACCCGGATGGAGCAGCGGCCGTGCCTTCGAGGTGCGGCCCTCAGAGCCGGCGGCCTGCCAGCAGGCGCTTCGCCCCCGTCTGCCACCGGCTGTCGCTGCAGGGGGTGTAGTGGGTCCAGCGCGCGCCCAGCTGCCGGGCCATGCAGTCCGCGGCGCGCTCCGCGCCGCTCAGGCCGGAGCCGCCGTAGTACGCGTTCAGGGCGTCGACGGCAGCCGTGACGTCGCCGCCGTACACCCGGACGGACAGCACGTGGCTCCACTCGTGCGCGACCACGTCGTACAGCCGGGCGCTGGGGATGCGGGGGGAGAGGTACACGACGCCGGTCTGCAGGTCGGTCATCCCCCAGTGCGACTGGCCCCGGACGACGACCCACCTCGCGTCGCCCTGGTGGTAGCCGGGGATCCGGGCGACGGCCTGGTCGACCCGCTGCGAGAACGTGAGGCGCGGCGCGGGCTTGACGCTGACGTGGCTCACCTTGTGCACGGCCTTCGGCTTGTGCAGGGCCTTCGGCCGGGGTGCCCGGACGGGCTGGGCGGTGGTGGTGCGGACCACCTTCCGCGGGGCGACGGGAACCGGCGCGACGCGTACGGCCGCGTGCACGGCCTCGGCCTCCACCGACCTGGCCGACGGTGCGGGCGTGGGGTTCTCAGACCTGAAGGCAGCGGCGGTCCCGCTGAGCAGGGTGGTGCTCTGGAAGACGACGAGCGCGATGAGGACGGCACGACGGGACATGGGGGACTCCGGTTTCGGGGCATGCGGCGGCGAAGCTCCCGGGGGTGAGCTGCTCGGGGAAGGGGTGCTGCGAGGGCCGTGCGGCTAGTGGATCCAGCCCTGCCGGAAGGCGTGGGCGACCGCGGCCGCGCGGTGCTCGGTGCGGGTCTTGACGAAGACGTGGTCGAGGTGCGTCTTGACCGTGGCCCGGGAGATGCCGACCTTCTCGGCGATCTCGGCGTTCGTGAGGCCGTCGGCGACCAGGCCGAGCACCTCGCGCTCCCGCTCGGTGAGCACAGCGGTCTTGGCGTCCATCAGGCGCAGCACGTCGGCCGTGTCGTCCGTGACGAGGTCGGCGCCGCGGGTGCCGCGCTTCACCCCAGGTCCCCCCAGGGCGATCAGGGTGCGGGGGCTCGCCTCCCGGACCTGGCCGAGCAGGTCACGCAGCGTCCCCGGCCCGACGGGCATGTGGACGCTGAGCAGCAGCGCCGTCGCGGCCTCGCGCGCGGCGAGCTCGGCCAGTTCCGCGGCCGGCAGGTCGTCGACGACCAGGGTCCGGCGCCCGGTGGCCTCGAGCTGGTGCGCCAGGGCGAGCAGCGCCAGCGTGTGCTGGTCGCCCTCCGGTACGGCGAGCAGCACGGTCTCCGTGGAGCGCCGAGGCTGCGGGACGCCGGCCCGGGCGCGCTCGAGGAGCACGCGGACCGCGCCGCTGAGCAGCCGCTCCTGCAGCACGGTGCCGGTGCCCTCGGCCCAGGCGTCACCCGCGCGGGACAGGCAGCGGGCCAGCGCCTGGTGGGCCTGCGCGAGGCCCTGCTGCTGGGCGAGCAGCCGGGTGATGGTCTCCGCCTGCTCGGCGTCGCCGTCGGTCAGGGCCTTGGCCAGGCGGTCGACCAGCGTGACGTCGCCGTCGGTGGCCTGCTCGCGGCGGTGCTCGACCACCGCGGACAGCAGCCGGAGCTCCCCCTCCCGGGTGGGCCGCTGCGAGGGGAAGTGACGCAGCGGCCGCACCGACACCGGGTGCTGCAGGGGCAGGCGCAGCACCTCGGCGTCAGGCGAGTCCCGCCAGAACACCCGCTCGGAGGCGGTGGCGTAGGAGCCGTTCGCGAGCACGACGTGCGGCTCCCCGTCGGGCGGGCGAGGCGCGCAGACCAGCACGCTGGCCTGAAGTGGACTGGACATGGAGCTCTCCCTGGGTCGTTCGGCAACCCGGCTGTCCGTGACCGTCCGGGGACGGCCCGAGGACCCGTGGCTTTGCGGACCCGCCTCTCGACGGGGGTGCCGTTTCGTGACCTTCGAGCGGGTGCTCGCCGATCGCGTCGATTACCTAACGGCGGCTGAAGCGCGGAGTAAAGCGGGGCCTTCCTCCGCCACTCGGCCATGATCGATACGCCCCCGACCTCGCTTTCGTGACCCCGGCCGGGAGACGGCACGCGCCGTCCGGCCCCTTCGGGATCCACCGAAGGGGGGAGGGTGACGGCGCGCGGACGTCCGTCGTACTTCACCCGGACGGAGCAGCGCCGAAGCGACCGCCGGGACCGTGTCTTCGCCACCTACCAGGCGAAAGACCTTCGCATCCGATATTCTGGACAATGAGAACGAAAGGTCCCATACCGCGATACCCCCCGGGGCTTCTTGATCTCGCGCGCGCCTCACGTCCCAGCACCTGACAGGAGGACCTCGTGCACCACACCGCCGCCGCACGACCCCGTCCGCTCGTGTGGAGCGACGAGGAGCCGCCGAGCGTCGTGACTTACGGGCCGGGCTGGGAGGTCACGTGCACCGCGTGCGGCGACGACCTCGGCCCGGTCGAGCGCCAGCCGGCGCACGTGCAGAAGTTGCGTGGGCCGTTCGCCACGATGGAGGAGGCGGTCGCCGCCGTGCTCGACCACGAGGCAGCGGCATCCGACGCCCAGGGCGGAGGGTCCGACGTACGCTCGGCATGACCTGGTGCTCCGGGGGTGCGCATGGCGACCGTGATGCAGCTGCTGCTCGGGCTGCTCGTGCTCGGGCTGGCCTTCGTCCTGACGTGCGCGCTGACGCTGCGGTGGGCGTGGCGGCGGGCCTGCCGTGCGGTACGCCGTCGTCGCGGCCTGCTCCTGCCGGCGCTGCTGCCCGCCGGCGCTCGCCCGTGGGTGCGCGCGACGCTGCCCGGCTCGACGCTCGACGTGGCCACGCTGCGACGTGAGCTGCGCGACGACCTGCGTGGCGCGGCGTCCGCGGTCGAGGCGGGCCGGCGTGCGCGCCGGCCGGTGGACGGGTTGTCTGCCGTGCTGCCCCGGCTCGTGGAGCAGGCGCGGGCGCTCGACCTCGACCTGCGGGTCGTCGCCTCCGAGCCGGATCGGGCACGCCGTCGGCAACTGCTCGCCGTCCAGGCCGACCGCGTGCGGGTGCTACGGGTGGCCTGCGCCGAGGTACGACGAGGCGTGCTGCTCGCCGGCTCCGCCACCCCCGCGCCCCTGCTGCCGCAGCTCATGGAGGACGTCGAGGACGAGGTGACCGCCCTGGGGCTGCGTGCGCGGGCGTACGAGGAGCTGGCCGCGCGCTAACGGCGCCGGCGCACCTGCTCGCCACGTCCCTCGCACCACCACCGCACCTCGAGCTCCTCACCCACCACGCGGGTGAAGACCAGCTCGTCGACGTCGACCTGGAACTGGTGGGCGCCCTCGATCGCTGTGGAGTTGGGCTCCTCGACCGCGCGACCAGCGATCTTCGCCTCCCCCGGCCAGGCCGACGGCTGCTCCTCGGGCGGGTCGACGGTGGGGGAGTGCAGCATGAGCCGCGCGTCGCGCTGCAGGTCGCGGGCCTTCATCGCCCCGCCCATGCTGCCGATCGTGACCGCGTCGTCGGTGAACGTCACCTCGGTCCCGCTGATGCGCGGCGAGCCGTCGCGCCTCAGGGTCGCCATGGTCGCGTGCTTGCGGACGGCGAAGCGCTCCCGCACGACGGCGGCGAGCTCCGGCGCCTGCTCGCACACCTCTCTCCAGCTGGCCATGCGCTGACTCTGGCACGCACGACCGACACTCGTGACTTCCTGCCGTTGAGCGACCTGCGGCGTCCCCTCACCATGTGGGCAAGGAGGCCGATGAGGGGCATGCGGGCGATGCGCACCGCAGCGACCGGCGTCGCCGCGGGCGGTGCTGCTGCTCGGGTACGGCACGGGGAGACCTGGCCACCCGGCTCCCCGTCACCGTCCCCACGACGCCGCCCGCGGTCACGCCGGGGGCCCCGGGCCCTGCCCCCGTGCGGCTGCGTCAGGAGAGCAGCGGCCCCGCCGTACTGGCCGTGGACGGGCGGGTGCAGACCGTCCTGAACACCTCGACGGGCTCGGGCAGGACGGGGACCGAGTGCCCCTCGGGGCGGCGGTCTGGGTCTACTGACGCAGGTCTATCTCCCAGTGGTTGCAGGGGAACCATCGACCTGCGAACTCGATCTGCTCCTCGCCCACGAGGTGGAAACCGACCGAGCGGCACAGTGCGTTCGACGGTGCGTTCGTGACGCCCGGGTAGGCGTGCACGACGCCCCACCGGCCGGTGGTGCGCGCCTCGTCGAGGAGCATCTGTACGGCGGCCTTCGCCACGCCCTTGCCCTGGTGCTCGGGGAGCACCATCCAGCCCATCTCCTCGATGCCGTCGTGCTCCCAGATGACGACGCTGCCCGCGACGTCCTCGGGTCGGTCGGGTTCCGGCACGACCATCCGGATCCAGGCCCGGCCCGCCGCCACGTCGCTGACGTCGCTCGCGACCTTGGCGGGCATGCGCTCCGCGTCCTGCGGTCCGCCGAGCTCGGTCATCATCGCCGGGTCGCAGCGCATCCGGACGTAGAGCTCCACGTCGTCGGGCCGCACGTCACGCAGCAGCATCCGCGGCCGAGGGTCAGGGGCCGACGGGGTGCGTGAGCTCGCGGATGTCCCTCGCGGCGATGTCGTTCAGCCGGCCCGCGAGGTGCTCCAGAGCCCGGGCGGTCGCGAGCTCCTCGCCGATCTCCGGGATCGGCGCGTCGATCGGGTTGCGGCGGGCCGTGCCGTCGGCGTGCACCGTGACACCGCTGGTGCTGTGCAGCACCGCACGTGCGTGCGTCGTGTCGACGTCCTCGTCCAGGTGGATGCTGACCGTCCATTCCTGCGTGCGCATGGCTCCTCCCGAGGCTCGTGGGCTCCGCCCTTCAGAGTGCTCCTGGACCGGCCGTCGTGTCTGCAGGCGAAGGCCTTCAGGTCAGCCCCGTGATCGGGTCCCTTCGTGCTTAGGAGCCCTCATGCCAGGCCGAACGCCGCGCCGAGGGAGGCCGCCGACGCCGACTGGTGCAGCCCGGGCCGACCAGACAGCTGCGACAGCCAGCGGGACAGTGCGTGGTGGTCGAGGCTCCGCCGTACGACGAGGCCGTGCAGCGAGGGTGCCACGACAACCGTCAGCACGCGGTTGCCCGCCGAGCGGTCGTCCTCGTCGAACGTCACGACGACCGCGAGCCGGCCGGCCCGGAAGTCACGGCCGGTGAGCACGGGGGCGAGCCACTGCCGCAGCCAGCGGTCGGCGACCGACAGGGCGCAGTCGTGGCCGTCGTGGCAGATGTCCGGCACCAGCAGCCCGATCGTCGGCAGGGTCCCTGCGCGCACGTCGTGCGCGAACGCGCCGCTCGTCGCGGTGCCGGCGGGCACGTCGAGGCGGTGGCAGGCGGAGCGCTCGGCCGTGAAGTACGGCCAGGGGTTGTGCTTCACGGCGTAGCGGCCCGTGCTGCCGGTGAAGCACGGTGAGGGCATCGCCTCGGCGTAGGTCTTCGCGGTCCGGTGCGCGCCCAGCGCCTGGCCGAAGACCGTCGGCCCGCGGAGCGGGTGCGCACGTGGCCCGGCGTCGTCGCGCACCCCGAAGGTCGACCCGGCCGCGATGGCCAGGTAGTTCGGCAGCGAGGGGTGTGTGACGGCGACGTACGCCGAGGCGTAGCCGTACCGCGTGGCCAGCGCGCGCAGGTACGGCATCTGCGCGAGCGCCTCGCGCTGCGCGTGGTTCTCGAGCACGACGACCAGCACCTTCGTGGGATGCCGCGACGTGGTGCCGGCACCCCCGACGAAGGGGGTCGCGGATGGGTGCGAGGTCGGCGACGACGAGGAGCTGCAGCCCGCGACGAGGGCGAGGGCGGCGAGAGCGGGCAGCAGCCGGCGCACCCTCCGGACGCTAGCGTCCGAGCTTGGACGTCAACCGCTCCAGGTAGGCGAGCACCTCGGGCTCGTCCTTGTCGGGCAGGCCGAAGCAGCACTCCGTCACGCCGATCGCCTCGAGCGCCGCCACTCGCTCCGGGTCGGGCTTGTTGCCGAGCGCGACGACCTCGGGCTCGCCCTCGCGGCCGGCGTCCTTCCACTTCCGGCGGAGCAGCTCCACCTGGTCGGCGATGTCGGTCTCATAGGGCGTGGTGATCCAGCCGTCGGCGGAGCGCACGATCCAGTCGAAGGTCTTCTCGGTGCCGCCCGCGCCGATGAGCACCGGCACGTGGTCCTGCACCGGCTTGGGCCAGGCCCAGGAGGGCCCGAACTGGACGAACTCCCCGTCGTACGAAGCCTCGTCCCGGGTCCACAGCGCGCGCATCGCCTCGACGTACTCACGCAGGACCGTGCGGCGCCTGCCGGCCGGCACGTGGTGGTCGGAGAGCTCGTCGGTGTTCCAGCCGAAGCCGGCGCCGACCGAGACGCGGCCGCCCGAGAGGTGGTCGAGGGTGGCGATGGTCTTGGCGAGGGTGATCGGGTCGCTCTCCACCGGCAGCGCGACCGCGGTGGACAGCCGGATCCGCGACGTGACGGCTGCGGCCGTCGCCAGCGACACCCACGGGTCGAGGGTGCGCATGTAGCGGTCGTCGGGCAGGTCGGCGCCGCCGGTGGTCGGGTGCGCTGCGGTGCGCTTGACGGGGATGTGGGTGTGCTCCGGCACGTAGAAGGTGTCGAAGCCCGCCGCCTCGGCGGCCCGGGCGGCGGCAGCGGGGGTGATGCCCCGGTCGCTGGTGAACAGCACGATCCCGTAGCGCACGAGCCCTCCCTAGAACGCGTTCTAGCGGAGGCTACCCCAGGAGGCGGCGTCCCTCGAGACGCTCCGGGTCCAGCCGCAGCAGGTGTCGACGGGTGCCGTGGGACCAGGGCTCGGGCCCGATGCCGGGCGGCAGCTGTCCCCCGGGCACGACGCGGAGCCGCCCGACCACCACGACGCTCCAGCCACTCTGGGTCGTCTCGTCGACCCGGTCGACCTCGAAGGCCACGCGTTCGCGCCGCTCGGCGGCCTGCATCTTGGGGCCGGGCGCGCTCCGGACCCACACGCTTCCGTCGTACCAGAGGAAGTTGACCGGGACGACGTCCGGCGTGCCGGGGCGGGCAAGGTACGCGAGGCGCCCGAGACTGCTCTCCGCGAGCAGCTGCACGCACTCCTCGGTGGACAGCCGGACCAGCTCGTGGGCCTGCTCCTCGTGCTGCTGCACCGATCGGCGGTCGGCGATCGCCCGCGTTATGTCGTCGAGCGACCGCCGGGCGTTGCCGACCGCGTCGCGCACCAGAGAGCCGAGCATCAGTGCATCTGCCTGAACAGCGCGACCTTGAGCGCCTCGCGCTCTCCGGCGCGAGCGAAGACGTCGTAGGCGTCCATCATCTCGTCGAGCCCGAACCGGTGCGTGATGAGCCCACTGGTGTCGAGCTGCCGGGCGGCGAGCATGCGCAGCAGCGTCGGCGTGGTGTACGTATCGACGAGACCCGTGGTGATCGTGACGTTCTTGATCCACAGGTCCTCGAGGTGAAGCGTCGCGGGCTTGCCGTGCACGCCGATGTTCGCCAGCCGTCCGCCCGGGCGGATGAGCGTGGCGCAGAGCTCGAACGTCTCCGGGATGCCCACCGCCTCGAGCGCGACGTCGGCGCCGAGCCCGTCGGTGAGCTCGAGCACGGCTTCCCGCGCCTCTTCGGGGTTGCGGGCCGTCACGGTGGCGCCGAGCCGCTTCGCCGCGTCGAGCCGGAAGGTCGACGGGTCCACGACCACCACGTGGCTGGGCGAGTACAGGTGGGCGGTGATGATGCTTGCCAGCCCGATCGGACCGGCACCCACGACCACCACCGTGTCGCCGGGGGTCACGCCGCCGTTGCGCACGCCCACCTCGTACGACGTGGGCAGGATGTCCGCGAGCAGCAACGCCTCCTCGTCGCGCACCCCGTCGGGAAGCAGGTACGTCGACGTGTCCGCGAACGGGACACGCACGCTCTCGGCCTGCACGCCGTCGATGCGGTGGCCCAGGATCCAGCCACCGCCGCCCAGGCACTGGCCGTAGTGGCCTTCACGGCAGTACCGGCAGGTGCCGCACGCCGTGATGCAGCTGATGAGCACTCGATCGCCGGGCTTGCGCGTGCGCACGCCTGGTCCGGTCTCGACGACGGTCCCGACCGCCTCGTGGCCGAGGGTCGTCCCCGGCACGCAGGTCGGCACGTCGCCCTTGAGGATGTGCAGGTCGGTGCCGCAGATCGTCACCGCGTCGACCCGCACCACCGCATCCTGGTCATCCACCACGACCGGGTCGGGGGCGTCCTCCCACGAGTGGCGTCCGGGACCGTGGTACCTGAGAGCCTTCATGGTCTTCTCCTCTCCCGTCCCTCGTGCCGACACTAGGCACGGCGAGTGAGCGGGGCAGGAGGCGAAGGTCACGTCCTCCGGGGAGATGGGGGCTTTGGGCCCTTACGCAGCCCGAGAGCGTGCGAGCAGGATGGCCCCGTGAGCGCGGACCTGACCCGACCGTCCCTCCTCTTCCTCGGCGGAGCAGGCACCGTCACCGGCAGCAAGACCCTCGTGGAGGCCGGCAGCTCGCGCGTGCTGGTCGACTGCGGGCTGTACCAGGGCGAGCGCGAGCTGCGTCGCCGCAACTGGGACCCCTTCCCGCTGGACGCCTCGAGCGTGCGTGCCGTGCTGCTCACCCACGCGCACCTCGACCACTGCGGCTACCTGCCCCGCCTGGTGCAAGAAGGCTTCCGGGGCAGGGCGTACGCCACCCGCAGCACCGCCGAGCTGGCCGAGATCGTGCTGCTCGACAGCGCGCACCTGCTCGAGGAGGAGGCGAGGCACGCGCGTCAGCACGGCTGGAGCAAGCACGCCGACCCGCAGCCGCTCTACAGCAGCGACATGGCCGCGCGCGCGATCGCCCGCCTCACGCCGGTGCCCTTCGAGACCGCGACCTCGGTGGCACCCGGGGTGGTCGCGACCTTCCGGCCGGCGGGCCACATCCTCGGCTCAGCGGCGGTGCACGTGCAGGTCGGCTCGCGGGGCGTGCTGTTCAGCGGCGACTTGGGACGCGGAGAGCACCCGGTGCTGCGTCCGCCCGCGCCGCCGGCCCCGGCGGACGTGGTTGTGGTGGAGTCCACGTACGGCGACCGGCGGCACCCCGAGCCGGACCTCGCCGAGCTCGCCGACATCCTCAACCGCACCTTCTCCCGCGGCGGGTCGGTGCTCGTCCCGGCCTTCGCCATCGACCGCACCGAGGTCGTCCTGACCGCGTTGCGGCGGCTGATGCACGCCGGCCGCGTCCCGAAGGTGCCCGTGTTCGTCGACAGCCCGATGGCCTTGCGGGCGCTCGAGGTCTACCGCACGGCGCTGGACCGCAGGGATCCTGACGTCCTCCCGGAGTGCGAGGACCCCTTCGACACGGGAGACCTGCGGGTGCTCACGACGGTGGAGGAGTCGATGACGGTCAACCGCCCGGCGTACCCCTCGATCGTGATCTCGGCCTCCGGGATGGCGACCGGTGGCAGGGTGCTGCACCACCTCGTCGAGCAGCTCCCGGACCCGCGCAACACCGTGCTGCTCGTGGGCTTCCAGGCCGCAGGAACCCGAGGGCGCGCGCTGGCAGAAGGGGCGAAGGCGGTGAAGATCCACGGCCGGTACGTGCCCGTCCGTGCGGACGTCGTGGCGCTCGATCAGTTCTCGGTGCACGCCGACGCCGACGAGGTGGTCGGCTGGCTGAGGCAGCTGCCGCAGGAGCCGTCGAGCTGCTACGTGGTGCACGGCGAGCCCCGTGCGTCCGAGGCGCTGTGCAACCGGCTCGTCGACGAGCTGGGGTGGAACGTCGTCGTGCCGAAGCCCGGGGAGCGGGTCCTGATCCGTTAGTCAGCCGTCCCAGGTGTGCTCGGCGCGCAGCACCACGACGACGCCATGGGCGTGCCGCGCGCACTGCGACGAGACGGACCCGAGGCGCAGGCCGGCGAACCCGCCTCGGCCGCGGGTGCCGAGCACGAGCAGGTCCTGCGGGCCCGCCTCGTCCAGCAGCACCTGGCTGGCCGTGCCATGGACCGGCTTGGTGCGGACCTCGTCGTCCGGCGCCTCGCCGAGCACCTCCCGCACCTCCGCGCCCAGCCAGTCCTCGCAGGCGCGCTCGAAGGCAGCCACCTCGGGGCCGGCGAACAGCGACGGGCCGGTCGGCAGCGTGGCGAGCAGCCAGGCGTGCACGGCCAGCAGCGGGCAGCCGTGCACCCGCGCCTCGTGCTGCGCCCAGCGCAGGGCGGCGCGCGAGGGCTCCGAGCCGTCGACGCCGACGACCACCTGGCGGTATGACGCCGTGGGTGCCCCGTGCTCGGGGACGACCATGACGGGGCAGGGGGCGTGGTGCAGCACGTGCGCGGTCGCCGAGCCGAGCAGGGCGCTGGTGAGCGGCCCGTGACCCCGTCCGCCGACGACGAGCAGCGCGGCGCCGTGGGCGACCTCGTCGAGGACCGTCGCGGCGGTGCCCTCACGCACCTCCACCGTCACGTCCACCGGCGCGTCGGTGACCTGCCGGGCCCGGGCTTTGGTGACCAGCTCCTCGGTGAGCCGCTGCGCGTCGTCCTCCGTGGCGATCCCGGCGCTGAACACGTCGTAGTCGTAGACGTAGCCCAGCGCGCCGCCGACCCACACCGGCGCCTGCCAGGCGTTGACGGCGCGGACCGGCCGGCCGGTGAGCTGTCCCTCGAGCAGCGCGCAGTCAAGCACGCGCTCTGCCGCAGGCGTGCCGTCGACACCGACCACGAGGGGACGCATGGCCACCTCCTCAGGCCCAGCAGATCACCGTCACGCGTGAAGGGGAAGGGGCCAAAGCCCTCAGGTCGCCACGAGCTCCTCACGCGGCGACAGCCGCTGCCCGAGCACGAGCAGGCCGACGGCGGCCCCCAGGCCGACGGTCCCGGACACGAGCAGCGGCAGCCGCCCGTCGTCGCCCCAGAGCAGGCCGGCCCACAGGCCCGCCACCAGGATCGCGCCGCCGGTCAGCCCCTGGAACAGGCCTTGCGCCCAACCCTGCAGGTGCCGTGGCGCCAGGCTGCTCACCCAGGCCTTGCCGACGCCGTCCGTGCAGGCTGCGAACCCGCCGTACAGCGGAAGGATCAGGAAGACGAGCCAGCCCTGGTCGGCGAGACCGAGCCCCAGGTAACCGGCGGCGAAGCACAGCAGTCCCGTGGCGTAGACGCGGTGCCGCGGCCAGCGGTCGGACAGCGCGCCGGCCGGGTACGACAGGCCCGCGTAGACGGCGTTGTAGAGCAGGTACGACGCCACCACCGCGGTCGTCGACAACCCCAGCTCGTGGCCCCGCAGCAGGAGCAGCGCGTCGGGGAAGTTGACGAGCGAGAACACCGTGAGGACGAGCACCAGGCGCCGCACGACGGGAGGCAGCTCCCCCCGCTGCTGCTGCTCGACGTGGCGTGGGCCGGGCTCCGGCGGGCCCTCCCGCACCAGCCCGACGAGGAGCACCGACAGCACAGCGGGCACCACGGCGATGAGCAGCAGCGGCCGGATCTCGCCCCCCAGCAGCTCGAGCAGCAGCAGGCCGATGGCGGGTCCGATGACGGCGCCGAGGGTGTCCGCCGCCCGGTGGAAGCCGAACACGCGGCCCCGGGCGCGCGGGTCGGCGTCGACCATCAGCAGCGCGTCGCGGGGGGCGCCGCGGACACCCTTGCCCAGCCGGTCCACCGCCCGGCCCAGCAGCACGACGGGCCAGACGAGGGCGACGGCGACGAGCACCTTGCCGACCGCCGCCATGCCGTAGCCGAAGGCGATGAGGGGCTTCTTGCGGAACCGGTCCGCGAGTCGGCCGGCCTTCAGCTTGGTGAGGGCCGCGACGCCCTCGGCGACCCCTTCGACCGCGCCGACGACGGAGGGCGGGGCGCCCAGGGTCACCGTCAGGAAGAGGGGCAGCACCGGGTAGAGCAGCTCGCTCGCGGCGTCCTGCAGCAGCGACACGCCGGAGAGCACCCGCAGGTTGGGCGTCAGCCAGTGCGGTTCGTCAGCAGTCGTCACGTCGCTGATGGGGCCTCCCTGGGCTCGCGGGTCACGGTAATCGGTGCGGGTAGCGTCGAGACGCATGAGGGGCTGGCAGAGGTACCGCGCTGTCCTCGCCCCTCGCGGAGCGGCACCCGCGCTGACCTGGAGCCTCGTGGGCCGGGTCTCCATGGCCATGAACGGCCTGGCCGTGCTGCTGGTCTCGAAGCAGACGCTGTCGTACGGCCAGGCCGGGATCGTCGCGGCCGCGCTGGCCGTCGCGGTCGCGGTCGCGGCGCCCCGGCGCGCGAGGGCGGCCGACCGCCTCGGACCGCGCCGGGTGCTGCTCTGGAGCGCGGTCGCGCACCCCAGCGCGATCGGGCTGTTCCTGCTGCTCGCGGGCGTCGACGCGGGTCCCGTCGCCCTCACCGTCGCGGCGGCCCTCATCGGCGCCACGATGCCGCCGCTCACTTCGGTGATGCGGGCGCTGTGGCCCGTGCTGGTCGAGTCGCGGCTGCTGCCGGCGGCCTACTCGCTCGAGTCGTCGGGCGCCGAGCTGTGCTTCATCAGCGGTCCGGTCGTCGTGGCAGGGCTCGCGGCGACGGCCGGTCCGGAGTGGGCGCTCGCGGCCAGCGGTCTGCTGGCCAGCGTCGGCTCGGCGATGCTGGCGGCGCTCCCGGTCGTGCGTCAGGTCGGTGGGGACGTCACGACCGAGCGGCACCTCGTCGGGCCGCTGGTCTCGCCGGTGGTGCGCACCGCCCTGCTGACGCTCCTGCTCGTGGGCGTCGGTTTCGGCGTCACCGAGGTGACCGTGCTCGCCTTCGTCGACGAGCACGGCCAGGCGCGCTCGGTCGCGGGGGTGGTGCTGGCGCTGTGGTCGTTCGGCTCCATGGTCGGCGGGCTGCTCTACGGGGCGCTGCACCCGCAGGTCCGGGCGAGCCGTCAGCTGCCGGCGCTCGTGCTGCTCGTCGGCGTCGGGGCTGCCCTGCCGAGCCTGGCGCAGAGCACCGTCGGCCTGACCTTGCTGGTGATGGTCTACGGCGCCGCCATCGCACCGTTCTTCGCGTGCAACGCGCTCGTCGTCGGCGAGGCTGCACCGACCGGCACGGTGACAGAGGCCTTCGCCTGGTGCAGCAGCATGGTGTTCGCCGGCGCGGCCATCGGGACAGCCGCCGCGGGGCGGGTCATCGACGCCTCCGGTGCGCACGTCGCGTTCCGTGTCTCCGCGGTCGCGGGTCTGCTCACGGTGGTCGTGACCCTCGTCGGTCTGAGCGCCTCGTCACGCTCCGCGCGACGGGCGGACACGGCCAGTGAAGGGGGCTGGTGAGACGTCCTTGGTCGTGTAGCGTGAGGGCCGGTTGCACAGCATTACCGAACGTCAGCCCTTCCGAGAGCGGCGCCGCGGAGTGTGGTTGCGGGGCCTCCGGCCCCCGAGCGACCAGGGGGTACGGCGACCGCCGTACTACCAAGCGGTTGGAAAGACCGTCATCACGGAAGGCACGATCAGCATGGCGCAGGGCACTGTGAAGTGGTTCAACGCGGAGAAGGGCTTCGGCTTCATCGCCCCTAACGACGGTGGGGCGGACGTCTTCGTCCACTTCAGCGCGATCCAGAGCCAGGGCTACCGGTCCCTGGAGGAGAACCAGCAGGTGGAGTTCGACATCACGCAGGGCCAGAAGGGCCCGCAGGCGGAGAACGTCCGCCCGCTCTAGCCAGACCTCACGACGAAGGCCCGGTCTCCATTCGGAGACCGGGCCTTCGCGTTCCCCGTGACGAGGGCCGCTAGGCGCTCACGCGCCAGAGCCCGCGGCCGTGGGTAGCGGCGTAGACCTGGCCGTCCGGGCCGAGCCGCAGTTGCATCACGGTCACGTACGGGAAGCCCACGACCCGGTGCCAGGTCGTCCCGGCGTCGGTGCTCGTGAGCACGCCCAGGTCGGTGCCGAGGTACCACGTGCCGCCCGCGACGACGAACGACGAGGCGGGCACGTCGGGCAGGCTCGGGCTCGCGTCGGCCCAGGTCGCGCCCCCGTCGGTGGTGCGGAACAGGTGTCCGACGCCGGCGCCGGGGCCCTCGGTGAAGCGCCGGCTGAAGCCGTTCACCACGACGTACGCCGTGCGGCCGGTCGCGTCCGCCGCGTCGATCGTGACGCCCTGCAGGAACCGGTTGGGGAAGGCTGCGGGCAGCGTCACCTGGTGCCAGGTGCCGCCCGCGTTGGTGGCGACGCCACGGGTGAAGCCGGCGTTGTTGCACGGGCCGCACCACGCGACCCACCCGACGCCGCCCCGCAGGGCCACCGCGGTGACGGAGTGCCCGGAGCCGGTGTCGAACGCCTGGGTCCAGGCGGTGCCGTCGGCGATGGCGTAGCCCGCGTCCTGCGTCCAGACGTAGCGCCCGCCCGCCAGCCAGTGGTCGGGGTTGGTGCTGTCGTCGGTGAACGGAGCGATGAAGCGCGCGCCCGGGTCGCCCGGGTCGATGCTGCGGATCGCGTGCGTCGTCCCGTCCGAGACGCCGCAGTTGTTGGTCACCGACATCGCGAGGAACACGTACTCCGCCACGATGTTGCAGCCCCGGCCGGGCCGCGGGTCGACGAGGGTGTCGCCGCCGTCGCCGCCGAACGGCGAGCCCATCACGGTGTCGTCGCCCAGCAGCAGCGATTGGCCGTTGTCCTGCAGGCCGCCCGTGATCGCGGTGCCGTGGTCCGGCGTGCTCCCCACGTCGACCGAGTAGTACTGCAGCGTCCGCAGGCCGGTGTTCATGCTCTGCCAGTCGTTGGCGTGACCGTAGCGGTCGAGGGTGCCCCGGACCGGCCGGCTGTACAGACCGCCGTCGTTGCCGACGTACACCCGTCCGCCACCGACCGCGATCGCGTGCTGGTCGGGGTGCGTGGTCTTGGAGCAGGTGTTCTTCGCCGGGTCGAACGACCAGCAGGAGAACGAGAAGTTCCAGTACGGCCCGGGGGTCGTCCAGGTGCTGCCGCCGTTGAAGGTCTCGAAGACCTCCTCGAGCCCGAGCCACACGTGGTTCGCGTCGGCCGGGTCCACCTGGATGAAGTTGTTGTACCAGGCCTGCACGCCCGGTCCGTAGCCCTTGCCGATCAGGCTCTGCTTCAGCGCCGAGCCGCTGTTGGCGAGCTTGCGGGTGTCGGCGATGTTGTTCCACGGGCCGTCGACCGAGCCGTTGGGGCTCACGTAGACGCCGGCCAGGACGGTGTTGCCGTTCGCGGTCGGCTTGTTGAGCAGCACGGTCGACTCGACCACCGTGTAGAGCTTGCTGCCGTCGGCCGAGTAGGCGAACTCGGCGTTGCCGATCTCCTTGGGGTTGATGGCGCCGGTCGGGTTCACCTTCGTCCAGGTGCCGCCGCCGTCGTTCGAGCGGTAGAAGCCGTTGTAGGTGTCGCCGCTCCGCCAGGCGATGTCGGCCACGATGCGCTGCCCGTTCGTGCCCGGCTGGACCGCGACGTCCTGTGCGAGGTTCTTGTACGGCGCGTTGGCGGCGTCGGCGTTGCTGCCGCCGGGCAGGTAGCTGGGGTTCGGGGCGAACAGCATGGACCAGGCCTCCGTTCCGGTCGTGCTGTGCGCCCAGATGCCGCGACTCGTGGCGGCCAGCACCCGGCCCTGCCCGTCGAAGCGGAGCTTGTTGATCACGGTGCTGTCGAGCTCGGTGCCGCCGACGCGGTCAGCAGCGCTGAACGACCCGGTTGCCGGGTGCGCGAGCCGGTAGACGCCCGATCCGGTGTACGACGTCGCACCCGTGTTCGCCTCGCCGGTGGCGTACCACAGCGTGTCGCTGGTCGCGTCGTAGCTCAGGTCCCCGGTCGACAGCGTGGGCAGCGCGTCCGAGATGGGCGTCCAGCCCTGCGGGCCGGCGCCGAGCGCGCCGCGGAACACGCCGCCGTCTGCGCCTGCGGCGTAGACCTTTCCGTGCGCCACGTCGACCGCCACGCCGGTGATGCGTCCGGCGACGACGCCGGCACCGCCGGTGCTGTTGGAGGCGACCGGGTCGCGGTAGCGGAGGTCGTCGGAGTCGTAGGGCCGGGTGGTCAGCTCGGTGGCGGTACCTGTGGCGCTGAGGCCCGACAGGCTCGCGAAGGCGGCGCTGTACGCGCCTGGTGCGACGACGCCGGGCGCGGTGCGGGCCTGCGCGAGCTGCTCCATGGCGGTGAGCAGCTCGCTCGACTCGCCGCCGTCGCCGCCGATCGTGCTCAGCCGGTGACCCGTGGGCTCCTGGGCCGCGCCGCGCAGCAAGGCGCGCAGCTGGTCGCTGCTGAGAGCTCCGGTGCGCTGTGCGGTGGAGGTGGCTCCGACGCCGAGGGCGGCGACGAGGCTGACGGACGCGGTGGCGGCGAGGACGACCCGGGTTCTCATGCGCTCTCCAGGGTGCAAGGGCAGCGGGACGATCGGCTGTGCC
The DNA here is from genome assembly GCA_046723735.1 of Actinomycetota bacterium. Classification (GTDB taxonomy): domain Bacteria; phylum Actinomycetota; class Actinomycetes; order Mycobacteriales; family SCTD01; genus RYN-111. Next base: position 6,901 of record JBKOVB010000133.1, on the reverse strand, counting down.
GGCACCGTAGAACCGCAAGATGTCGAAATACCAGGGAATCTCGACAACACATCTACATGGAGTAGCGCTTGTCTACGTGCTGTGAGCAGGCGTGCGCGCACGGTGGTCGGGATCGGACCTTTCGGGCGCGAGTGGAACGTGTTACACCGTGCGGCGTGATCCGACGCATCCTTGCTGGAAGAGGGAGGAAGTGCATGCGTCGATCGATCGTGCGTCGTGCCGCGGTGACAGGGGTCCTTGCGTTGCTGTCGGCGTGCAGCGCGACGGTCGCGCCTGCGCCGACGGCATCCGGCTGGCACCAGCTGCCGCCGCCACCGCTGTCGCCACGCGCCCTCCCTGTCGTCGCGTGGGTAGGGGGAGAGGTGGTCGTGCTGGGCGGGGACACCGCGCCCGTCTGCCCTCCCAGTGCGAGCTGCACGTGGCCGTCGCAACCGCAGCGTGACGGCGCTGCGTACGACCTCGCAGCGGGAACGTGGCGTCGCACCGCGCCCGCGCCACGTCCGGTCGTGGGGGACGCGGTGGTCGTGGGCGACGTCGTGTGGACACAGTCTGGCTTCGCGGGCGACGCCCCGCTCCTGGCGTACGACGTCTCCGAGAACAGTTGGACTGTCCACCCTGCGCCGCCCGGGGTCGCGGCGGATGCCTGGGATCTTGCGGTGTCGGGGAGCCGCCTCGTCGCCCTCCGTTCGCAGGAACACAGCAGTCTCCATGACGCGATCTACGACTCGCGGACCCGCCGGTGGCGCAGCCTGCCACCGAACACGCTGCCCGCCTCGTTCGACCGTGCCGCCGTCGACACGGCGTACGGCCTGCTCGTGGTCGGCCTCGAGCTCGTGGACCAGCCCAACAGCTCGGCGCCGGCACTGCTGCGTGCGGAGCTGCTGGACGCAACCGGGGCGTGGCATCGCCTCCCGGACAGCGACCAGCTCGCCGGCGTCGGCATCGCCGTGCACGGGAGCAAGGCGGTCTTCCCCGACCTGGGCGGCGCCGACGGTGGCGCGACCCATCCGTGGGGACGCAGGGTGCCTTCGGGTGGCGTGCTAGACCTCGCAACGCGGAGATGGAGCCGGCTGCCGCACCCGCCCGAGGAGGGCACGGGGGGTTGGCCGGTCTTCGCGCTCGGAGGCCCGGTCAGCGCGAGCGCCGGTTGGCTGTTCGACGTCGAGCAGGGTGCGTGGACGCGCCTCGCCCGCCCCGACGGCGCGCCGGCGCTGCCCGGGCCCGCGGTCTGGGCGGAGGACCGGCTGGTCGTGATCGGAGGGTCGACGCGGCCGGGCGCCGGAGCTCTGCAGAACGTGCAGGGGGCATGGATGCTCACCCCCTGACCCGACTCACGCGTGCGGCTGCCCCACTGCCGCCGCTACCGGCTTCTCGACAGGGGTGCCGGACCCGTCGCGCTTGCCGACGGCGGGTGGCAGCTCGACCGGGTCGCCGTTCGCCGCTGCCGCCCACGGGCTGGTGCCGGCCCAGCCCAGCACGAGGAGGGCCTCGCCGGACAGCAGCCGCTGGCAGCGCACGCCGCCGGTGGCCCGCCCCTTGCGGGGGTACTCCGACAGCGGCGTCACCTTCACGGAGCTCACGACGCCGTTGCCCTTGCCCTTCCCCTCCGGCGGGAGGCCGGCGCCGGTCACCACAACCGGCTCCTCGAAGAGCGTGTCGCCCGTGAGCGGTACCGCGTTGAAGCCCACCAGGAAGGCGCCCGCGTCGAGCTTCATGCCGGCCATGCCTCCCGCGGCACGACCCTGCGGGCGCACCAGGTTCGCCGGGAAGCGCAGCAGATCGCCTGTGCTCGCGAAGAAGACGAGCTCCTCCTCGCCGTCGACGAGCTCCACCGCGCCGACGACCTCGTCGCCGGGCTTCAAGGTGATCACGTCGACGGTGTCGTTGCGCGACGGCCACGCCTCGGGCGCGACCCGCTTGACCACTCCCTGCCGGGTGGCCAGCGCCAGGCCGGGCCCGTCGTCGCGGATCGCGGCGAGGCCGACGACCCGTTCGCCCCGCTCCAGCGGCACGAACTCGCTGGCCGGCGCGCCACCGCGCAGGCTGATCGCGCCCGTCGTGACGGCCGGCACCTCGGGGACGTTGAGGACGTCGACCTTCACCCAGCGCCCCGCGCTGGTCAGCACGCCCACGACGCCACGGGTCGTCGTACGGGCCGTCGCGACGATCACGTCGTGCCGGTGCCGGCGCCCGCCGGGCTGGGTCTCCCCGTCGTGGATCGGGGTCCGTGCCATGAGCCCGCTGGACGACAGCAGCACGTCGCACGGGGCGTCGGCGACCTCGAGGTCGCTGGCCCTGCGGGTGACGAGCGCCTTGAGGTCGCCGCCGACGAGGACCGTACGACGGGGCGTGCCGTGCTCCTCCGCCACCTCCGCGAGCTCGTCGGCGATGACACGACGGAGCACGGCCGGGTCGTTGAGGATCTCGAGCAGCGCAGCGATGGTGGCGCGCAGCTCGGCGAGCTCGGCCTCGAGCTTCTCGACCTCGAGGGCGACGAGCCGGCGCAGCTGCATGTCGAGCACGTAGCCGGCCTGCACGTCGGTGAACCCGAACCGTTCCATGAGCGACGTCCGGGCGACCGCGACGTCGGGGGACGAGCGGATGATCCGCACGACCTCGTCGATGTTGGCGAGTGCGAGGAGCAGGCCTTCGACGAGGTGTGCGCGCTCCTCGGCCTTGCGCAGCCGGTACCGCGACCGGCGGGTGACGACCTCGGCGCGGTGGTCGAGGAAGACCTGCAGCAGGTCCTTGAGGCCCAAGGTGCGCGGCTGCCCGTCGACGAGCGCGAGGTTGTTGATGCCGAACGACTCCTCGAGCGGGGTCAGCCGGTAGAGCTCGCCGAGCACCGCCTGCGGGTTGAAGCCGGCCTTGACCTCGAAGACGAGCTCGGTGCCCCGAGCCTCGTCGGTGAGGTCCTTCACGTCCGAGATTCCCTGGAGCTTCTTGGCGCTCGCTAGCTCCTTGACCTTGGCGATGACCCGCTCGGTGCCGACGCCGTACGGCAGCTCGGTCACCGTGATCGCGCTCTTGCCGCGGGGGAGCGGCCCAACCTCGGCCGTGGCCCGCATGCGGACGACGCCACGGCCGGTCTCGTAGGCCTGCCGCACCTCGTCCATGCCGAGCAGCTGCCCGCCGGTCGGCAGGTCGGGACCGGGCACGAACCGCATCAGGTCGTCGAGGTCGGCCTCGGGGTTTTCGAGCAGGTGGGTGGCCGCGTCGACGACCTCGATGAGGTTGTGCGGGATCATGTTCGTGGCCATGCCGACGGCGATGCCGGCGGTGCCGTTGACGAGCAGGTTCGGGTACGCCGCCGGCAGCACGCTCGGCTGCCGCTCCGACCCGTCGTAGTTGGGCTCGAAGGCCACGGCCTCCTCGTCCAGCCCGTCCACCAAGGCCATCGCCGCCGGGGCCAGCCGACACTCCGTGTACCGGCTCGCGGCAGGCGAGTCGTCGGGGGAGAAGCCCCAGTTGCCGTGCCCGTCGATGAGCGGCACCCGCATCATGAAGCCCTGGGCGAGCCGCACCATGGCGTCGTAGATGGCCGCGTCGCCGTGCGGGTGGTACTTGGCCATGACGTCGCCGACCACACGGGCGCTCTTCACGAACCCGCGGTCGGGCCGCAGGTTGGCGTCGTGCATCGACCAGAGGATCCGGCGGTGCACGGGCTTGAGCCCGTCGCGGGCGTCCGGCAGCGCACGGCTGTAGATGACCGAGTAGGAGTAGTCGAGGTAGCTCGCCTCGAGCTCGTCGATCACCGTGGTGTCGACGATCGTGCCCTCGCCCTCGAAGGGCGGGATGTTGATGGTGGTGCTGCGCTTCTTGGTAGGCATCAGGTGTCCAGGTAGGCCCGGTCGATCCGACCGGCGCTGTTGATGATGAACTCGCGGCGGGGTGCGACGTCGTTGCCCATGAGCAGGTCGAGCGAGTGCTCGGCCTCCTCGACGTCGCCGAGGTTGATGCGGCGCAGCGTGCGGGTCGCCGGGTGCATCGTGGTCTCGCGCAGCTGGCTCGGGTCCATCTCGCCGAGCCCCTTGTAGCGCTGGATCTGCCCCTTCACGCGCTTGCCCTGAGCCTCCAGCTTCTTCAGCAGCTGCTGCAGCTGCGCATCGCTGTAGGTGTAGACGGGCTCCTGCGCTCCCACCACCTCGACGCGGTGCAGCGGTGGTACGGCGGCGAACAGGCGACCGGCCTCGATGACCGGGCGCATGTACCGCGCGAACAGCGTGATGAGCAGGCAGCGGATGTGGCTGCCGTCGACGTCGGCGTCCGTCATCAGGCAGATCTTGTTGTAGCGCATCTGCTCCAGGTCGAACGTGCGGCCCGAGCCCGCTCCCACCACCTGGATGATCGAGGCGCACTCCGCGTTGGCGAGCATCTCGCCGACGCCTGCCTTCTGGACGTTGAGGATCTTGCCGCGCAGCGGGAGCAGCGCCTGGTACTCGCTGTTGCGCGCCAGCTTGCCGGTGCCGAGCGCGGAGTCCCCCTCCACGAGCCACAGCTCCGTGCGGGCGACGTCGGTGCTGCGGCAGTCGGCGAGCTTGGCGGGCAACGTGCTCGACTCCAGCGCGGTCTTGCGCCGGGCCGCGTCCTTGCTCGCCTTCGCGGCCTGGCGGGTCTTGGCGGCCGCCGCGACCTTGTCGAGCACGACCCGGGCCTGCGCCTTGCGCTTGCGGTTGTCGAGCAGCTCGGCCTTGAGCCCCTTGCTGACGACGTCCGCCACGATGCGGCTCACGCCCGGGGTGCCCAGCTCGTCCTTGGTCTGCCCGAGGTACTGCGGCTCCGGCACCTTCACCGTGATGACCGCGGTCAGGCCCTCGAGCACGTCGTCCTTCACGACGTCGTCGTCCTTGACCTTGAGGACCTTGGCATTGCGCAGCCCCTCGTTGAGGGTCTTGAGCAGCGCCCGCTCGAAGCCGTTCTGGTGCGAGCCCCCGTGCCCGGTCCGCACGACGTTGCAGAACGACTGGACCACGGTGTCGTACGACGTCCCCCAGCGCAGCGCGATGTCGACCTCGCAGTGGCGCTCCAGGGTCTGGGTCGTCATGTGGCCCTTGTCGTCCAGGACCGGGACCGTCTCCTTGTAGTTGCCCGAGCCGGTGATGTGGAGCGGGTCGCAGACACCGGTGTCCGGGGCGAGGTGCTCGACGAAGTCGACGACGCCTCCGTCGTACCGGAAGACCTCCTCGGGATGCAGCGGCCCGCGGATCGTGAGGCTCAGCCCCGGGACGAGGAAGGCGGTCTGACGGAGCCGGTCGCGCACCGCCGTCGGGTCGGCGACCGAACCCTTCGCGAACAGCGGCAGGTCGGGCCACCAGCGCACCGTCGTACCGGTTTGCGACTTGGTGGCCTTGCCCGCGACCGACAGACCGGCGCGCGGCGTGAACCTGGCCGACGGGCCGTCGCCGTCGAACACGCCCGGCACGCCGCGCTGGAAGCTCATCGTGTGCACCCGGCCGCCCCTGCGGACGGTGACGTCGAGCCGGGCGGACAGCGCGTTGACGACGGAGGCGCCGACGCCGTGCAGACCGCCGGAGGTCTTGTAGCCGCCGCCGCCGAACTTGCCGCCGGCGTGCAGCTTGGTCATCACGAGCTCGACGCCGGTGAGGCCGGTCTTGGTGTTGACGTCGACCGGGATGCCGCGGCCGTCGTCGTGCACCTCGACCGAGCCGTCGTCGTGCAGCACGACCTCGATGCGGTTGCAGTGTCCGGCCAGCGCTTCGTCGACGGCGTTGTCGACGATCTCGTAGACGAGGTGGGTGAGGCCCTTGGAGTCGGTCGAGCCGATGTACATGCCCGGGCGCTTGCGGACGGCCTCCAGGCCTTCCAGGACCGAGAGGTCCTTGGCGGAGTAGCCGCTCGCCGCGGGGGTCGGCTCGGGGGTGGCGCTGGACACACGTCTCCTTGCTGGGGTCTTGCGGGAAGGCTCACATGTTCGCACGCGGGTCCGACGAGGCCTGTTGCGACACGATGGGCCGGTGCGTGATCTCGCCCGCCTGCCGAAGGCGCACTTGCACCTGCACCTCACGGGCGGGATGCGGCACAGCACGCTTGTCGAGCTCGCGACCGAGCAAGGTGTTCACCTGCCGCACGGGCTGCTCGACCCGGGCTCCGTCGACCTGGACGCGACCGGGCTGCGGGGCTGGCTGAAGTTCCAGCGGCTCTACGACCAGGCGCGCAACCTGCTCCGGGGGCCGGAGGAAGTACGCCGGGTGGTGCACGAGATCGTCGAGGACCAGGCCGCAGCCGGGGTGGGCTGGCTGGAGCTGCAGGTCGACCCCTCGACGTACGCACCGCGCATGGGCGGCCTGCAAGCGGTCGTCGAGGCTGTGCTGTTAGCGCTCGACTCGGCCGCTGACCGGACCGGGGTCGGGACCGCCTTGATCGTGGCCTCGAACCGCACCCGGCACCACGGCGACGCGGAGACGCACGCGCGAGTGGCGCGTCGCTTCGCCGGACGCGGGGTGGTCGGGTTCGGGCTGTCCAACGACGAGACCCGGGGCGACACGAGGGACTTCGAGAAGGCTTTCCGGATCGCCCACGACGCCGGGCTGATCGCGGTGCCGCACGCCGGGGAGCTCCGGGGGGCGGGATCGGTGCGGCTCGCGGTCGAGCGGCTCGGTGCCGACCGGCTCGGGCACGGGGTGCGCGCGGTCGAGGACCCGGCGGTGGTCGAGCTGCTCGCGTCGCGGGAGGTGGCCTGCGAGGTGAACCCGGTGTGGAACGTGATGCTCGGCGTGCACCGGTCCGTGGCCGCCTCGCCGTGGCGGCAGCTGCGGGCGGCGGGGGTGCCCGTCGTGATCGGTGCCGACGACCCCTTGGTGTTCCGGGCCGGGTGGCTGGAGAACTACGCCGCGCTCGGGGCCACCGACCTGGAGCTCGCGGACCTGGCCCGGTGCTCGGT
>JBKOVB010000062.1:0-8583 GCA_046723735.1 Actinomycetota bacterium | reverse complement strand
CCCTAGTGGCGTCGCACTGCTGTACCACCGGGAGCCGCTCGCCCACCACGGAGCTGTTTCGCCCGACGGCACAACGCAGCCGAGCCGAGCCGAGCTGAGCCGGAGAACGTTAGGCGGTTTCACCAGCCGGAACAAGGCCCTTTCCGCCCATGTGACCTACCTCGCAGACTTCCGTATCCGTCCCGTTGCACCACCCAGCCGGCGGCGCGGCAGATCAAACCCATAGGGGAACTTGTGACCACTGCAGCTCAGAGGACCGAGGCACCGACATCCGCGGTCACTGCCATGTCCCCGTCGGCACGACCCGCCCGCGCCACCGCCCTCCCTGGCCAGGCCCGCAACGCCGCGGAGGTGCACGTGGACGTAGAGGAGAACTCAGGTTCCGAGCGCGACCAGCTTGCCAGCTCGGTCGGCAAGGCGCTGTCGCTGCTCGATGCCCTCGCTGGTAAAGCGTCCGAGATGGGGGTCACTGAGCTGGCGCGCGCGGCGGGCATGCCGAAGTCGACCGCCTTCCGACTGCTGTCGATTCTCGGACAGAAGGGCCTCGTCGAGCGCAGAGGAACCGACTACTGCCTCGGCCGGCGACTGTTCGAGCTCGGCGCACTCGTGTCCGAGGTCAAGCCGCTGAGCCTTCGCCACGCAGCCCTGCCCTTCCTCGAGGACCTGTACGAGCTCACGCACGAGACCGTGCACCTAGGCGTCCTCGACGGCACCGAGGTGCTGTACCTGGAAAAGATCCACGGCCACAACCCGGTGCAGTCGCCTTCCCGCGTGGGAGGGCGACTCCCTGCGCACTGCGTCGGGCTGGGCAAGGCCATGCTCGCGTTCAGCAACGCCAACACGCTCCGCGCGGTCGTCTCGACGGGTCTGCCGCCGTTGACGCCGTACAGCATCGTCTACCCCGGCAAGCTGCTCTCCGCCCTCAAGAACATCCGGGAACAGGGCGTCGCGTTCGACATCCAGGAAGCACAGCTCGGACTGACCTGCATCGCGGCACCGGTGCTGGACGAGCACGGACACGCGATCGCCGCCGTCTCGGTCTCGGGACCGACCTACCGGTTCGACCCGAAGCGCTTTCAGCGTCACGTCAACGATGCCGTCAAGAAGATCTCGATCGCCGTCCAGAAGCTCGGCGAGCAGTAGACGGGTCTGACGTGGGACGTGGTGCCGCTGGTGGCGAGCGAGAGCGCTGCCCAAGGGCTGGCTTCTTGTGACCGGCACCATCACCATCGTCGGTGCCAACCTGGCGGGGGGACGGGCGGCGGAAGCACTCCGGATGCAGGGCTTCGACGGTCGCATCGTGCTCATCGGAGCGGAGCGCCACCCTCCCTACGAGCGACCTCCCCTGTCCAAGGAGGTCCTGCTGGGACGGCGTCAGGCAGATCAGACCTACGTGAACCCGCTGGGTCGGTGGAACGAGCTGGCCGTAGACCTGATGCTAGGTCGGGTTGCGACCCGGCTGCTTCCACGCGATAAGGCCGTCGAGCTCGATGACGGCGAGGCCGTGCGCAGCGACCAGGTGTTGCTCTGCACCGGGGCACGCGTTCGGCGCTTGCCGGTAGCCGGTGCCGTGAAGGAGGGCGTGCACTACCTGAGAACTCTCGACGACGCAGAGGCGCTGCAACGCGTCTTGCAGAGCGGTTGTCGCGTCGTCGTCGTGGGCGCCGGGTTCGTCGGTTGCGAGGTGGCCTCCAGCGCTCGCCAGGCCGGGTGCGAGGTAACGCTCGTCGAAGCCACGCAGGCCCCGATGGAGCGCGTCCTGGGCGCGGAGCTCGGGGCTGTGTTCGCACGCCTGCACCGGGACCACGGGGTGAAGGTGCTGACCGGCGTCGGCGTTCAGCGCATCGAGGGCGGATCGCACGTGGAAGCCGTCGTGACTTCGGACGACAGGCGCCTGCCGGCGGACGTCGTCGTCGTAGGTATCGGTGTCACACCTGCCGTCGAGCTTGCTGAGGGCGCAGGCATCGTCACGGGAGACGGCATCATCGTCGATGCCTTCTGCCGGACCTCCGTGCCGAACGTCTTGGCCGCGGGTGACGTAGCAAACCACCCCAACGCCATCCTCGGTGAAAGGCTTCGTCTCGAGCACTGGCAGAACGCGCAGAACCAGGCGGTGGCGGCGGCCGGCACGATGCTCGGCGGCAGCTCCGCATTCAGCGAGGTGCCGTGGTTCTGGTCTGACCAGTACGACGTGAACCTGCAGATGGCCGGACATCCGCGTGCGAGCGACAACGTCGTGTGGCGCGGTATCCCCGACTCCTACGACGCCACGGCGTTCTTCCTTCGTGACGGCGCACTGGCCGGAGCCCTTTCGCTCAACCGCCCGCGGGAGCTCCGTGCGGCGATGAAGCTCGTAGAGAAGCGAGCGATCGTCGGTCCCGACGCGCTGGCCGATCCGAGCATCGACCTGCGCACGCTGCTGCGGGCGGCCTGAGCACACAAGCTGGTCCGTCCTCCGGAACAACCACCTGGCGTCGCGGATGCCACAACTGGATCATGGCGGCCATGACGGCATCCGTGGCCATCGTGGGCTCGGGGAACGTCGGGTCGGACCTGCTCGCCAAGCTCGAAGACTCCGACAGCGTCGAGCCGTGTTGGATGGTCGGGATCGACCCGGCGAGCGAAGGGCTGCGCCTGGCGAAGAGCCATGGCCTCGAGGTCAGCGCCGAGGGTGTTGAGTGGCTGCTCGCGCAGCGGCCGCTGCCCGACATCATCTGCGAGGCGACCTCGGCCGCCGTCTCTCGGCAGGCCTCACCGCGCTACCTGGAGCACGGCATCCGCGTCGTCGACCTGACGCCCGCCGGGATCGGCCCCTTCGTCGTACCGTCGGTCAACCTCCTGTCCAACCTGGATGCGCCGAACCTCAGCCTGGTGACGTACGGCGGTCAGGCGACGATTCCCATCGTCTACGCGATCTCCCAGGTCGTGCCTGTCACGTATGCGGAAACGGTCTCCAGCGTCTCGTCCGCATCGGCAGGTCCGGGGGCACGCGCTGATCTCGACGACGTGACGAGGACGACGGCACGAGGTCTCGAGACCCTCGGCGGCGCCGAACGGGGCAAGGCGATCGTGATCCTCGACGCGAGCGAACCTCCGACGCTCACGCGCAACTCGGTCTTCTGCTCGCTGCCTGACGAGGTCGACGCCGTCGCCGTGCGCGATGCCATCCTGGAGATGGAGGCTGAGATCCAGCGTCACGTCCCCGGTTACCGCCTGCGAGCCGAACCGCAGTTCGACCGGGAGCTCAGGCGGGTCGCGGTGTTCCTCGAGGTCGAGGGCGCCGGCCACGTCCTGCCGCCGTACGCAGGGAATCTCGACGTCATGACCGCAGCCGCGACCAGGGTCGTCGAGCAACTGGCGATCGCTCTGACGACAGCCGACGCCTGACGCTCCCTTGAGCTCAGCAGGCCGCGCGTCAACACGCGTTGCGCGGGATCACACCTCTCCCGGGCCTGTTCCGAGTGCCCCATCGCCGCGGGCCTCGTCAGCACACGGGTAGGTGCCTCCTCTAGCTGATGGGCGTTTCGAAGACGGCTTCCGACCCTGGTGGAAGGGGGACTCGGAAGACCCTGAGCGCGGAGCTCAGCAGGCGGTAGTAGCCGACCAGCACGACCAACTCGACGAGCTGTTGCTCCGTCAGGACGTCCAAGGCCGCCTCGTATGCCTCGTCGGAAAGGTCCCCGGTGTCGAGCAGAAGCCGCGCGACCGTTACCACGGTGGCGTCCACCGGCTCTTCAAGCTCCAGGTCTTCCGCGCCCGAGAAGACCTGGTCGACCACGGCCTGGGACACACCCGCCGCGAGGGCGATGCTGCGATGTGCGTACCACTCGAACTCCGAGCGCTCGCTGCGAGCACACGCCAGGATTGCCAGCTCGCGGGCAGTCGCAGGCAGGGACGTCTCGTACCTCACGGCGCTACCCAACCGCTGCAGGTGAAGGCCGAGCTTCGGCGCCAGCAGCATGGTGTTGAACGGGCCCTCGAGGGATCCGTCGGCTGCGGCCAGCTGAAAGCGGCTGCCGTCCGACCGACGAGGACCCCCCGTGATCTCCTCGTAGACCTGCGACTGCTCCGCGTTCAGCTGCCCTGGTGAGAGGCGCGCCAGCCTGCCAGGCCGTTCTGAGCTCATCGGCATCCCTCTCGTCAGGTGGCCACCGCTGTGCCGCAGAGAGGCACGGCTGCGTTGGCGCTCGGGCCTACCACCGCTTTGATCGGCGCCAACGTAGTACGTGTCTCAAGAGGAGAGAGGTCTGATGGAGGTCGTCGATCTGTCGCACGGGTGGGGCCTGCACACGCCGGGATGGGTCGGCTACCCGGGTGCCAAGATCTACTACACGCAGACCTTGCAGACGAACCGGATCGTCTCTCAGCGGATCGAGACGTCGCTGCACACGGGCACCCACCTCGACGGGCCGATGCACGCAGCTGACGGCGGGCTCGACATGGCCTCGCTGCCACTGGAGAAGCTGATCCACCCTGGCGTCGTCGTGGACGTCTCTGACGTGTGCTCGGACTGGGACATCATCAAGCCCGAGCACATCACCTCCAAGGTGGAGGTCAAGCGGGGCGACGTGATCATCATCCACACCGGCTTCCACAAGTACTACACAGGACAGCCCGAGCAGGACCTCGTGCGCTACTTCTGCATGCACCCGGGCGGCGGCATCGAGCTGGCGCAGTGGATGCTGGAGATGGAGATCTCCTGGTGGGGCATCGATGCGGGATCGGGTGACCACCCGATGAACACGACCATCCGCGAGATGCGGCCCGACCTCACCAAGCGCTTCGAAGAGCACGTTGGCATGCCGGTCGGCGAGTTCTTCCCGGACTACGAGTACACCCACCACCTGTCCGGTCGCAGGGTGAAGGAGAACCTCTTCCCCATGCACTACCTGGCCTTCCCGGGCGGGTGCATCCACGCCGAGAACGTCGGCGGCGACATCGACAAGGTCCTGAACCAGCGATGCCTCATCGGCGCCTTCCCCTGGAAGTTCGAAGGCGGCGAAGCCTGTCCGTGTCGGATCCTGGCGATCTTCGACGCGGGGGACGACGTCACCGAGCGGGTGTGACCGTTGAAGCTCAGTAACGACTTCACGGTCAACGCGTCCGCCGAGGAGACCTGGAAGCTGCTCACCGACCTTGAGCGTGTGGCGCGTTGCATGCCCGGGGCCTCGCTGCAGGACTTCGACGGGGAGCGCTACTCGGGTTCGGTGCACGTCAAGGTGGGCCCCGTCGCAGCCAAGTACCACGGGGTGGCCTGGTTCATCGAGCGGGACGAGGCCAAGCGCACAGCTCGGGTGCGCGCCGAGGGCAAGGATGGTGGTCAAGGGAACGCGTCGGCCACTATCCACGCCACGCTTCAGCCCGACGGTGACGCGACACGTGTCGTCGTCGACACCGACCTCGCTATCGCTGGGAGGCTGGCCCAGTTCGGTCGAGGCGCCATGGCAGACGTGAGCTCACAGCTCATGAAGCAGTTCGCCAACAACCTGGCGGCGGACCTCTCCCGCGACGCAGCGTCGGCAGCTCCACCATCCGGTCCCGAGGCGTCCATCGCGCCCATGGAAGTCGGGGGCCTGATCGGACAGGTCGTGCTGCGACGCCTGACGCCTGTGGCAGCGCTGCTCGCTGTCTTCGGAATCGGCCTGTGGATCGGCCGCCGCTCCCACGTCACGGCCAACCCAGAGCGAACCCGGCACTAGGTCTGGCTGACACCTGCAAGACGTGCATCCGTCGTCCAGCGCACCGAAAAGGCCGCTCCGTCAGCCAGGGGACGGCCACAACTGAATCGAGAGAGCTCCCCGACCTGCCGTTCACACGAGCGGTCGGGGTGTCAGGACTGAGAGGCGAGACCACATGGCACTGACCGAGGCGCAGCGGCTGGAGGCTGCTGAGGCGTTGCGGGTGGCGGAGCGGACGCGGGTCGCGATCCCGCCGCTGGTGCAGACCTTTCCGGGCATCGACGTGGTGGACGCCTACGAGATCCAGCTGTTGAACATCCGCCGTCGGCTGGCGGCTGGGGCGACGGTGCATGGCCACAAGGTGGGGCTGTCGTCCAAGGCGATGCAGCAGATGATGGGCGTGGACGAGCCGGACTACGGCCACCTGCTGTCGGACATGGTCTACACCGAGGAGCAGCCCATCCCGACGGGTTCGTTCCTGCTTCCGCGGGTCGAGGTCGAGGTCGGGTTCATCCTGGGTGACGACCTGCCGGGTGAGGGCTGCACGGTCGAGGACGTGCTGCGGTGCACCGAGTTCATCGCGCCGGCGATCGAGCTGATCGACAGCCGGATCGAGGACTGGAAGATCGGGTTGTGCGACACGATCTCCGACAACGCCTCCTCGTGCGGCGTGATCCTGGGCAAGGAGCGCGTCAAGCCCTCGGACATCGACGTGCGCGCGATCGACGCGCAGCTGCAGATCAACGGTGAGAAGGTCGCGGAGGGTCGCAGCGACGCGGTGCTCGGTGATCCGACCATCGCGGTGGCGTGGTTGGCGCACAAGGTGGCGGCGTTCGGGGTGCGGTTGGAGAGGGGGCACGTGGTGCTGCCCGGCTCGTGCACCCGCGCGTACGACGTGCGCCCGGGCGATCAGGTCGTCGCTACCTTCTCCGGGCTCGGTTCGGTCTCCCTCTCCTTCAGCTAAGGGATCTCGCATGGCCAAGGCAACCGCCGCGATCGTCGGTTCCGGCAACATCGGCACCGACCTGCTGTACAAGCTGCTCCGCAGCGACCTGATCGAGCCGCGCTGGATGGTCGGCGTCGACCCGGACTCGGAGGGGCTCAAGCGGGCCCGCGACCTGGGGCTGGAGGCGACCCACGAGGGCGTCGACTGGCTGCTCGCACAGGACGAGAAGCCGGACCTGCTGTTCGAGGCGACCTCGGCGTACGTCTACCGCGACAACGCCCCGCGCTACCGCGCGGCCGGTATCAAGGCGATCGACCTGACGCCCGCCGCGATCGGTCCGTACGTCGTGCCGGCCGCGAACATGGACACCAACCTGGAGGCCGACGACATCAACCTGGTCACCTGCGGCGGTCAGGCCACCATCCCGATCGTGCACGCGATCAGCAGCGTCGTCCCCGTGCCGTACGCCGAGATCGTCGCGTCGGTGTCGTCGGCCTCGGCCGGCCCGGGCACCCGCAACAACATCGACGAGTTCACCCGCACCACCGCCCGTGGCATCGAAGTCGTGGGTGGTGCCGAGCGGGGCAAGGCGATCATCATCCTCAACCCCGCCGACCCGCCGCCGCTGATGCGCAACACGGTGTTCTGCTCGATCCCCGAGGACGCCGACACCGACGCGATCGCGACCGCGATCCTCAAGCGGGTCGACGAGGTCGCGCAGTACGTCCCGGGCTACCGGATCAAGAGCGAGCCGCAGTTCGACGGGCCCTCCGACGTCAACGGCGGGCAGGCCCGCGTGGCGGTGTTCCTCGAGGTCGAGGGCGCCGGGGACTTCTTCCCGCCGTACGCCGGGAACCTCGACATCATGACCGCCGCCGCCACCCGCGTCGGCGAGGCGCTCGCTGCTTCCCGACTGGGGGTCTGACCCGTGGCTGTCCCGAACACCGTCCTGAAGCCCTACAGCGACACCCTCGACATCCGGGTCACCGACTCCTCGCTGCGCGACGGCAGCCACGCCAAGCGGCACCAGTTCTCGCTCGCGCACGTGGCCGACATCGTGGCCGCCCTCGACGACGCGGGCGTGCCGGTCATCGAGGTCACGCACGGCGACGGCCTGGGCGGCTCGTCGTTCAACTACGGCTTCAGCCTCACCCCCGAGCTCGACATGATCCGCACGGCCGTGAAGACCGCCAAGCGCGCCAAGATCGCGTTCCTGATGCTGCCCGGTCTGGGCACCAAGGACGACATCCGCGCCGCCCAGGACGCCGGCGGCCAGATCTGCCGCATCGCGACCCACTGCACCGAGGCCGACGTCTCCCGGCAGCACTTCGGGCTGGCCCGGGAGCTCGGCCTCGAGACCGTCGGGTTCCTCATGATGAGCCACTCGATCTCGCCCGAACAGCTGGCCGCGCAGGCCCGCATCATGGTCGACGCCGGCTGCCAGTGCGTCTACGTCGTCGACTCCGCCGGCGCGCTCATCATGGAGCAGACCTACGACCGGGTCGCGGCGCTGGTCGCCGAGATCGGCAACGACGCGCAGGTCGGCTTCCACGGCCACGAGAACCTCGGCATGGGCATCGCCAACTCCATCTACGCCTGCCGCGCCGGCGCGCAGCAGATCGACGGCTCGACCCGCCGCTTCGGCGCCGGCGCGGGCAACACCCCCGTCGAGGGCTTCGTCGCCGTCTGCGCGAAGCTCGGCGTCACGACCGGCATCGACGTCCGCAAGATCATCGAGGCGGCCGAGCACGTCGTGCGCCCCGCCATGGACGGCGAGTGCCTGCTCGACGAGCTGTCCCTGACCATGGGCTACGCCGGCGTCTACTCCAGCTTCCTCAAGCACGCCGACCGGCTCGCCAAGCGCTACGACGTCTCCGGCGCCGAGATGCTCATCCGCGCCGGCGAACGCAAGCTCGTCGGCGGCCAGGAGGACCAGCTCATGGCCATCGCGCTCGAGCT
>JBKOVB010000024.1:0-20828 GCA_046723735.1 Actinomycetota bacterium | reverse complement strand
ATCTTGCCCTTGGTGGGCCAGTCGGACGGGTTGGTGACCGTGAGCTCCTCGCCGCTCTCCAGCAGCACGCGGTAGACGACGTTGGGCGCGGTCGAGATGAGGTCGAGACCGTGCTCGCGCTCGAGCCGCTCGCGGACGATCTCCAGGTGCAGCAGCCCGAGGAACCCGACCCGGAACCCGAACCCGAGCGCCGCCGACGACTCCGGCTCGTAGACGAGCGCGGCGTCGTTGAGGCGCAGCTTGTCGAGGGCCTCGCGCAGCGCCGGGTAGTCGGACCCGTCGAGGGGGTACAGGCCGGAGAACACCATCGGCTTCGGGTCCCGGTAGCCGCCGAGCGGCTCCTGGGCCGACCGGCTGACGGTCGTGAGGGTGTCGCCGACGCGGGCCTGCCGGACGTTCTTCACGCCCGGGATGACGTAGCCGACCTCACCGGCCGAGAGCACGTCGGTGGGCGTCATCTCCGGCGAGACGACGCCGACCTCGAGGATGTCGTGCGCGTTCTGCGTCGACATCATCAGGCCCTTGTCCTTGGTGGACAGCTTCCCGTCGACGACACGCACGTAGGTGATGACGCCCCGGTACGCGTCGTACACGCTGTCGAAGATCATCGCGCGCGCCGGGCCGTCCGGGTCACCCATCGGCGGCGGGACGTCGCGGCAGATCGCGTTGAGGACGTCCGGCACGCCTTCGCCGGTCTTGGCGCTGATCCGCAGCACGTCGTCCGGGTGGCAGCCGATGATCTTCGAGATCTCCTCGGCGTACTTGTCCGGCTGCGCCGCCGGCAGGTCGATCTTGTTGAGCACCGGGATGATGTGCAGGTCGTTCTCGAGCGCGAGGTAGAGGTTCGCCAGCGTCTGCGCCTCGATGCCCTGCGCCGCGTCGACGAGCAGCAGCGTGCCCTCGCAGGCGGCGAGCGACCGGGACACCTCGTACGTGAAGTCCACGTGCCCCGGGGTGTCGATCATGTGCAGGACGTAGTCCTTGCCGTCGTCGGCCGTCCACGGGAGCCGGACGTTCTGCGCCTTGATCGTGATGCCGCGCTCGCGCTCGATGTCCATCTTGTCGAGGAACTGGGCGCGCATCTGCCGGGGGTCGACCACGCCGGTCACCTCGAGCATCCGGTCCGCCAGCGTCGACTTGCCGTGGTCGATGTGGGCGATGATGCAGAAGTTCCGGATGGTCGCCGGATCGGTCAGAGGCACGAGCCAGTCTATCGACGGCCGGTACGACGACGACGCGCCCGCACGGCCGCCGAGCCGGCCACGTGCCCGCCGTACCGGGTGGTGCTGGTCACGTGCTTTGGGGAGTGCCCCCGACGGCTGCTAGTCTGATCAGCCGTGTGGCGTGCTGCCGCATGCCCACCCCACAGACTGACGAACGAGGACCTGCTCGCGTGGCGAACATCAAGAGCCAGATCAAGCGCATCAAGACCAACGAGAAGGCGCGCCTGCGCAACAAGTCGGTCAAGAGCTCGCTCAAGACGGCGGTCCGCAAGTTCCGCGAGGCCGCCGACACCGGCGACCTCGAGGCCGCGAACACCGCGCTGCGCACCGCGAGCCGGCAGCTCGACAAGGCCGCCAGCAAGGGCGTCATCCACGCCAACCAGGCCGCCAACCGCAAGTCGGCGATGGCGAAGAAGGCCGCGGAGCTCGCCGCCAAGTAGTCACGCCCGCACGTCGCGAAGGCGCCGCCCTCTCCGGGGTCGGCGCCTTCGTCGTGTCAGGCCCTGCGGAGGTAGCCCGCCAGGAGGTCGTGCGCCTTGACCACCGCGGCCACCGCCACCGGCAGCACCACGATGCTCCACGCCGAGGCGAGGTCGGCCATGGCGAGCAGCGCCCCCACCCCGGCGGCACCCTCGCCCAGCACCGCGCGCTGCCAGGCGTTCGGGTGCACGTGCTGCAGGTGCAGCAGGCGCGGGTAGAGCGGCCGCTTGGCCGCGGCTTTCGGCGGGTCCTCGACGCTCGGGGCGATCTCGGCGGCGGGGTCGATCACCGGCCACCCCCACGTGCCCGTACGACGGCGACCAGCGCCCGCTCGACGGCGTACGCCGCATCGGCGGCACCGCCCTTGACCTCGCCGTCGGCGAGGGCCACGGCCTGCAGCGCCGTCGACAGCCCCTCACCGCTCCAGCCGCGGCACTGGCGTTGCGCCTTCTCGACCTTCCACGGCGGCATGCCGAGCTGGCCCGCGAGCACGTGCGCCGGTGTGCGCGCCGGGCCGACCTGTGCCAACGTGCGCAGCGCACTCGCCAGCGCGGAGGTCACGAGCACCGGCGCCAGCCCGGTTGCCTGCCCCCAGCGGCTCAGCTCGAGCGCCCCGGCGAGGTCGCCCTCCACGGCACGGTCGGCGATCGAGAAGCCCGTCGCGTCCGCCTTGCCGGAGTAGTAGCGCCGGACGGCGGCCTCGGTGATCGGTCCCTCGGTGTCGGCCAGCAGCTGGCTCGCCGCCGCCGCGAGCTCGCGCAGGTCCGTGCCGACGGCGTCGAGCACCGTGGTGACGGCGTCCTCGGCCACCTGCCGCCCGTCGGCCTTGAGCTCACCGCGCAGGAAGTCCCGGCGCTCGCTGGGCTTGGTCAGCTTGGGGGCGTCGACCCGGCGCGCCCCCGCACCGAGCAGCGCGGTCAGCAGCGCCTTGCCCTTGGCGCCCCCGGCGTGCACCACCACGAGGACCACGTCCCCGGCGCCCGCCCGGGCCTGCGCCTCGAGCTCGGCGGCGATGTCCTTGGACAGGTCCTGGGCGTCACGGACCACGACGACGCGGTCGTCGCCGAACAACGAGGGACTCAGCGCCTCCGCGAGGTCGCCCGGTTGCAGCGCGCTCGCGGACAGGTCACGCACCTCGGTGTCCGGGTTACGGGCGCGGGCGGCGGCCACCACGGCCGACACGGCCCGCGCGACCAGCAGCTCCTCGTCGCCCACCACGACCGTGAGCGGGGCGAGGACGTCGGCGGCGGGCACGCGTCCATGATTCCACGCGCCGGGGCCACGGCCTCGGTGGCGACCGCGCCCGTGCCGTTGCCCGTAACGGCATTGCTCGGGGCCCGGCCGAGGGGCCCGCGTCGCAGCCGGCCAACGCGAGGGTGTCCAGGCCCGAGCCCGGGAGCGCCGCCCAGCTCGTCGGCGTTGCGAGGGCGTGGTGGTCGGCGGCACGCACAGGAGCCACGCCGGAGCCGCCTCGACCGACCGTCGTGACCCGGCCCCGGCGTATGACCACGGCGACATCGCCGTCCCGGTCTGAGCGGTAGGTACGTGCGCCCTCCTGCTCGAGGCGCCGGAGGGTGGCAGGTGACGGGTGGCCGTACGGGTTGCCGGCGCCCACGGGCGTCAGCGCGACCTTGGCGTGCACGGCGTCGAGGAACGCGGGGTCCTGCTTGGCCGACCCGTGGTGAGGCACCTTCAGCACGTCGGCGCGCAGGTCGACGCCGCGGTCGAGCAGCTGTGCCTGCGCCTCTCCCTCGAGGTCCCCGGCGAACAGCACCCGCACGCCGTGCGTGACCAGGCGGAGCACGATCGAGCTGTTGTTGGGATCGCTGTCGGTGCCATGTCGTGCCGTCGCGTCCAGGACCTCCCACCGGACGCCGGCGGTCTGGCGGACCTCGCCGACTTGCGCCCGCAGCACCGGGATGTGCCGGGCGTCCAACCAGCCGAGGAGCCGGCGCCGCTCGACCGCGGGCTCGTCCAGAGGACCGATCTCGACCGCCCCGACCTGCCGGCCGCGCAGCAACCCGGGCACGCCCTCCACGTGGTCCGCGTGCAGGTGAGTGAGCACGAGCAGGGGCACCCGGCGGACGCCCAGTCGACGCAGGCAGCCGTCGACCTTGTCGGGATCGGGACCCGTGTCGATCACCAGCCCCGCGTCGGCGTGCAGCCGGACCACGAAGCCGTCGCCCTGCCCCACGTCGCAGCTCGCCAGGATCCAGCCGGCGGGCGGCCATCCCGGCAGCACCACCACCAGGGTCAGCCCCGCGAGCAGCACTCCGACCAGGCCGGCCACGACCCCAAGCCGCAGCAGCCGGGACCGGACAACCACGGCGCCCGCGGCGATCAGCAGCAGTGCCAGGCCCGCGCCGGCCCAGCCGCTCGCCACGGTCCACCCGGCGCCAGGCTGACGAGCGCCGGTGTGCGCGACGAGCACCAGCCAGTGCGTCGGCAACCAGGCGGCCCAGGCGAGCGCGTGCGCCGCGGGCATCCAGACCGGGGCCACCAGCGCGGCGACGACGCCGAGGACCGTGGCCGGCGCGACCGCGGGTACGGCGAGCAGGTTGGCCGGGACGGCGAGCAAGCCGAGCTGTCCGGACAGCGCCACCACGACCGGGGTGCAGGCGAGCTGCGCCGCGGCAGGGACCGCCAACGCCTCGGCCGTCCAGTGGGGCATCCGCCGCGACCACCGCTCGCGCCACACCGGAGCCAGCACGAGCAGCCCAGCCGTGGCGAGCGTGGACAGCGCGAACCCCGGCTGGGCGGCAAGGTCCGGGGACAGCAGCACGAGGACGAGCACGGCGCCGCACAGCGCCGGGAGCGCCTGGCGGCGTGCGCCGGTGGCAAGCGCGGCGAGCGCCACGACGCCCA
The DNA here is from genome assembly GCA_046723735.1 of Actinomycetota bacterium. Classification (GTDB taxonomy): domain Bacteria; phylum Actinomycetota; class Actinomycetes; order Mycobacteriales; family SCTD01; genus RYN-111. The sequence goes on along the minus strand of JBKOVB010000024.1, from coordinate 16,260 downwards.
TCGCGGCGGCGCGCAACACGCTCGGGGAAGGTCGCGCCAGCACGACGAAGCCGACCAGCACGGCTCCGGCCACCCACGGCCGCAGTCGCCGGGGCACGCCGATCCAGCCGCACACGAGCAGCGTCACGCTCAGCACGACGGCCACATTCGTGCCGCTGACCGCGGTCAGGTGCGTGAGCCCTGTGGTGCGGAAGTCGGCCTTGAGCGTCGGGTCGAGCCGACCCGTGTCGCCGTCGACGAGGCCAGGGAGCAGGCCCCGTTCGTCCGGGGGAAGGCCCGCCGCAGCATCACGTAGACCCGCCCGCAGCCGACCCGCGACACGCTGCACCCGGGACGGCCCGGACCGGACGACCGGCGGACCGCGGGCAGACAGCACGCCGGCGACGTCCGCACCACGCTCGGGGGCGCTCAGCCGACCCTCCACCCGGACCCGTTGGCTGGGAAGCAGCGCGAGCCAGCCCTCGTCCGTGCTCAGGACGAGCACGGGCTCCCGCAGCCGAACCGTGCGACCCGCCACCTGCAGGCGCTCCACCCGCACCCGCGCGGCCACCACCTGCCGGAAGGCGAGCACGTCCCCGCGCGGAGGGACGACGTGCGGGTCGTCGACGAGGACGCCCTCCACGGTCACCGCCGCCCAGTCACGCGCCGCCTCGGCCAGCGGCCCGGTGGTCCGGGCGTGCACACGAGCAGCAGTCGCGAGCCCCGCAGCCGCTGCGCAAGCCAGCACGGCCGCGACGAGCGAGGCCCGCTCGCCCCTCGACTGCACGAGCACGCCCGCCGCCAGCAGCACCAGGACCAGGGCTGCCACGACGAGCGGGAGCGGGTGGACGAGCCGCCCCTGCCAGGCGACGACCCAGGCGGCGAGGGCCGGGAGCGCGAGCCGGACGTCGAGCCGATCGCTCACACCCGCACCTTCGACTTCAAGGACGCGTACTTCGCCTCGCCGATGCCGTCCACCTCGCGGAGCTGGTCGACGCTGGCGAACCGATGGTGCTCGGTGCGCCAGTCGACGATCCGCTGCGCCAGCACGGGGCCGATCCCGGGCAGCGCGTCGAAGTCCTGGATGCTGGCGAGGTTGAGGTCGAGCAGCCCACCCGCGGTCGCCGAGCCGGCCGTGCCGCCACCTCCTCCTCCCGGCGCCGGCTCGATCCCGACCAGGATCTGCTCCCCATCGCTCACCTTGCGTGCGAGGTTCAGCGACGCCGTCGACGCACCCGGGAGCACACCACCGGCCGCCCGCAGCGCGTCGTCGACGCGCGACCCGTCCGGCACCCGGACCAGCCCGGGGTGGCGGACGCTGCCCTCGACGTCCACCACGAGGACCGGCCCGGCGGTGCTCGCGACGTCGCCCGCAGCGGCGGGGACTGCCAGCGGCTGCTCGGAGGGGCGGCCACGCAGGACCACCGCCCCCGCGAGGAGCGCAGCGACCGCACCGACCGCCGCCAAGGCCAGCGCTCCGCGTCGACCGGGCCGGTACGACGCCTCCCGCAGCACGTCCCCGACCGACACGGCCGGCTCCGGCTCCACCGGCTCAGGCATGAGCAGCGCCCGGACCCGTTCCGCGACGGGCGGCAGGGGTCGGGACGGGCGCGGCACCCGGCGGACCCTAGGGTCGCGCGGACGCCGCTCCCCCGGCCCGTCCCGACGCTGTGGGTCGCCCGGCCCGCCCTGTGGAGCGCTCAGACGAAGGGCCTAGCTACCGCCGTACGGCATGGGAGGAGGGCCCGTCTGAGAGGCGATGACCAGCGCCACGCTGGTCGGGGTCCACCGGGCGCCCTTCTCGGTGCGCAGACCCTCGCGGTTGAGGGCGGCGGCGATCGTGCGCAGGGAGGCCCCGAGCCCGAGGAGCTCGAGGGCTCGCTCCTGCGCCCGTCCGGGCGCGGGCACCGGATCGACGCACCGAGCCGCGGCGAGCCGCGGGACGACGACCTGCAGCGAGGCGTCGAGCTCAGCCGCGGGGCGTGGCGCTCCCCACAGGTAGCCCTGCCCAGCGGTGCACCGCGCCTCCCGCACGACGCGGGCGAGGGCGAGCGTCTCGACGCCCTCCGCCACGACGCGGAGCCCCAGGGAGCGACCGAGCTGCGCGACGCTCTTGACGATGGCGATGTCCTGGCGGCTGCGCCGTGCGGGGGCCACGAACGTCCGGTCGATCTTCAGCTCGTTGATGGGCAGGTCGCGCAGGTACAGCAGCGACGAGTAGCCCGTCCCGAAGTCGTCCAGCGACAGGCTGACGCCGAGCGACCGCAGCTCGCCGACGACCTTCGCCGCCCGGGCGATGTCCTGCACGACCGCCTGTTCGGTGAGCTCGAGGACGAGCCGGTGCGGGTCCACATCGTGAGCGGCGAGGGCCTGCTCGACGTCCCGTACCAGGCGGGGTCGCACCACGTCCAGCGCCGACACGTTCAACGACACCGACCACCCGGGCCACCCGCGCAGGTCGTGAAGGGCGTGGTCCAGCACCCAGCGGGTGATGTCGTGCATCACCGGCGACCGGGCCACGGCGGGAAGGAAGTGGTCGGGCGACAGCAGGCCGCCCGAGGGGTGCTCCCACCGCAGCAACCCCTCGACGCCGTGGACGCGACCCGAGTCGAGGTCCACGATCGGCTGGTAGTGCAGGCGCAGCTCGCCCGCCTCGAGCGCGGCACGCACCTGCGCCTGCGGCACGACGGCCCGCACCCGCCGCCCGCCCGTGGGTCGGTGCGGTATCACGGGCGCGCTCGCGCCACTGGCGGGCTGCGATGCCCAGCGAGCACCCCCCGCCGGGAGGCCTCCCTGGTTGGGGAGGAGCGCGACCGCGGTCGCGTGGCCTGGAAGGCCTCCCGCGGGCAGCAGCCGACTGAGGGGGGATGATGCCGGCTGCTGCACATCCGCGACGCCGTCAGCAGCACCAGGGCTGACCCGGCGGTGGTGGCAGCGTCACCTGCGGGCTCGCACCAGCCGAGGTGAGCGGGAGCCCGAGAAGCGCGGTGAGAACCATGCCGAGGGTTGCGAGCCGCCAAGCGCGACGACGGGTCATCACGGCCCTCCGAAGGTCGCCTACTTTGACAAGTTGAGTCAAAACCTGTCATGCACCCGAGTCAAGCGAACCCGGCGGGTACGCCGAGAAGTGACGGACGGGAAACGGCGCGTCAGCCGGTAGCCGGGCCGGCAGCGACGGGGAGCGCGGCAGGAAGCCGGGCGCCCGTGGGCAGACCGACAAAGCCTGCCGCGCGGCGGTAGGCGTCGAGCGCCTGCTCGCTGTCACCGGCCGCTGCGAGCAGCTCGGCCAGCTCGCACCAGACGGCCGCGGCCTCCCGGGAGGAGCCGGCCGCGTCGAGCACCTGCGCCGCCCGACGCAAGGCCGAGGTGCCTTCGTCGCGGTCCCCCAGCGCGAGGGCCGCGCGACCCAGCACGACGAGGCCGGACGCGGCCTCGAGCCGCGGCGCAGGACCCAGCCGCACCAGCGCGCGCTGGGCTGCCGCGAGCGCGTCCTGGGGACGCCCCAGCTCCAGATGCGCCCGGGACGCCTCGACGTCGCAGTAGGCCAGGTCGACCTGGCTGCCGGTCTCCTCGAGGGCGGCCGCTGCGGCGTCGAGCACCTCGAGGGCCTGGACGGGGTCCGGCACCGGCTGGCGCAGCAGCAGCCACGCGTACGCGCTGCGCAGGCGCCCGATCGCGCGAGCGGCGTCGCCCTCGGCGTACAGCGCCATCGCCCGGTCCGCGAGCCGCAGCGCCTCGACGGGCAGGCCCTGGGCCTCCGCCACGAGACTCGCGTTCCAGTACGCCGCCCCGCGGGCCCGCCGGGAGCCGGCCTGCTCCGCGCGCTCCAGCACCTGGGCGGCGAGCACGCGTGCTCGGGTGAGGTCACCGCGCTCGTGATAAGCCGCGACCAACGTGGCGGCGAGCTCGACCTCCTCGTCCGTCCCACGCAGCCCGAGCCCACGGGCTCGCTCGAGCGCACGCTCGGCGACCGCGATGGCGTGGCTGAGGTCGCCGACCTCGCGGTAGCAGCGGCAGAGGGCGGTGTCGACCACGAGCCGACCGTCGCCGAGGGCGTCGTCCTCGAGCAGCTGCTCGTACGCAGCGATCGCCAGCTCGAGGTGGCCTTGCGCCTCCAGAGCGCGGGCGAGTCCCAGCCGGGCCTGCCCCTCGACCTCCGGGGAACCTGACAGCAGCGGCTCCGCCAGCAGCCGGCGGAAGCGCCGCTCGGCCTCGGCGGCCTCTCCCGAGTGGAGGGCGAGCTCCGCGTACCGCAGCTCGAGCACCAGCTCCGCCGCGGGGCGGCCCTCCATGCCGGTGAGCAGGAACGCGCTCGAGCAGCCCAGCCGGTCGGCCAGGTACTCCACGACCTTGGGGGTGGGCGCGCGTTTGCCCGCCTCCAGCAGCGACACGTAGCTGGGCGACAGGACGTCTCCGGCGAGCTCGGTCTGGGACAGGCCGCGCTCGCGGCGGCGCGCCCGGAGCACCGCAGGGAACGGGTCCGCCAGGTCCGCCACTGACTCCTCCTCCGACAGGTTGTCGAGCCGATTGTGACAACTTTTGCGCGCGTTGGGCAGCCCCGCCGGAAGGTCGACGCCAGGCACCCCGCCGTACGACGGGATGTCGACCCCCGGGCCGGAGCTGTCGCCGTGGGCGTAGCCGCGACCCGGTGGGGTACCGCTCCCAGCACGCACCCGCACGCCCCTGGGAGACGCCATGACCGCTGCCACGGAGCGCCGTGAGCGCTTCCTCCTGCTGCTACGGGTCTACGACCTGCACCTCGCGCCGCTGGGTCGTGTCGGCGACGCCGCCCTCCTCCAGCACGACCCGACGGTCGTCGCGGTGAAGCGCCGGCTCGAGGCGGAGTGGATCGAGGAGCTCGACGGCCGCAGCGCGGCGCAGCTCGCGTCGTACGGCCCGCTGGACGATCCCGAGCAGGTCGCGCAGGCGCTGCAGGACATCGCCATCCGCGACCGGCTGCCGGAGGTCTACCGCTGGCTCGCCCAGGACGCCGACTGGTCTCAGGTCCGGCGCTTCCTCGCGCTCGAGGGAGGACCCGATGGCACCTTCGACGACCTCGTGGCGCTGTGCCAGGTCGGGCTGCGCGGCGCGGCCAAGGCGGAGCTCGCGAAGAACTACTGGGACGAGATGGGCTGCGGCGACCCCACCCAGGTCCACACGCGCCTGCACGACCAGGCGGTGGCGGCGCTCGCGCTCCCGCACGTGGAGGCCGAGGACCAGCCAGGAGAGGCACTGGAGCGCGCCGCGCTCACTGGGCTGCTCGCCACCAACCGCTGGCTGCAGCCGGAGATGGTCGGGGCCCTCGGCCTCACCGAGCTGCAGGCCGGCCCGCGTTGCCGGCTGGTGCTGAACGCCTTCGACCGGCTGGGCGGCGCAGCGCCGGACGCCCGGGCCTTCTACGCGGTGCACGCCGAGCTCGACCCGTTGCACGGCCACGACTGGGTGGAGCACGCCGTCATCCCGCTGGTCGCCGAGCAGCCGTCCTGGGGCCGGCGCATCGTGCGTGGCGCGTGCTGGCGCAACCGCACGAACCTCGACTTCTTCGCCGCCGCCCACGCGGCCCTGACCGATGCGCGGGCGGCGTGAGGGTCGTCAGACCGGCACGACGTTGACCAGCTTGGGGGCGCGGACGACGACCGTCCGTACCTCTCTGCCCGCGAGCGACTCCTGCACCTTGGCGGAAGCCAGCGCCAGCTCGCGCAGCTCGTCCTCGCCGATCGTCGGCGGCACCTCCAGGCGGTCGCGCACCTTGCCCTGCACCTGCACGACGCAGGTGACGGACTCGTCGACGAGCAGCGCCGGGTCGGCGGTCGGCCACAGCGAGGCGTGCACGGAGTCGCCCGCGCGGACGTCGTGGCCCATGCGGGACCAGATCTCCTCCGCCGTGTACGGCGCGTAGCAGCTCAGCATGACCGCCAGCGCCTCCACGCCGTCCCGCAGGGAGGCGGTCGGCGGCTCGGCCGAGTCGACGGCCTTGCGCAGCGCGTTGGTCAGCTCCATGAAGCGCGCGACGGAGACGTTGAGCCGGTGGTTCTCGGTCAGGCGGGTCGCGTCGTCGACCGTCTTCGCGACCACCCGGTCCACGGCCAGGTCGCGGCCCTCGCCCGACAGCGCCGCCACGTCGGTGGCCAGGCGGACGGCACGCGCCAGCCACTTCACCGAGCCGGTCGGGGACACGTCGGCCCAGTCGATGTCGTCCTCCGGCGGGCCGGCGAACACCATCGACAGCCGCACCGCGTCGACGCCGTACGCCGCCAGCTCCTTGCCGAGCTCGACGAGGTTGCCCGTCGACTTCGACATGGCGGAGCCGTTCAGGATCACCTGACCCTGGTTCAGCAGCGCCGAGAAGGGCTCGACGAAGTCGACCAGGCCCATGTCGTGCAGCACCTTGGTGAAGAAGCGGCTGTACAGCAGGTGCAGGATCGCGTGCTCCACGCCCCCGACGTACTGCGCGACCGGCATCCACTGCCGCACGGCCTCGGGGTCGAACGGGCCGTCCTCGTAGTGCGGCGAGCAGTAGCGCAGGTAGTACCAGGACGAGTCGACGAAGGTGTCCATCGTGTCGGTGTCCCGGCGGGCCGGGCCGCCGCAGCGCGGGCACGCCGTGCGGACCCACGCCTCATTGGAGGCCAGCGGCGACTGGCCCTTGGGCTGCAGCTGCTCGCCCTTCATGTCCGACGGCAGCCGCACCGGCAGCTGGTCGTCGGGCACGGGCACCTCGCCGCAGCCGTCGCAGTGCACGACGGGGATGGGCGCGCCCCAGAAGCGCTGCCGGGACAGCAGCCAGTCGCGGAGTCGGTAGTTGACGGCCGGCTCACCCGTGCCCCGCTCCTGCAGCACCTCGATCGCCTTCGCGATCGCGGCCTCCTTGCGCAGCCCATCCAGCGGCCCCGAGTTCACCAGCACCCCGTCGCCGGCGGTCGGGATGCCGGTCTCGACCGGGTCACCCTCCCCCGTGTCGACGACCATGCGGATCGGCAGGCCGAAGGCCTTGGCGAACTCGAAGTCGCGCTGGTCGTGCGCGGGCACGGCCATGATGGCGCCTGTGCCGTACTCGGCCAGCACGTAGTCGGCTGCGTAGACCGGCAGCTCCTCGCCGTTCAGCGGGTTGACCGCGGTCACGCCCAGCGGCACGCCGGTCTTGGGCCGGTCGGTCGACTGCCGGTCGATCTCCGACAGCTTCCGGACCTCGTCGCGGTAGGCCTCGAAGGCGGCACGCTGCTCCGGCGCGACCAGCTCCTCGGCCAGCGGGGCGTCAGCGGCCACGACGAAGAAGGTCGCGCCGTAGAGCGTGTCCGGGCGGGTCGTGAACACCGTGACGGTGCGCTCGCCGACCTTGAAGTCCACGTGCGCGCCGGTGGACCGGCCGATCCAGTTGCGCTGCATCAGGAGCACGCGGTCGGGCCAGCGCCCCTCGAGCTGCGCCATGTCGTCGAGCAGCCGGTCGGCGTACTCGGTGATCTTGAAGTACCACTGCGTCAGCTCGCGCTTGGTGACGTCGGCACCGCAGCGCTCGCAGCGCCCCGCCACGACCTGCTCGTTGGCGAGCACGGTCTGGTCGTGGGGGCACCAGTTGACCGAGGAGTTCTTGCGGTAGGCCAGGCCGCGCTCCATGAAGCGCAGGAACAGCCACTGCGTCCAGCGGTAGTACTCCGGGTCGGACGTGTGCAGCCGGCGCGACCAGTCGAGCGAGATCGCGTACCGGCGGAACGACTCTGCCTGGGTGTCGATGTTGGCGTAGGTCCACTCCGCCGGGTGGGTGTTGCGCTTGATGGCGGCGTTCTCGGCGGGCAGTCCGAAGGAGTCCCAGCCGATGGGGTGCAGCACGTCGTACCCGCGACGCATCCAGTACCGCGCGACGACGTCACCGATGCCGAACGCCTCGGCGTGCCCCATGTGCAGGTCGCCGCTCGGGTACGGGAACATGTCCAGCACGTACTTCTTGGGCGCCCCCGCGAGGCGACCGGCCCGGAACAGGTCGAGCTCGTCCCACACGGGCAGCCAGCGGTCCTGCACCACGTGCGGGTCGTAGCCCTCGGTCTCCTCGGGTGCCACGGTCATTCGAGATCCTCTCGTTCTGCCCCAGACAGCGAAAAAGCCCCCGTGCTCACGAGGGCGCCGCGCTTGACCGGTTGGGTCAGCGCGGCTCGGGAAGGAGGAGCAGCGCCTGCATGGACCACATCGTACGACGGAATGAACAGGACCTATCGTTGCCGGGGTGACCACCGAGCTGCGCGAGGAGTCCTCGAGAGCGAGGGTCGTCTCCCCGTGGCAGCTCGCCGACGCGACGACGCGTTCCCGTCGCCGCCGGTTACTGCTCGTCGTCGTCGTGGCGTTCGTGCTGTTCGTGACCCTCGCCGGCGTCCCGACCGGTCGTGAGTGGCTGACGCTGTGGGTGCTCGTCACCCTGTTCGCTGCCGTCGGCGGCGACCTGGCGGTGTGGCGCCGCGCGGTCGTCAAGGACTGGCTGCCCTTCATGGCGGTGCTGTTCGCCTACGACCTGCTACGCGGTCTCGCGAACGAGGCCGGCGGCTCGTTGTTCGACCTGCAGCGCTGGCCCAGCAACCCCAGCAACTTCGTGTCCCAGGCTCGAGCGCACCTGCTCGAGCCGTTGCACGCCGACGAGTGGCTCTTCGGCGGGCACGTGCCCACGGTCTGGCTGCAGCAGCACTTCTACGACCACGGCGTCGTCCACTGGTGGGACCGGGTCGCGGTCGTCGTCTACCTCTCGCACTTCCTGGTGTCGCTCGTGCTCGCGATCGTCCTGTGGTGCGTGAACTACCGGCTCTTCCGGCATTACCTCGCGGCGTTCGTGACGCTCACCCTGGTCACGCTCTCGACGTACCTGCTCTATCCGGCGGCACCGCCGTGGATGGCGGCGCTCAGCGGCAAGATCCCGGACGTCGACCGGGTGGTGCAGTCCACGCTGCACGCGCTCAAGAGCGGGACGGTCAACACCGCCGTCGAGAAGGGCGCGGCCTACTCCAACCCGGTCGCGGCCATGCCGTCGCTGCACGCCGCGATCCCGATGATGCTGCTGGTCTTCTTCTGGTCCCGCGTCCGCGTCTGGGTGCGCGTGATCCTCGTGAGCTACACGCTCGCCATGGCCCTGACGCTGGTCTACACCGGAGAGCACTACGTCATCGACGTGCTCGTCGGGTGGCTGTACGCGGTGGTGTGCGTCCTCGCCGTCAGCCAGGTACGACGAAAGCTCAACCGCTCCGCCCCTGAGCCGGCTTCGGACCTGGTCACCGCCTCCGAGTAGTCGACTTCCCCGGCCAGCGCGCACTCGCGCGCCGCGGAGTCCCATCGGCAACGTCGAGCGGCCCTGGCCCTCGCACGTCGCGGCCGCCACGCGAGTTGATCTTACTTGGGTGCGATGCACCGGCCGACACGCTCGGTGTTGCACTGCGGAATGCACCCAAGAAAGATCAACAGCGCGCCGGGGCCGTCGTGGAACGCCGCCCCTAGGCCTGCGAACAAGGGACTCCTGGGCCGACGACGTGCGGATGCGACCTAGACGACCGCGGAGGCGGCCTCGGCGCGGGCCAGCTCGCTCTCCTCCTCGGCCTCGCGGGCGGCGATCCCGGCCTGCATCCGCAGCGGGACCTCCTTGATGAAGAAGGTGCCCACGAAGGCCACCAGGAGCGTGGCGGCCGTGACCAGGAACACGGTGTCCATGCTGTCCGCGAAGCCCTCGAGCACGAGGCGCTTGACCGGCGAGGGCAGCCGCGACAGCAGGGCGCTGGTGTTGTCGAGGGATCCGCCCTTCACGGACGCCTCGGGCAGGTGCGCAGCAGCCAGGCGCTCACGGATGTTGCCCAGCACGGTGCCGAAGAGCACGGCCAGCGCGACCGAGGTCCCGAAGGTGCTGCCCATGGCGCGGAAGAACGTCGCCGACGAGGTGGACAGGCCCATGTCCTGAGGGGGCAGGGCGTTCTGCACGGCGATGATGAGCATCTGCATCGACAGCCCGAGGCCCACGCCCAGGACCACCATGTAGACGCTGATCTCCGTCATGGAGGTGTCGACGCCGAGCCGCGACATCAGCAGCATCCCGACGGCGGCGAGCGCCGTGCCGACGATCGGGAACACCTTGTAGCGGCCGGTCCGCTGCATGATCCGCCCCGCCAGCTGCGACGCCGCGATCATGCCCACCATGAGCGGGATCGTCTGCAGGCCGGCCCTGGTCGGCGAGGAGCCCTTCACGATCTGCAGGTAGAGCGGGAGCATGATCATGCCGCCGAACATGCCGGCACCGATGAGGAAGCCGACCCCGCTCACCACGCGGAACACGGCGTTGGAGAAGACCCGGAGCGGCAGGATCGCGTCCTCGCCCATCCGCTTCTCCCACGGCAGGAAGACGGCCAGCGAGACGAGCGACACGACCAGCAGACCCACGGACATCGTGGAGCCCCAGCCCCACTCACGGCCCTTCTCGGCGAGCAGCAGCAGGGGTACGACACAGGACACCAGCAGCGTGGCGCCGAGGAAGTCGATGCGCCCGTCCCGCCGGACGAACGGGAGCCGCAGGTTGCGCTGCACGACGGCGAAGGCCGCGATGCCCACGGGCACGTTGAGGTAGAAGATCCAGCGCCAGCCGTTGACGCCCAGCAGCGTCTGGTGGCCGGCGAAGAAGCCGCCGAGCACCGGACCCAGCACGCTGGAGGTGGCGAAGACCGACATGATGTAGGCCTGGTAGCGGGCCCGCTCGCGCGGCGGCACGACGTCGCCGATGATCGCGAAGGCCAGCGACATCAGGCCCCCGGCGCCGATGCCCTGCAGACCGCGCCACAGCGCCAGCTCGTAGATCGAGTGCACCTGCCCGCACAGCATCGAGCCGACGACGAACACCACGATCGCGAACAGGTAGAACGGCTTGCGCCCGTAGATGTCCGAGAGCTTGCCGTAGAGCGGCGTCGTCACCGTCGACGTGACGAGGTACGCCGTCGTCGCCCAGGCCTGCGCGGTCTGGCCGTTGAGGTGGTCGGCGATGGTGCGCATCGCCGTCGAGACGATGGTCTGGTCCAGCGCGGCCAGGAACATCCCGAGCATGAGCCCGGACAGGATGGCCAGGATCTGGCGGTGGCTCAGCCCCTGGGACGAGGGGGCCGCGGCGGTCCTCCCGGAGTCCCCGGCGCGTCGTGAGCGCCGGCGAGCGACGGGCTGGGGGGAGGTCATGCAGTCTCCTGACAGGCGTCGAGTCGCGCCCGATGGGTCGTGATGTCGGTGTGCAGACGGACCAGCCGGTCGGTCAGGTCGTCGATCTCGGCGGGCGTCCACCCCGGGGTGAGCGTGGCCAGGGCCTCGGCGCGCGCCACGCGGAGCGCGCTCACAGCGGCCCGGCCAGCGTCCGTCAGCACGAGGTGCTGCGCACGCTGGTCGGTCGGGTCCTTCTCCCGGGCGAGGAGCCCCGCGCGCTCGAGCGCCGTGACGTGACGGCTCACCGACGAGGGGTCGAGGCCGAGCGCCTGCGCGAGCTCGGTGAGCCGCACCCGGCCGAGCACCTCGAGTCGGCCCAGCACGGCCGAGCCGGCCAGCTCGAAGGGCTGCCGGGTGCGCTCGATGGCATGCACCTGCAGGTCCTTCATGGCGCGAAGGAGCAGCGTGAGCTCGGACGCCAGCCGCTCGTACTCCTGCATCCGTCCAGTCAAATAGTTGCTGGCTACAAGCACAAGTTTTTCGAGGGTGACCTCACTCACTGGACAGAGCGGCGTCGCTCACCCGGAAGGGTGACGAACGCGGCACGTATCACGCCGAGACCTGGCTCATGCGACGCGTTGGCCGTGCGGCTGTGCTCGTGCCCGCCGTCCTGCTGGCCGGCGTGCTGCGTCCCGCGCTCGCGGAACCGGTGAGCCCCTCCTCCACCGTGGTGCTGTCGTTGGCGCAGCGCCCTGGGGCGGCGGCCTCCTTGCGGCAGCTGGCCCGCACCGCCCTGGCGCCGACCGCCCGCGGCCTCACCGCCACGCGCGCGGCTGCCGACCGGCGTACCCGGGTGGAGGCGCTGGCACCGGACGCGGACCACCTGGCGACGGTGCTCGCCTTCGCGCGCTCCCACGACCTGCAGGTACGGCGAGCAGACCGCTGGACCGTCACGCTGGCGGGCCCCGCCGACCGGCTCGCCCGGCTGTTCGGCACCACCCTGACCTACGGCCGCGCCCGCTCCGCACCGGTCGTCCCCGCCGCGCTGCGGGCCCACGTCGGCCTGGTCTCCGGTCTCGACGACCGCCCGCTGCTGCGCCCACACCTCGTGCCGTCCGGGCTCACCAGCTCAGGGCTGCGGCTGACCTACGACGTGCCCGACGGCTGGTCCGGCGCGGGCGTCACGGTGGGGACCCTGAACCTCACCGGCTGGAACCCGAAGGACCTCACGACGTACGCCGCGGCGGCCGGGATCCCGCTCGCCGCCGGGCAGATCACGACGGTGCCGGTCGACAACCCGCCGAACCCGCTCGTGCCCGACGGCACCGGTGACGACGTCGAGGTGTCGATGGACGCCGAGGCCGTCCTCGCCGCGGCGCCCCAGGCGAAACAGCGGATGTACTTCGCGCCCAACAACGGTGTGGGCACCATCGACGCCTTCAACCAGATGGCGGCGGACGGCGTGGCGGGCCGGCTGCACGTCGCCAGCACCTCGTGGGGCCTGTGCGAGAAGGACCTGCAGGGCTACGACGCCTACGTCGCCCAGGTGGGGCAGGCCATCGACCGGATGCTGGCCGCGGGCGTCACGCTGTTCGCGGCCGCGGGCGACGCGGGGATCTACGACTGCTCCACCGAGTCCTCCGTCGACAACACGCCCGCGGTGGACTTCCCGGCGAGCCACCCGGGTGCGGTCGCTGTCGGCGGCACCCGGCTCGGCGAGACCGAGACGACCTGGGGCAACCTCCTGGCGAGTCCCGGCCCGACCACCTACGCCGGCGACGGCGGCGGGGGCGGCCGGTCCGCGCTGTTCAGCCGCCCGTCGTACCAGGCCGGCGTGGGCCCGACCGAGAGCCAGCGGCTCGTGCCGGACGTCGCGTCGGTGGCGGACCCGTACACCGGGCTCGGCATCTACAACCAGGGGACGTGGCTGCTCGGTGGGGGCACCTCGCTCGGCGCCCCCACCTGGGCCGGGCTGACAGCAGCGGCGCTGTCGGGCGTCGGCCGCACGACGGGTCTTGGCGACGTCCACGCGGCGCTCTACGCGCATCCAGAGGCCTTCCGCGACGTCGTCGCGGGCAGCAACGGCAACCCCGCCGGGCCCGGGTTCGACCTGGCCACGGGGATCGGCGTGCCCGTGTGGAAGACCCTCGGGTCGATCCTGACGGGCCCGCTGGTCGACGTCGCGGCGCCCGCCACCACGGTCTCGGCCGTCCTGTCGCCGGGAACCGACACCCGCGTGCGGTTCGCCTGGACCGGGCATGACGCGTTCCCGAGCGCCGGACTCGGCCCGACGCTGGTCACGGTCTCGATGGTCGGCGGCGGTCGCGTGTGGTCCGCCTCGACCACGGCGACCTCGGTGGTGCTGCGGCTCGCCGTCGGACGCACCTACGTGCTGACCGCCCGGAGCACCGACAAGGCGGGCCACACGGGTCCCGCCGCGACGACCCGCGTGACCGTGCCGTTCGACGACGCGTCGTACCGGAAGTTCGGCTCCTGGGGTCGGTCGGGCCTCACCGGCGACTACCTCGGCTCGCACCTGCTGTCCCGCACCAAGGGGACGGCGGTGAGCATGTCGGTGACCGCCCGCAGCATCACGCTCGGGTTCGTCAAGGCACCCAGCGCCGGGTACGCCGACGTCTACCTGGACGGGCGCAAGGTCACGCGGGTCGACCTGTGGTCGCGGACCGTGCTGCGTCGCCAGCCGGTGCGCGTGCTGAGCGCGACCCGCTCCGGCTACCACGTGGTGCGCGTGGTCGTGGTCGGCACCCACCGTTCCGGCGCGACCAGCTCCTGGGTGATGCCGGACAGCCTGCTCGCCGTCCCCTGATTCCCTCGCGAGATCAGCGGGTACGGCGGACCGTGAGCTCGAAGCCCTGCGCGCGCAGCCGCCCCACGAGCGCCTCGCCCAGCGCGGTGGCGGGTGTCAGGACGCCTCCGCGCTCGGGCAGCTCGTCGAAGGCCAGGCACAGGGCGCTCTGGCCCATCATCACCGCCGTGGCGGCGTAGCCCGGGTCGCCCTTGCCGCCGACGACAGCCTCGTAGCGGGCTCCGGTCGTGGTCGTGGTGGACGCGTCCATCCGGAACCAGCCACGCGCGCGCGTCTCCGCGCTCGGGCCGCTGCCTGGGCGGGGCAGCACACGGTCCAGGACGGTCCGGGTGGGGCGGAAGCCCAGTGCGGGCTCGGCGACGGCGAGGGTTGCGGCCGCGCCGGCCGCCAGGGCCGGGCCGAGCAGGCCGCTGCCGAAGGCCATGCGCTCCTGGTAGCGCAGCCCTCGACCCCAGGCCCAGTCGAACAACGCGTTGCTCCGGCGTACGACGCGGGAGTTGTACTGCGCCATCACGAATGGACCGGTCCACGTGCCGTCCGGCGCCCGCGAGACGCCGCCACGGTCTGGCGGTTGCGTGACCGTGGGCTCGGCGGCACGGTCCGGGCTGAGCGCGTAGGGATCGGCGATCAGCCTCGCGTGAGCCGGGTCGGCTGCCACCTCGTCCACCTGGGTGCGCAGGGAGTCGACCGTGCCGCCGCTGATCCCGCCGCGCAGGCCGGCGACCAGGGTGGTGTCCGTGAGGGTGCCCTCGCCGTCGGCTGCGGCCTGCTCCGCGAGCAGCAGCACGGCGAGGTCGGAGGGGACGGAGTCGAAGCCGCACGACGGCACCAGCCGAGCGCCTGTCGCAGCGGCCACCGCGTCGAGCTCGTCGATCACCCGGCGGACGAACAGCACCTCACCGGTGAGGTCGAGGTAGTCGGTGCCCGTCCGGGCACAGGCTTCCACGAGCGGCCAGCCGTACCTGGCGTAGGGCCCGACGGTGCTGCACACCACCCGCGCGCTCTCGACCAGCGAGGAGGGCTCGGCGGCGTCGACCACCAGCAGCGGCCACTCCCGGCCGAGCAGGGCCCGCAGGTGCTCGAGCTTGTCCTTCGACCGGCCCGCCAGTCCGATCCGGGCCCCGTCCGGCGCGGCGTGCGCGAGGTGCGTGGCGACCAGCTTCCCGACGTACCCGGTGGCGCCGAAGACGACGACGTCGAGGTCGCTCACGGGGTCGGGACCGTCACGCGCTGCTGCGGCATCAGCCGTCGTGCGCCTGCGGCGACCAGGCGCTGGTAGCCCGAGCCGGTCAGCCGCTGCAGCAGGTCGAGGGCGCGGGCATCGGCGCCGATGAGGACTCGGGCCCTCCCCCTGCGGGCGCCGCGCAGGATCGCCCGGGCCGCGTCGTCGGCGGAGACCCGGGCCAGCCGCCTCTCGAACAACTCGGTGAGCGCGGCGACGTCGTGGCCGCCGACGGCCGTGGAGCTGCGGGCGATGTTGGTCCTGATGCCGCCTGGGTGGACGCAGGTGACCGTGACGGGGTGGCCGGCGATCAGCATCTCCTGGCGCAGGGACTCGGTGAAGCCGCGTACGGCGAACTTGGCCGCGTTGTAGGCGCTCTGCCCGGGCATCGCGATGAGCCCGAACAGGCTGGAGGTGTTGACGAGAGTGCCCTCGCCGGAGGCGATCAGGTGGGGCAGGAACGCCATGGTGCCGTGGACGACGCCCCAGAAGTCGACGTCGATGATGCGCTCGACGTCCTTGACCGTGAGGTGCTCGACCTCGCCGGTCATCGCGATGCCGGCGTTGTTGACGAGCAGGTGCACCTCGCCGTACTCCTCGACGACGGCGTCGGCGTAAGCCTCCACCGCCTCGCGGTCGGCGACGTCGAGCCGCTGGGTGTGCACGCGGGCCCCGCGGTCGCGGGCGAGGCGGGCCGTCTCGGCGAGCCCGTCGAGGTCCACGTCGCTGATCGCGAGCAGCGCCCGCTCCTGCGCCAGCTGCACGGCCAGGCTGCGTCCCATGCCGCTCGCAGCGCCGGTGACGACCGCGACCTTGCCGGTGAAGCTCTTCACGCCCGCAGGCCTCTCTCCAGGGTGGTCCGACCGTAGCAGGACGTTGACATCAGTCAAGAGAACAATGACTGATGGAAGTGAGGATGCCCACGGCGCCGCTTGGCACAATGCAGGAATGCCTGAGCTGCGCTCCCGGACCTCGACCCATGGACGGACGATGGCGGGGGCGCGTGCGCTGTGGCGCGCCACCGGTATGACGGAGGACGACTTCGGGAAGCCGATCGTCGCGATCGCGAACAGCTTCACGCAGTTCGTGC
>JBKOVB010000169.1:0-6082 GCA_046723735.1 Actinomycetota bacterium | reverse complement strand
CGGCGCGAGTCGACCTACAGCGCCTGGGTCAGCATCAGCGTCGGCTGCGACAACACCTGCACCTTCTGCATCGTGCCCTCGCTGCGGGGCAAGGAGCAGGACCGCCGTCCCGGGGACGTGCTCGCCGAGGTCGAGGCGCTCGTGGCGCAGGGCGTGCTCGAGGTGACGCTGCTCGGCCAGAACGTCAACTCCTACGGGCGCTCGTTCGGCGACCGCGAGGCCTTCGGGAAGCTGCTGCGCGCGGTGGGGAAGACCGGCGTGGAGCGGGTCCGGTTCACCAGCCCGCACCCGCGGGACTTCACCGACGACGTCATCACGGCGATGGCCGAGACGCCCGCGGTCTGCCCGAGCCTGCACATGCCGCTGCAGTCCGGCTCGGACGCGGTGCTCAAGGCGATGCGCCGGAGCTACCGGTCGGAGCGCTACCTCGGCATCCTCGACCGGGTCCGGGCGCAGATCCCGCACGCGGCCATCACCACCGACATCATCGTCGGGTTCCCCGGCGAGACCGACGCCGACTTCGAGGAGACGCTGCGCGTGGTCGGGGCGTCGCGGTTCGCGGGGGCCTTCACCTTCCAGTACTCCCCGCGCCCCGGCACCCCGGCCGCGACGATGCCCGACCAGGTGCCGGCCGAGGTGGTCGCGGAGCGGTACGCGCGGCTCGTCGTGCTCCAGGACAGCATCACGTACGACGGGATGCAGGCCCAGGTCGGCAGCACCGTCGAGGTGCTGCTGTCCCAGGGCGAGGGGCGCAAGGACGGCGACGCCCGCATGACCGGCCGGGCGCGGGACAACCGGCTCGTCCACCTGACCCGGGACGACGCCTGCCGGCCCGGGGACGTCGTCACCGTCGAGGTCAGCGGGGCAGCGCCCCACTACCTGCTGGCCGAGGGGCCGTTGCTCAGCCACCGCCGTACTGCGGCTGGGGACGCCTGGGAGGTCGGCCGCACACCCAGCACCCCGCGGGTGTCCCTCGGGATGCCGGGTTTCGGCGTACCGGTCCCGCTTACCGCCACCGCCCCCTCCTGCACAGCGTCATAGGACTGGGCGGGAGGTCGGCAGGCTAGCTCGGCGTGGCCGGGACGAACCGCTTGACGAAGTCGAGCGCGGTCTGCGCGACCTCCTGCCAGCCGTGGTCGATGGTCAGCGAGTGGCCGCGGTTGGGCACCTTCGTGATCTCGGTGACGCTCGGGTTGCGCTTCTGCCGCTTGTAGGCGGCGTGGGCGATCGCCCAGGGAACCGTGTGGTCCTTCTCCCCGTCGAGGATCAGCAGCGGGCCCCGATCGGGGTTCTTCGTGTCGACCTTCGACTCGGTCCCAGGGTTGAGGTTGGCGTTGGCCATCTGGGCGAGAGCGATCCCGGACCCGGCCACGTGGTACGTGTCGTAAAGGCGCTTCGCCTCGTCCTCGTCGAGGGCGTTCGTCCAGCCGTAGGTGAACTGGTCGAAGGTGAGCGTGATGGCGCGGGCTCGATACCGGGGGTTCAACAGGAAAGGTCCAGTCGCCCGGAGCGTGGACAGCGGCAGCGGCAGGACGCCACGAAACACGCCCGGGTCGATGGCAACCGTCGCTGCCGAGAGCCCGCGCCCGGCGAGCATCTGGGCGAACAGTCCGCCGGTCGAGTGCCCCATCACGACGGGCTTCTTCTCCAGCTTGCCGATCACGTCGGCCGTGTGGTCGGCAACCTGCTTCAGCGTCTTGTTGGCGAGGACGTCCGGGTTCGCCCGCGCCGCTTCCACCGTCGCGGGATCGTCCGGCCAGTCCGGCGTCAGCGGCGCGTAACCGGCCTGCTTGAAGAAGTCCGCCCAGTTGGCCCAGCTGCTCGGCAGCAGCCAGAGGCCGTGGATGAAGACGACCGGAGTGGCGCCGGAGGCGTTGGCCGCCTCGATCTCCCTGCTCTCCCGCTCCGAAATGGATGCCATGCCGAACTCCTCTCGGCCGCACTGGAAGGGCAACCTGACCGTAGGTCTCTATGGCGGAGCGGGGAGTGCGGGCCGGGTGTGGCGAGCGGGTGAGACCTTCATCACCCATCCGCGAGGAATGCAGGAAACGCCCGTTGTGCGGGCATGCGCATCCTCGCCCGCATCCCCCTCGCCCTCGCGACGGCGGCCGCCACCGCCGGCCTGGCCGTCGTCGCCCACCCCGACCCGGCCGTGGCGCTGTCCGGCACGCCGACCTTCACCAACCTCGCCGCCCCGAGCACGCTGTTCGGCTCCGACAACGCGGGCGAGCCCAGCCTGGGCGTGAACGGCCGCACCGGCGCGCTCATGTACCAGGCGGGCACCAGCACCTTCAAGGTCGTCGTCAACGCCGCCGGGGTGCCCACGTGGAGCGACGTGACGCCGCCGAACAGCGTGATCAACATCGACCCGATCCTCGCCACCGACCGGGTGGCCGGGCGGACGTTCGCGGGCGGTCTCGCCGGCGAGTGCTCGGTCCTCGCCTACAGCGACAACGACGGCGGCAGCTGGACCCCGATGGGCAACAGCTGCGCCGGTGTGTTCGACCACGAGAGCATCGGCTCCGGCCCGTGGCACGGCACCAAGCCGCTTGGCGCGCTCTACAGCCGCGCGGTCTACTACTGCGCCCAGAACGGCAACGACGCCTGCGTCACGAGCACGAACGGCGGCCTCACCTTCGGAGCCCCGGTGCTCGTGTCCGGTGCCTGCGGCAGCCTGCACGGGCACGTGAAGGTGAGCGCCGACGGCACGGCGTACCTGCCGAACGCGCACTGCGGCGGGCTCGCCGGCGGTGCCATCACGACCAACAACGGCAGCTCGTGGACCAGCTACACCATCCCGGGCTCCAGCGAGCCGGCTACCGGCTTCGACCCGAGCGTCGCGACCACGCCGGACAACACGGTCTACGAGTCGTGGCAGGGCGCCGACAACCACTCCTATGTGGCGCGGTCGACGAACCACGGCGCGACCTGGAGCACCCCGGTCGACCTCGGCGCGAGCCTCGGGGTGGTCAACACGACGTTCCAGGCGGCGATCGCGGGCGACAACGGCCGCGTCGCAGTGGCCTACCTGGGCAGCACCACCCCCGGCAACCCGTTCGCGTCGTCCTGGCAGGGCGTGTGGGACCTCTACGTCTCCTACACCTACGACGGCGGCACGACCTGGTCGACCGTGAAGGCCACCACCGACCCGGTGCAGCGCGGCTGGATGTGCGCGGACGGCACGACCTGCGGCAGCGGCCGCAACCTGCTCGACTTCATGGACGCCAACCTCACCGTCGACGGGCGGGTCGTGGTGGGGTACGCCGACGGCTGCATCAACGCCTGCGCCGGGCCGAACGGGACGCAGGCGCAGAGCATCGACGCGTACGCGACGATCGCCTACCAGAGCACGGGCAAGGGCCTGCTGGCGGCGTACGACACCCCCTGACCCCTTCCTTGCGTCCTACCGCTCTGGCGAAGCTGAGGGGGAGATCGGTAGGACGCAAGGAGGGCGCTGGAGCGGCTACAAAGGGCGGGTGCAGGTCGTCGCGGTCGTCGGGCCGACAGCAGCCGGGAAGTCCGACCTCGGCGTCGCCCTGGCGCTCGCGCTCGGCGGCGAGGTCGTCAACGCCGACTCCATGCAGCTCTACCGCGGCATGGACATCGGCACCGCCAAGCTTGCGGAACAGGAGCGGCGCGGCGTCCCGCACCACCTCCTGGACGTCTGGGACGTGCGGGTGACCGCGAGCGCCGCCGCCTACCAGGGACTTGCCCGCGAGCAGCTGGCGGCCATGGACGGGCCCGCGGTGTTCGTCGGCGGGAGCGGGCTCTACCTGCGGGCGGCCCTGGACCAGCTGGAGTTCCCCGGCACCGACCCGGAGCTGCGGGCGCTGCTCGAAGCCGAGCTGGAGGAGCACGGCCCGGGGCCGCTCCACCAGCGGCTCACGGAGCTGGACCCGGCCGCCGCGAGCCGGATGGAGCCGAGCAACGGCAGGCGCATCGTGCGGGCGCTCGAGGTCGTGCTCCTGCACGGCGAGATGCCCGGGGAGATGACGGCGTACGAGGCGTACGTGCCGACCGTCTACCTGGGACTCGACCGCGAAGACCTGCGCGAGCGCGTCGCGACTCGTGTGGACCGGATGTGGGAGGCCGGGCTGCTCGACGAGGTTGCCGGGCTCGACGGCCTGCGCGAGGGCGTCACGGCGAGCCGGGCGCTCGGCTACGCGCAGGCCCTTGCGCAGCTCGACGGCACGCTCACCGAGGACGAGGCCAAGGCCGCCACGGTCACGGCCACCAACCGGTTCGTGAAGCGGCAGCGGGCCTGGTTCCGCCGCGACCCGCGCATCACCTGGCTGGACCCGGACGGGGACCTGCTGGCCCAGGCGCTCGCGGCCGTAGGGTGATCGACGTGCGCTTCGTGAAGGGGCACGGCACGGAGAACGACTTCGTGATCCTCCCCGACCCTGACGGCTCCCTCGAGCTCACGCCCGAGCTGGTCCAGAGGCTGTGCGCCCGGCGTACCGGCATCGGCGGCGACGGCGTGCTGCGGGTCGTGCCGACCACGCGAGTGCCGGAGGCGGCCGGGCAGGACGCCACCTGGTTCATGGACTACCGCAACGCCGACGGTTCGGTCGCGGAGATGTGCGGCAACGGGGTGCGGGTCTACGCGCGCTACCTCGTCACCGAGGGGCTGGCGCAGCCTGGGGCGCTGCGGCTCGCTACTCGCGGCGGCACCAAGGAGGTCGTCGTCGACGGCGACGCCATCACGGTCGACATGGGCGCGGCGGTCGTGGGCGACGGGCTCACGATCGACGGGAT
The DNA here is from genome assembly GCA_046723735.1 of Actinomycetota bacterium. Lineage (GTDB taxonomy): Bacteria > Actinomycetota > Actinomycetes > Mycobacteriales > SCTD01 > RYN-111. The sequence goes on along the minus strand of JBKOVB010000169.1, from coordinate 1,324 downwards.
GCCGGCGACCTTCGTCGACATGGGCAACCCGCACGCCGTCGTCCACGTGGCCTCCGTCGAGGAGCTCGGCGAGCTGCACCCCGAGCGGGTGGACCTCAACGTCGAGTACGTCGAGGACGTCGGACCCGGGCACCTGCAGATGCGGGTGCACGAGCGCGGCGTGGGCGAGACGCGCAGCTGCGGCACCGGGGCGTGCGCGGCGGTGGTCGCGACCGTCCTGCGGCACGGGGAGCCGCGTGGCTCGGCGTACACGGTCGACGTCCCCGGCGGACGGCTCGTCGTGACGTGGCAGGAGGACGGGCACGTGCTGCTCACGGGGCCTGCGGTGCTGGTGGCGGAAGGAGTGTGGAGCGGGTGAGTCCCGAAGAGTGCGTACGCCGGGTGGCCGGCCCGATCGGCAAGCTGGGCGGTGCCTTCATGTTCGACCAGGGCACGTTCGCGCGCGGCGCCGAGCTCGGCATGGACCCGTGGGCCTTCTACCACTGCGGTCGCGGCGGGGTGCTCGGCAACCCGGACCCGTCGGTTGTGGTGGCCGCGTTCGGGTTCTTCCCGCCGGCGCTGCAGGCCAAGGCGTGGAACAAAGGTGCCGCCGTCATGGACCCCGCGGTCATCACGGACCACTACGCCGAGGCGTGCGCCGCCTACGGGCGTACCGCCTTCGCGGTGGAGGGTGCTGACCGGTTGGCCGACCTGCTCACGCGGGTGCTGGACGCGGCTGATGTCGCCGGGCTACCGCTGTTCGCGGGCTGGCGCGCGCAGCTGCACGACGGACCCGACGACGGGCCGGCGCGGCTGGCGCTCGCTCTCATGGCAGGCCGCGAGCACCGCGGCGGCAGCCACCTGGTGGCGGTGCGCGCGGCCGGCATCCCGCCGCTGCAGGCCATCATCTCGGGTCGCAACGGCGAGACGGCCGCCGAGTTCTTCGGCTGGCCGAAGCCCTGGCCCGACCCGGCGCTCGCGAAGGAAGCGATGGTCGCCGTCGAGGCCGTGACCGACGCGCTGGTGCAGCCGGCGTTCGAGGTGCTGACCGACGGCGAGCGCGAGGAGCTCGCCACCGGGCTGCGCGCTCTGTAGGCGGCTGCGGTTAGGGACAGCTTCGAGCAACGGGCGCAGCAGCTGGTCGTCCGACAGCTCCAGGCCCGGGCCGCCGTCTCCCGTGAGCAGCTCGACGGTGCCGCTCTCGTAGCGGTTGTGCACGCGGGCCAGCAGCAACTGGCTGGTCGGGTCCGTGAAGGCCCAGCTCTCGCGCAACCGGCGACAGCTCGTCACACGCACGGTGAGCCGGATCGGGGTGGCGCTCCAGACGTGGGTGCTCGGGTCGCTC
>JBKOVB010000086.1:0-9369 GCA_046723735.1 Actinomycetota bacterium | reverse complement strand
GCCGGGCCTCCTCGACGGCGCCGAGCAGCATCGCAGCGGCGTCGGTGCCGGAAGGCCACAGGTAGAGCCCCATCGAGCCCGGGATCGTGTTGATCTCGTTGACGTGCAGCACGTCGTCGACCAGCAGGAAGTCGAGGCGCCCAACGCCGCGGATTCCAGTGGCGGCCAGGACCGCGCGGGTGAGCCGCTCGGCCTCCTTGGTGATGGTGTCGGGCACCTGGGCGGGCAGCTCGCGCGGCGCCGCGACGAGCCCCTCGCCCTGGAGGTACTTGTGCTGGTAGCCGTAGATGCCGTCGCCCTTGGCGGACGTGGGCTTCTCGAGCAGCGACACCTCGATCGTGGGGTGGGTGCGGTAGCCCATGTTGAGGTCGACGGCGCCCTTGGAGAACGGCTCGAGCACCGCACCCTGCCGCAGGTGCACCGAGGTCCGGGCGAGCGCCTCGGCGGTCGCGAGGTCCTCCACCACCTCGATGCCGATGGAGGAGCCGCCGAAGCGCGGCTTGACGATGTACGGCCCGGCGAAGGGCACCTCGTGGCCGACCGCGACCCGGGGCAGCGTCGGGATCCCGTGCGCCTGCAGCACCGCGCCGAAGGCGAGCTTGTCCATGCCGAGCGCGGCCAGCGGCGCCGGACCACCGGTGAGGGGGATGCCGAGCTGGTCGAAGACCGCGTTGAGGCCGCCGTTCTCGCCGGCCCCGCCGTGGCAGCAGTTGAGGGCCGCTTCGATGCCGAGCGCCTTGCCGCCGCCCAGGCCCTTCTTGGGCGTCTGGAAGCCCTTCCCCAGCACCACCTCGAGCGGCTGCGCGCCGCGCGGCGCGCCCTCCAGGAAATCCTTCGCCTCCGACCGCGGCGGGCACTGCACCCAGTCGCCGGTGCGCGTCCAGTAGATCGGCACGACGTCGTGACCCGCCTCGCGCAGCACCCGCTCGCTGAGCAGGCCGGTCAGGATGCTGATGTCGTGCTCGGGGGACGGGCCGCCGAAGACGATGGCGAGCAGCGCTCTCACCTCACGGGTAGTGGTCGGGCAGGTCGTTCTCGAACAGTACGACGTCACCTGGGCGCGACCGCTGCTCGACCAGCTTCACCGCCGCCTCGCGGGTGTGCGCGTCGACCACCTGCGTGCCGGTACCGGCGGCGCCGCGGTGCAGGGCGGCCGCGTTCGTGCGGCCGACGACCACGAGGGTGGCGGCACCGGCGTCGCGCAGGGCCCGGCCGAGGGCCTCGTTGCGCTCCTCCTGGACGCTGCCGAGCTCGACCATGCCGGGGGTCACGACGTGCAGCCGACCCCCCGAGTCGGCCGTGAGGGCCGCGGCCCGGCGTACGGCCTCGGCGGCTCCGACCGGGTTGGAGTTGTAGGTGTCGTCGAGGATCCAGCTGCCGCCGGGCTGCGCGATGGGCTCGAGCCGGTGCGCCACCGTGGGCAGCGTCTTCAGGCGCTTCACCGCGATCCGGGGATCTTCGCCCAGGGCCACTGCGGCACCGAGCGCCAGGGCCGCGTTGAGCGGGTGCACGGTCTCCGGCAGCCCCGCGGGACCGAGCTCCTCACCTCGCACGTGCACCGTGCCGTCCACGACCGCCACGTCGGCGTTCACGTCCTGCACGGAGCAGCGCACGACGTCCTTGCCCTGTGCCACAAGGGTTTCCGCGAGCGCCGCGAGCAGCGGCTCGTCCGCGTCGACGACGACGACCCGGGCCTTCTCCGTGATCTCGGCCTTGGCCTTCAGCACGGTCTCGCGGTTCTTCATGCGCTGCAGGTGCACCTCGCCGATCGCGGTGATGACCGCGACGTCGGGCGGGAACACCTCGCACAGGCTGCGGATCTCACCCACGCCGTAGGTGCCCATCTCGGCGACGAAGACCTCGGTGCCCGGGGTCAGGCCCTCGTTGACCGCACGGGCCAGGCCCATGGCGTTGTTGAACGACGCCGGGCTCGCGAGCACGGTCCGGGTCTGCGCGAGCAGGTGCGCGAGGTAGTTCTTGGTCGTGGTCTTGCCGTACGAGCCGGTGATGGCCACCACCGTCGGGCGCACCCGGGCGACCCGCGCCTTCGCCTGCTGCAGAAACGTGTCGGACAACCGCTTCTCCAGCGGCCGGACCCACCACAGCGCCAGGTCCAGCAGGCCGGTGAGGAACAGCGAGGTCAAGGCGGCGGACCACGGCGACCAGGCTCCGACGAGCAGCACGAGCAGGGCCAGCGCGATCGCGAGGCGCCGCAGCCGGGTCGTCCAGGCGAGCCTCGAGGTGCGGCCTCGGTAGGGCAGCCCGAGCGGGGTGACCTGTGCGAGGACGGCGGCAACGACGTACCACCAGTGGCTCACGAACAGGCCCAGGGCGAAGGCGACGAGCACGCCGGCCCAGACGGCCACCGAGGCCCGCGACCGCGACAGCCACAGCTGCTCGGTCCACGTCACCGACCCGGGCAGGTAGTGCTCGCGCTGCGCGACGCGGAGCCATCGCGGCGCCCCGGCGAGGGCGGCCACCATGCACAGCAGCTGGACCGGGATGCTCACGCCAGGCGCTCCCGCAGCAGGGCGACCAGGGCCGGGTCGAGCAGGTGCGCGCTGGACTCGCTGACCGTCAGCGTCGCCTTGGGCAGCAGCGCGGCGGCCTCGCGCGCCATCTCGAGCGGCGCGGCCGTGTCGTGCGCGCCCCAGACCAGCTCCACGGGTGCCTCGATGCCCGGGAGCAGGTCGCGGTAGTCCTCGTTCACCAGCCGTACCAGGGTGTCTCGCATCACGCCCGTCGCGGCGCGGTAGTCCGCGGACCCCCGCTTGCGGCGCTCGGCCTCCATGCGCTCGTCGCTGAGCAGACCCATGGCGTGCAGCCGCTTGGCGAGCCGGAACGCGAAGGGCGCCTTGCCGCCCGTCGTACGGCGGAGCAGCGGCACCCCGGTGAGCACCAGCCGGTCGACGGCGCCGGGCCACCCCGCTGCCAGCTGCACCGCCACCCGGCCGCCGAAGCTGTGCCCCACCAGCGTCCACCCGCCGTCGGCGAGCAGCGGCGCGAGCAGCTCGGCGTACTGGCGCGAGCCCCAGGCCTCAGCGGGCGCTGGTGATGCGCCGAAGCCGGGCAGGTCGACGGCGAGCGCGTCGACGCCTGCAAGGACCTGGGCCCAGTCGGCCCGCGTCCGGCCCCAGCCGTGCAGCGCCAGCACGCGCGGCGCGTCGCCGCTCCGCTCGGCAAGGACGGCGCCGCCGAGCAGGGCTGTCAGCGCCACCTTCAGCCGCCGCGCTTGCCGGCGTTGCGGACGAGCGTGGCGTACACCTCGGCGAGGTCCAGACCGGCAGCGGTGACCGCCAGCGGGAAGGTGGAGGTCTCGGTGAGCCCGGGCGTGACCGCCGCCTCGAGCACCTGCGGGACGCCGTCAGGGCCGACCATGACGTCGACTCGCGACAGGTCGCGCAGGCCGAGCAGCCGGTGGACGTCCTCGGCGACCGTACGCACCGCGGGCACGTCGAGCCGGGTGTCGTCGTCGGGCAGGGAGGTGTACCGCACGTTGGAGGAGGCGTCGTAGCGCGCCTGGTAGTCGTACGTCGTGCCGGCAGGCACCTCGACGAGGATCGGCGCGAGCGCCGTCGGGCCCTCCCCCAGGTCGAGCACCGGGACCGTGACCTCCAGGCCCTCGACGTACGCCTCGAGGAGCACGTCCTCGCCGTACGAGAAGGCCTGCACGAGCGCACCGGGCAGCGCGCTCTCCTCGCGCACGATCGACACGCCGAGCGCCGACCCTCCCGCCACCGGCTTGACGACCAGCGGCAGGCCGATGACCGAGTCGACGAGGTGGTAGAGGTTCTCCGGCCCGACCTCGCGGAAGATCGTGCTCGGCAGCGTCACCCACCGGGGCGTGGCGATCCCGGCCTCGAGCATCCGAGTCTTCGCGATGGCCTTGTCGTAGGCGCCGCGGCAGGCACCCGCCGTGGAGCCGACGTAGGGCAGACCGGCGAGCTCGAGCAGCGCCTGGACGGTGCCGTTCTCCCCCGAACCGCCGTGCAGCGCGACGAAGGCCACGTCCGCCTCGTGCTGGCGCAGCAGGCCGACGAAGCGCTCGTCGACGTCCCAGTGCTCGACGGCGAGGCCGGCCCTGACGAGCTGCTCGGCCAGCCGTCGGCCGGAGCGGACGGACACGTCCCGCTCGTGCGACAGACCTCCGGAGATGACCGCTACCTGGTGCACGCCGCAAAGGCTAGTGGTCGGCCGCGTCACTGGTGCACCGAGATTCCAGGGCGCGCCACGCGCGGTCGGGCGCCGGTGCCTCGCCCGCCCGGAGGTGTCGTGTGCCGCCCAGGTCCGCGAGGGAGACGACGGTACGGTCCGCTCGTGCAGTTCGAGACCGAGGCGCTGTCGCCCTCACCTCCCGAGCGGTTGTTCGCCGTGCTCGAGGCGGGCGACCGCTGGGCGGAGTGGGCAGGCCCGTTCGTGCCGCGGTCACGCTGGGCCGTGCCCGGCGACCCGGTGGGCACGGTCGGCGCGGTCCGCCGTCTCGGCGTGGGACCCCTGGGCAGCTCCGAGCGCATCGTGGAGCACGTGCCGGGGCGCCGGTTGGCGTACGTCGTGGACTCGTGGGCGCCCTTCAAGGACTACCGCGCCGAGGTCGACCTCGAGCCCCTGCCCGACGGCGGCACCCGGATCAGGTGGCGGGCCAGCTTCGTGCCGCTGCCCGCGTTCACCGGACCGCTCCAGCGCTGGGTGCTGCGGGGCATCGTGCAAGGCTTCGCGTCCCGGCTGGCGAGCGTCTAGCCGGCGAGGAGCTCAGCCGGCAGGCCGCGACGCACGACCCGGCCACGCTCGAGCACCACGACCTCGTCAGCCTGCTCCAGAGCCACCAGGCGGTGGGCGACGAGCAGCACGCCTCGGTCGAGCCGAGGCGCCAACAACCGCCGTACCAGCGCGTCGGCGGCTTCCGGGTCGAGCCCCTCGGTGGGCTCGTCGAGCAGCAGCAGCGGCGCGGGTGACAGCAGCGCACGTGCGACGGCGAGCCGGCGGCGCTCGCCGCCCGACAGCTGGTCCCCGCGCTCGCCGACGTTGGTCTCCCAGGCGTTGGGGAGGGTGGCCACCCAGTCGGCGAGGCCGGCTTCCCCTGCGGCTGCGGCGATCTCGTCGTCCGTGGCGTCGGGCCGGCCGATGCGCAGGTTGTCGCGCACGGAGGTGTGGAAAAGGTGCGCGTGCTGCTCGGCGAGCGCCACGTGCCGGGCCACGTCGACCTCGGAGACGTCGGCCACGGGGACCCCCATGAGCTCCACCGAGCCAGACGCCGCCGGCAGCTGCCCCGCCAGGGCTGCCAGCAACGTCGACTTGCCGGCACCGCTCGGCCCGATGAGGACCACGCGACGGCCGGGGCGGAGGTCGAGGTCGACGTCGGCCAGCGTCGGTCTCGTGGCTCCGGGGCGGTGGACTCCCAGGCCGCGGGCCGTCAGGACCGGCGCCTGCGAGGTCGGCAGGGGGCGGTGGGCCGGCGCGGGCGGTGCGTCCAGCAGGCCCGCCAGCCGGCGGGCGGCGCCCACGGTACGGCGGAGCAACGCGCCCGCATCGACGAGCGGCTGCACGGGCTCGAAGGCGGCCAGCGCGATGAGGACCACCACGGCGAGGTCGACCCGAGGGAGCCGGCCGTCCTGGACCGCCGGCAGGGCGACGAGCGCGACGGCGAGCACCGTCAGGCCCTGCAGCACCCCGGCGGTCCCGGACACGAGCGCCCCCCCGCCGGCGGAGCGCCGGTCGGCGCGCGACAGCGCGTCGGCGTCGGCGTCCGCCTTCGCCACCGCGTCGGCCAGCGCGCCGTGCACCTGCAGGTCCGCGCAGCCGCGCACCGCGTCCAAGACCTTCACCTGGTAGGCGGCGCGGGCACCGGCCCGCGCGAGCTCGTGCCGAGCCGCCGCCGCGGAGAGCAGCGGCACGAGGACCAGGGCACCGCCGAGGCCGACGAGGAGCACGAGCCCGGCCTGCGGCAGCAGCCAGCCGACCACGCCGACGCTCGCCGCGGCGACGAGGCCGGCCGCGGCCAGGGGCAGCAGGCAGCGCAGCCAGAGGTCCTGCACCGCGTCGACGTCCGCGACGACGCCCGAGAGCACCTCGCCGTCACGCGGGGCGCGCGCCTCCCGCCGTACCAAGGCCTGGTAGACCGCCACCCGCAGGTCGGCAACGGTGCGCAGGGCGGCGTCATGACCGACGAGCCGCTCGGCATAGCGGGACAGCCCCCGTGTGATCCCCAGCGCCCGGACGCCGACGGCCGCCAGCGTGAGGGCCGCCGCCTCGGGATGCTCGGCGGCCCGGCTGATCAGCCAGGCGGAGACTCCGAGCAGCGCGACGGCGGCGAGGTAGGTGCCGGCGGAGAGGACGGCCGCGAGCAGCAGACGTGCCCGGTGGCCGCGCCCCTGCACGAGCACGAACCGGACCGCGCTCATGCCGGCACCGCCGCCGGCCCCTGCACCCGGCCCCCGTCGAGGCGCACCACGTGGTGGTCGGGACGGACGAGTTCGAGGCGGTGCGTAGCGAGCACCACGGTGCGGCCGCGGCAGAGCCGGTCGAGCGCGCCGGCGACGAGCGCCTCGCTGTGCCCGTCCAGCCCGGCGGTCGGCTCGTCGAGCAGCACGAGCGGTGCGTCGCGCAGGAACGCGCGGGCCAGCGCGACGCGGCGCTGTTGCCCGACCGACAGGCCGGCGCCGTGCTCGCCGAGCACCGTGTCGAGGCCCTGCGACAGCTCGTCGGCGAACTCAGTCACGTGTGCCGCGAGCGCAGCCTCCCGTACCTGCGCGTCGGTGGCGTCCGGCCGGCCGAGGCGGATGTTGTCTGCGATGCTGGCAGCGAACAGGTGCGGTGCCTGCGGCACCCAGGCCACCTGAGCCTGCCAGCCGGTCAGGTCGACCTCGCGCAGGTCGGTGCCGTCGACGAGGACACGTCCCTCGTCGGGACGGAGCAGGCCCAGGAGGAGCGCCAGCAGGCTCGACTTACCGGCGCCGCTCGGGCCCACGAGGGCCAGCTGCTCGCCGGGGCGGATCTCGAGGTCGCAGGTGTCGAGCGCGGGCATCGCTCGGCCGTCCCGCCGTACGGTCACGTGCTCGAGCTGGAGCACGCCGGGGACGACGCTGCGCGTTCCCTGCTGCTCCTGGGGCCGTGGGGCGTCGAGCACGGCGAAGGCCGCGTCCGCGGCTGTCACACCGTCCATCGCGGCGTGGAAGCCGGTGCCGACCGCTCGGAGCGGCAGGAAGGCCTCCGGAGCGAGCAGCAGCGCGACCAGCGCGGTCTCGAGCGTGACGTCGCCGTCGAGCAGCCGGAAGCCCACCGAGACGGCGACGACGGCGACCGAAAGGGTCGCGACCAGCTCGAGCACGAAGGCGGACAGGAACGCCGTCCGCAGCGTGGTCATCGAGGCGGCGCGGTGCTCCGCGGTGACCCTGCGGAGCACGCCCACCTGGGCCTGTGCCCGGCCGAACACTCGCAGCGTCGGCAGGCCGGTCACGACGTCGAGGAAGTGGCCGCCGAGGTCCGACAGCGCTTGCCACTGCCGTGCGGTGCGGTCACGCGTGTGGAGCCCGACCAGGGCCAGGAACAGCGGCAGCAGCGGCAGGCTGAGCCCCACGACGAGCGCGGTGCGCCAGTCGGTCGCGGCGAGAGCGACGAGCACCGCAGCCGGGACGGCGACGGCGAGCACCAGCTGCGGCAGGTAGAGGCGGAACCAGCCGTCCAGGGCCTCCACACCGCTGCCGAGCAGGGTGGCGAGCTCGCCCGCGCGCCGGCCGGCCAGCCACCCCGGCCCGAGCGCCGTGACCTGGGCCAGGACGGCGCGCCGGAGGTCGAGCTTGGCGGCTGCCGCCGTGCGGGTGCTCACCACGTCCTGGGCCGCAGCGGCCACCCCGCGCAGGACCAGGACGACCAGCAGGGCCACCAGCGCCCTGACCGGCACCCGCCCCCCCGCGAAGCCGGTGGCGAGCACGTGCGCCAGCAGCAGCGCCTGGGCCACCGCCAGGACGGCACGGCCGCCGCTGAGGAGGACCGTGAGGACGGCGCCGACCCGCGCGCCGGGGGCGTGCCGCAGTAGCCGCGGGTCGACCGGTCTCACGATCCGGTGCCGATGCCGGCCGGGGTGCCCGTGACCGGTGCGGGCGGCGGAATGTCCTCCACCCCCACGCGCCGGCGGAACACCCAGAAGGTCCAGGCCTGGTAGCCCAGCACGACGGGCGTGCCGAGCAGCGCGACCCAGGTCATGACGCCGAGGGTGTACGGCGAGCTCGAGGCGTTCGAGACCGTCAGGCTGTACGCCGGGCTGGTCGACGACGGCATCACGTCCGGGTAGAGCGCGAGGAACAGCGCCGCGACGGTGGCCGCGATGGCGCCGGCGCTGAACCCGAAGGCCCAGCCGTCCCGACCGCGGGCGTGCCAGTACCACGCGACCAGCAGCGCCACGGCGGCCACCAGGACGGCGACGAAGGCCTTGGCGTCGCCCCGCTGACCCAGCGTCCAGAGCAGGAACACCGCCGCCACCGGGACGGTCACCGGGAACAGCCGGGTGGCGAGGGCGACGGCCCGCTCGCGCACGGCTCCGCGCGTCTTCAGAGCCAGGAACAGCGAGCCGTGCAGCAGGAAGACGGTCAGCGTCGTCAGGCCTCCCAGCAGCGCGTAGGGGTTGAGCAGCGTGAAGAAGCTGCCGGTGTAGGACTTCGCCGCGTCGATCGGCACGCCGCGCACGACGTTGGCGAACGCGACGCCCCACAGCAGGGCGGGCACGGCCGAGCCGATGAGCAGGGCGAGGTCCCAGTTGCGGCGCCAGCTCGGGTCGTCGCGCTTGCCGCGGTACTCGAAGGCCAGGCCTCGGGCGATGAGGGCCAGCAGGATCAGCAGCAACGGCAGGTAGAAGCCGCTGAACAGCGTGGCGTACCAGTCCGGGAACGCTGCGAAGGTGGCACCGCCGGCCACCAGCAGCCACACCTCGTTCCCGTCCCAGACGGGTCCGACGGTGTTGATGACGACCCGGTGCTCCACCTCGTCCCTGCCGAGGGCGCGGACGAGCATGCCGACACCGAAGTCGAAGCCCTCGAGCACGAAGTACCCCACCCACAGCACCGCGATGAGGACGAACCAGAGGTCGTAGAGATGCATGGCAGGTCCTGTTTCAGTAGGCGAAGCTCGGACGGCGCTCTTCGGCGCCCGACAGGTCGACCTCCTCGGCCGGTGGCCCCGTGCGGATGGCAGCCAGCAGCAACCGGACCTCGACCACCGCGAACACGGCGTAGATCGTTGTCAGTGCCACGAGGCTGGTGGACACGACGCCGGCACCGACGGTCGGCGACTCCGAGTCGGTCGTCTTCAGCAGGCCGAAGACGGTCCACGGCTGGCGCCCCATCTCGGTGAAGATCCAGGCAGTGGTGTTGGCGAGGA
>JBKOVB010000087.1:0-9485 GCA_046723735.1 Actinomycetota bacterium | reverse complement strand
TCAACGACGGCACCATCGCCGCGACGGCCACCAGCACCGACGCGGCCGGCAACCTGGGCACGGCCGGCTCGGCGCCGCAGCAGACGACGAAGGACACCGTCACGCCGACCATCGTGGGCAGCACCCCCGGGAACGGCGGCTCCGAGAAGTCGACGACCTCCGGCACGCCGAACGGTCTCACGGTCGTGGCGAGCGAGCCGCTCGGCGCCACGTCGAGCATCGGCGTCAAGGATGCGGTGGGTTCCCCCGTCCCCGTCACCCGCAGCTTCCCGACCGCCACCAGCATCAAGGTGGTCTCGAGCAACGGCCCGCTCCCGCAGGGCACCTACACGGCGACGATCACGCTCGTCGACGCCGCTGGCAACGTGGCGAACCAGACGACGCAGACCTTCGTCGTCGACGACACGGCGCCGACCACCCCGAGCTTCAACGCGCCGCAGATCGTGAACGACGCGGGCAAGGGAGCGTACGCCGTCTCCGGCACGGGCGAGCCGGGCGCCACCGTGAGCCTGTCGCTGTCCGACGGGACAACCAGCATCCCCGCCACGGCCACGGTGACCCAGAACGGCAGCTGGACGGTGACGTGCGACGTCAGCGGCCTGCAGGACGGGAGCATCACGCTCAGCGCGTCGCAGGCCGACCCGGCGGGCAACGTCTCGGGCGCAGCCCTCGCGAGCACCGTCAAGGACACCGTCAAGCCTCGCGTGAGCAACCAGGCGTTCAGCAAGGGCAGCTACAAGAGCGGCGAGTCGGCGGTCGTCACCGGCAAGGTCGACAACGGCACGAACACGGCGGGCGAGGCGGGTGACACGGTGGTCGTCACGCTCCACGACTCAGGCACAGGCACGACCGCGGTGACGACCACGACCGACGCGAACGGGCTGTTCTCCGTGACCGCGCCCCTCACCGGCCTCGGCGACGGCGCCCTGACCGCGTCGGTCGTCGCCTCCGACGCGGCGCTCAACCCGAGCACCGCCGCCACTGCCTCGTCCACCAAGGACACTGGCGCGCCCGCCACGCCGACGGTTGCCCTCGGCGCGGTGAACGCGGGCAACCAGACCATCGCGGCTGCCACCGGCAAGACCGAGAAGTCGGCCTCCGTCAGGGTGACGGTGAACGATGGCGACGCGAGCACCCCGGCCGTGTCCGGTACCACGACGGCTGACCCCTCGACGGGCGACTACACCGTGTCCGCGCTCGACCTGTCGGGACTCAAGGACGGCACGCTCAGCGTTGCCGCCGTGGCCACGGACGCCGCGGGCAACACCAGCGGCACGGGCACCACGACCACCACGAAGGACACCGCGGCACCGGGGGCCCCGTCGCTGAGCGTGCCGGCGTACGTCAACAACTCGACGAAGACCGCGATGAGCGTCAGCGGTACGGCGGAGAGCGGGTCCTCTGTGCTCGTGTCCGTGACCGACGCGTCACACCCGGCCGTCACGAAGACGCTGACGGCGACGGGCGGCAGCTTCGCGACGACCGTGGACGTGAGCGGCCTGGACGACGGCTCCCTCACCATCACCGCGTACGCGACGGACGCCGCCGGCAACCCAGGCTCGCAGAAGACGGTGCCGAGCACGAAGGACACCGTCGCGCCGGCCGCCCCCACGGGCCTGAGCGTCACGCCCTCGCCGCTGGACTACGCGCACCGGACCGATGACGTGGTCGTCACGGCCACTGCGCCCTCCCCGGTCGCCGGGATGGTCGCCGAGGTGGCGCTCGTGGACGGCAGCCCCTCGACGCCGGATGCCTCCCAGACCGTTCCCGTCGACGAGAGCACCGGTGCGATCACGACGACGTTCCCCAGCGGCACCGTCGCGGGGCTGGCCGACGGCACCCTGCAGGTGACGGTCCGCCTCCATGACGCGGCCGGCAACGTCGGGACGAGCGCCCTCACGACGGTCTCCAAGGACGTCACCAAGCTGACGGGCACGGTGTCGCCGGCTGACGGCAGCGCGTTCAAGAGCGCCGTCGCGCCCTCGACGGTCGTCACCACCTTCAACGAGGCGCTCGTCACGGGCACCGTCCCGGGGGCGAACCCCTACTCGCGGCTGACCGTGAAGAACGGCCTGGACAACGAGGTCCTGGGCTCGCTGTCGTTCACCAACGGCAACAAGACCCTGACCTTCTACCCGGCGTCGCCGTTCACCGAGGCGGCGGGCCCGTACACGGTGCTCGTCCACACCACGGACGCGAACGACGTGAACGACGTCGTCGACACGACGATCGCCTTCGCCGTCGACGACACGGCCCCCGTGGCACCGACGATCAGCTCCGTCACCGCGCCGATCAACGCCGCGAACAAGGCCGCCGTGACCGTGATCGGAAACGCGACCGAGCCCGGACTGAGCGTCCTGGTGCAGGTGACGGGTCCGTCCGGGACCCCCGCGACGGGCACGACCACGTCGGGCTCCGGCGGCGCATGGACCCTCTCGGGGCTGGACGTCTCCGGCCTGGGCGACGGCACGCTGCACGCCACGGCCGTGTCGACCGACAAGGCTGGCAACACCAGTGTCGCCAGCAACGACAAGACGACCGGCAAGGACACGGTCCTGCCGGTCGTGTCCGGCCTCGCCGCGACGACAACCGCCTACGGCCACCAGATCAGCACCGTGACGGGCTCGGCCTCGGAAGGCCAGACCGTGGCGCTCAAGGCCGTGAACGGCGCGAACCAGCAGATCGGCACGGCAACGGTGAACCCCGACCGCACCTTCTCGGGGACGCTGGACCTGAGCGCGTTCCCGACCGGTCCGGTCGCGATCACCGCGACCACGACCGACGCCGCCGGCAACACGGGATCCGCGACGAGTAGCACCACCCACGACGCCGCCGTCCCGCCGGCCGCGCCGACTGTCGGGACCGCGGTCGCCGGCGACCGCAAGGCCACGGTGAGCTTCACGGCGCCTAGCGTGAACGGCGGGGCTCCGGTGACGTCGTACCTCGTCATCGCCTCGCCCGGCGGCCGCACAGGAACGGGGACCAACACCCCGGTGGTCGTGACGGGCCTGACCAACGGCGTCACCTACACGTTCACCGTCAAGGCGGTCAACAGGGCGGGCGCTGGTGCGGCCAGCGGGGCCAGCAACGCCGTCAAGCCGATGGGCACCTCGTCGGTGGTGCTGAACACGCTCCCGACCACGGTCCTCTCCGGGACTGCGGTCACCGTGAGTGGAACGGTGAAGCGCACGGACGCCTCGGCGGCCATCGGCAAGGTGCTTCTCAGGGGCACGTACGCCAACGGCACGACGGCGACCCTGGCGACCCTCACACCGACGAGCGCCGGCGCGTTCAGCTACAAGCTGGTCCAGCGGGTCAACCTGACCTACCGGGCCACCTACCTCGGCGACGCACGCAGCACCGCGGCCTCGTCCGTGGCGCGCCGGGTCAACGCCGCAGCACGGGTGACCATCTCTGCACCGACCGGGTCGCACACCGTCGCCCAGGTCGTCAGCGGCACGGTCTCGCCCAACAAGGCCGGCAAGGCCGTGGTGCTCTACCGCGTGACCTCCACCGGGTCGCTGGTCAAGCTGGCGACGGCGAAGCTGTCGTCCAGCAGCAGCTACCGGTTCTCGGTCAAGCTACCCGCCGGCTACACGACGCTGCGGGTCGTGATCGCCGCCACGGCCGACAACACGGCCGGCTCGGCGACCGTGCGGGCGCACCGGAGCTGACAGCTGGACGGGCGCGCAGCAGACGCCGCGGCGCGCCCGTCCGGTCGAGCGCCCTCCGTACGGCGGACAGCAGTCGACCCAGAAGCGGCTACCGCGGCGTAGCCGCGGCTGCGGCCTGGTAGCGCCGTACGACTGTCTCGAGACGACGCAGGGTCTCCAGGTTGCGCAGTCGGACGACCCCGTCGAGCACCGGGTTGTGCACGTTCTTGAGCACTCCGCGGGCGGGCTCCTCGTCGAGGGTGACCAGGACACCGGAGCGGACGGGCTCCACCTCGATCGCGATGCGCGCCGTGCCCGCAGGCCACAGCTGCGCCTCGAGCTCCAGCCGCACGTCCGCCTGGTAGGCGAGGGACTGGGTCCGGTCGTCGTTGCGGAGCGGCCAGTAGCCAGCGGTGAAGTGGATCGACGTACCGGGCCGCGGCCACCCCTCCTCGACGTCTCGGATGGTCCGCGTCCCGACCACCCAGGAGGCAAAGCTCGAGCCGTCACGGAGCACGTCGAAGACGTCCCGCGGACTCGCGTCAGCGATCACCCTGGTGTTGCGCGCCACGTCCAGCTCCTCCGTCCTCGGGGCGGGGACGTACCCCGTGCCGGGGCGGCTAGTCACGCTCCGGCGAAGCCTGCGACGGTGCGGCCCCCAGGGCCTACCGTTGGGACCGTGGAAGGGGCAGCATGACCGGCCGACGGCTCAGGCGCCTCGTCGTCGCGGCTCTTGCCCTCACGGTGTTCGCGATCCCGGTCGTGGGGGCCGTGCTCTACTCCCTGCACCAGGCGTCCGAGCTGACCCGCGAGCGCGCTTCGCTCTACGCCCGCGACGTGCTGCACCGCTCCGACCAGACGGCCGAGCAGGCCGACGCCGGCCTCACGCGGCTCGCGGCGACGGCCCCCGCCTCACCCTGCGCGCCCGCGCAGCAGCAGCTGATGCGCCAGATCGACGTGGCCTCCGGCTACCTCCAAGCCGTCGGAGCCGTCGAGCACAACCGGCTGGTGTGCTCGTCGCTCGGCGGCGACCAGCAGATCGACCTCGGACCCGTCGACTTCGTGTCACCCGGGGACGTCGAGGTGCGCACGGCGGTTCGTCCGCCCTTCGGAGGGGGCTCGGGCTTCCTCGTGGCGGAGCGCTACGGCTTCGCCGCCCTCATCCACGAGGACCTGGCCCTCGACGTCGCGCCCCCTGGCAGCGGCGTCACCCTCGCGACGGTGGCACTGCCCAGTGGGCGGGTGCTGACCTCGCGCGGTCATGTCGACCCTGCCTGGCTGAACCGCTTCGACACGCAGGGCGCCACGTCGTACGTCCACGACGGTCGCCCGGTCGCAAGCACGACGTCGCGGCGCTACTACTACGGAACTCTCGCGGCGCTCCCCGCCTCCGCGCTTCATGACCAGCTCGTGAGCACGCTGTGGCACACGGTCCCCTTCGGGATCCTGGTCGGGATCGCGCTGGCCACAGCCGTGGCGATGATCAGCCGAACCCGCCTCACCCCCGCCGCCACCATGCGTACGGCTCTGCGCCGCGACGAGTTCTTCGTGGCGTACCAGCCCGTGCACGAGATGGAGACCGGACGCTGCCTCGGTGCGGAGGCGCTGCTGCGGTGGCGCCGCTCGGACGGGTCCCTCACGCGGCCGGACGTGTTCATCCCGGAGGCCGAGGACGCCGGGATGATGGGCGGGCTGACCGAGCGGATGCTCGCCATCGTGGCCGACGAGGCGGGCGACCTGTTCCGCCTGAACCCGGACTTCCACCTGGCGCTCAACCTGTCCGCTGAAGACCTCCACCACCCCAGGATCGTCGCGCGCCTGGTCGACCTCGCGGCCCGGCTGGGAGCACCTCCGGGCGGCCTCGTCGTCGAGATCACCGAGCGCGTCTTCGTGGAGCCGGACTTGGCCGGGCCCGTCCTGAAGGACCTGCGCGCGGCCGGCATCAGCGTCGCGCTCGACGACTTCGGGACCGGCTACTCGAGCCTCGCCTCGCTGCAGAGCTTCGAGCTCGACTACCTCAAGATCGACAAGTCGTTCGTCGACACGCTGGGCACGGACGCCGCCACGAGCCAGGTCGTGTTCCACATCATCGAGATGGCGGGCACCCTCGGGTTGTCGATGGTGGCCGAGGGCGTGGAGACGTCGGAGCAGGTCAAGGTGCTGCGCGAGCGGGGTGTGGCCCTCGGTCAGGGCTGGTACTACGGCAGGCCCGTGCCGTTGTCCGAGCTGCTCGCGGCCCTGAAGGCGCCGCAGTCGTCAGACGCGCAGGAACTCAGGTCTTCGCCGGAGCCTCGGCCTCCCGCAGGTCGATGACGTCCTTGCGCTCCTCGGGCGACCCGCTGACGTCGAAGTGCAGCCCTGTCTTCCGCACGCCGACGTGCACGGTCTGGCCTGGGGAGAGGTCCCCGTTCAGGAGCATCCGGGAGAGCGGTCGGTCCACCTCGCGCTGGATCGTCCGACGCAGCGGGCGGGCGCCGAACTCGGGCTGGTAGCCCGTGTTCGCGAGCCAGTCCATCGCCTCGTCGCTGATCTCGAGGCTCACACGCTGGGCGTGCAGCCGCCGGCGCACGTGCTCGAGGAGCAGCCCTGTGATCTGCCGCAGCTGGGACCGGTCGAGGCCGTGGAACAGCACGATCTCGTCGATGCGGTTCAGGAACTCGGGCCGGAAGTGGTGGGAGAGCAGGTCCATCAGCTCGTCCCGAAGCGAGGCGACGTCACGACCCGCCTGGGTGGCCGCCAGGATGCGGTCCGCACCCACGTTGCTGGTCATGATGATCACGGTGTTGGAGAAGTCGACCGTGCGCCCCTGGGCATCGGTCAGCCGGCCGTCGTCGAGCAGCTGCAGCAGCGTGTTGAAGACGTCCGGGTGGGCCTTCTCGATCTCGTCGAGGAGCACGACCGAGTAGGGCCGGCGCCGGACCGCTTCGGTGAGCTGGCCGGCCTCCTCGTACCCGACGTACCCCGGAGGCGCCCCCACGAGCCTCGACACGGTGTGCCGCTCCTGGAACTCGCTCATGTCGAGCCGGACCATCCGGTCCTCGCTGCCGAACAGCGCCGAGGCCAGCGCCCGGGCGAGCTCGGTCTTGCCGACGCCGGTGGGTCCGAGGAACAGGAACGAGCCCTGGGGGCGGTTCGGGTCGCCGAGACCCGCCCGGCTCCGTCGTACGGCGTCGGCCACCGCCTCGACCGCCTCCTCCTGCCCCACCACGCGCTCGTGCAGGTGCTCCTCGAGCTTGAGCAGCCGGTCGCGCTCCTCCTCGGTGAGCTCGGCGACCGGGATGCCCGTGGCGCGCGAGACGACCTCGGCGATGTCGTCGGCGGTGATCACCGGCGTGGTGCCCGGCCGCGCACGGGCCTCGGCGAGCTCCCGCTCGGCCTCGGCGATCTGGTCCTTCAACCCGTTGGCGCGCTCGTAGTCCTCGTTCGCCACGGCGCTGTCCTTCTCGCGGCGCAGACCCGCGAGCCGCTCCTCCTGGGCGCGCGTGTCGGGCGCCGGCGTACGGGAGCGCAGCCGGACCCGCGCTCCTGCCTGGTCGACGAGGTCGATCGCCTTGTCGGGCAGGAAGCGGGCGGTGATGTACCGGTCGGAGAGCTCGGCGGCCGCGATGAGGGACTCGTCGCTGTAGCGGACCTGGTGGTGCGCCTCGTACCGGTCGCGCAGGCCGCGCAGGATCGCGATGGTGTCCTCGACGCTCGGCTCGGGTACGAGGATCGGCTGGAAGCGGCGCTCGAGAGCGGCGTCCTTCTCGACGTACTTGCGGTACTCCTCCATCGTCGTGGCGCCGATGACGTGCAGCTCGCCGCGGGCCAGCGCGGGCTTGAGCATGTTGCCGGCGTCCATCGCGCCCTCGGCCGCGCCGGCGCCGACCACGTTGTGCAGCTCGTCGATGAAGACGATGAGGTCGCCCTCGGCGGCGGTGATCTCGTCCATCACGCCCTTGAGGCGCTCCTCGAACTCCCCGCGGTACTTGGTGCCGGCGAGCATCCCGGACAGGTCCAGCGCGACCACCCGACGGTCGGCCAGCGTGGACGGCACGTCGCCGTTGACGACCCGCTGTGCGATGCCCTCCACGATCGCGGTCTTGCCGACCCCCGGGTCGCCGATGAGCACCGGGTTGTTCTTGGTACGGCGGGACAGCACCTCGATCGTCTGCTCGACCTCGAGCTCGCGGCCGATGACCGGGTCGAGCTTGCCGTCCTCGGCGAGCTCGGTGAGATCGCGGCTGTACTGGTCGAGCGTCGGTGTGGTGCTCGCTTGCGCTTGCGGCCCCGGTCCAGTCTGCGAGGTCGCCATGCCGCGCAGCAGCGCCCCCGCGGGGGTCTCAGGGTTGCCGGCGATGCCGAGCAGGATGTGCTCCGGACCGATGTACGACGAGCCCCCGGCGCGTGACTGGGTGTGCGCGTCCTGGAGCGCCCGCTTTGCCGCCGGCGACAGCGTCGGTGTCTCGTCGGTGGCCGTCCCCTTCGCCGGCTGCATCCGTCGCGCGATGTCGTCGACGTCGGCACCGGCGCGCTGGAGCAGCTCGCGCGTGGCGGGCAACTGGGTGGCGGCCCAGAGCAGGTGGCTCACGTCGACCTCGTCGCTGCCAGCCTCCGTCGCGGCGTCCGCGGCTCGTCGTAGCAGTTCCTTGGCTTGTTCGCTGAGCAGCCGCTGCAGGTTGACGCGCTGCACGGCCGGCGGCCGCCCGAAGGGATCGCCGCCGAAGAACCGGTTCACGATGTCGTCGAAGCTGCCGAAGCTGCCGAACGGGTCCACGCTCATCGCGACCTCCTGTCGCAGACGAGGAGCGCGCCATGAGCCCGCTGGCCGACGGCGCGGGTGGTCATCCGATTGATGCCCCGCCCTCGCGGCACCCACTCTGGGGCGACGCCGTGCATCTCGCGGACGCGCGGGTCCGTCGTCACGATGGGCGAGGGCTCGCAAGGACGGCGCCGATCGTGGAGCACAACAGCCGAACGTCGCCTGGTGAACCTCGCGGGACGTGCGCAGGGCGTCGCCCTGGTCAGCGTCGCGGCCGTGGTCGGCGCCCGGCAAAGGGCCTGGCCGCCTTCGGCTGCTAGGGCAGCTGCACGTAGCCGTTGCGAGCCTTCCAGAGGAAGTACCGCTCGAACCCCAGCTTCATCACGTGCGACTGCGGGCCGGGGATGAGCACCGCGTGCTTGCGAGGCGGCAGCATCTTGTCGGCCAGGATGATGACCCCGTTGTTGCCGGCGTCCATCACGCAGACGGCGGGGATGTCGCCGAACGTCTTCTCCTGGGCAGGCACCTCACCACGGATCTGCGCAGCGATGTTGTGGGCGGCGGTGTGCGCCTGCACCTCGGTGGGGTAGCCCGTCTTGGGGATCCCGACCGGCACGGCGGTCTGCCAGGGCACCGCGACGGCCGCTGCGATACCGACGACGTAGACGTCGTCGTACTTCTCGCTCTGGTACGTCGGACGGACCGGGATGTAGCCCTTCTCGTCCGCACCCAGGGCCGACGTCCGGGTGATGACCTCCTGGCCGAGGAACGGCGCGATGACCATCGAGTAGGCCGACGGGATCACCTTGCCGTCGGCCAGGACGATGGCGTCCTCGGCGACGTGGTCGATCGCGACCGCTACCTCGGTCTCGATCCCCTCCTTCCTGCAGAAGAGTCCGAGCAGGCCCTCGCCGTGCGGCAGGCCACCGATCCCGAAGTGCCCCAGGAACGGCTCAGCGGTGACGTACGTGAGCGTGACCTGGCGCTTGAGACCCGCCTTGCGCAGCCGGTACGCCGTGTTGAAGAGGAACTCGTAGGCAGCGCCGAAACAGCCCGCGCCCTGGGTCGCTGCGACGACGACGTCACCAGGA
>JBKOVB010000150.1:0-5824 GCA_046723735.1 Actinomycetota bacterium | reverse complement strand
GGTGCTGACCGGTTGGCCGACCTGCTCACGCGGGTGCTGGACGCGGCTGATGTCGCCGGGCTACCGCTGTTCGCGGGCTGGCGCGCGCAGCTGCATGACGGACCCGATGACGGGCCGGCGCGGCTGGCGCTCGCTCTCATGGCGGGCCGTGAGCACCGCGGCGGCAGCCACCTGGTGGCGGTGCGCGCGGCCGGCATCCCGCCGCTGCAGGCCATCGTGTCGGGCCGCAACGGCGAGGCGGCGGCCGAGTTCTTCGGCTGGCCCAAGCCGTGGCCCGACCCCGCGCTCGCGAAGGACGCCATGGTCGCGGTCGAGGCCGTGACCGACGCGCTGGTGCAGCCGGCGTTCGAGGTGCTGACCGACAGCGAGCGTGAGGAGCTCGCCACCGGCCTGCGCGCGCTGTAAGCGGCTGCGGTCAGGGACAGCTGTCGAGCAACGGGCGAAGGAGCTGGTCGTCGGACAGCTCCAGGCCCGGGCCGCCGTCTCCCGTGAGCAGCTCGACCGTGCCGCTCTCGTAGCGGTTGTGCACGCGGGCCAGCAGCAGCTGGCTGGTCGGGTCCGTGAAGGCCCAGCTCTCGCGCAACCGGCGACAGCTCGTCACACGCACGGTGAGCCGGATCGGGGTGGCGCTCCAGACGTGGGTGCTCGGGTCGCTCCCCGGGATCGCCCCGGGGACCTTCGCCGTGACGGCGAGCCCGGGGGCCACGGTGAAACCGTCGAGCGTGATGGGCCAGCGGCTGGCGTTGCTCCCCGTCAGCACGAGCGACATCGCACGTCCGTGGACGCGGGCCTGCTCGACCAGGAGCTGGGTGGCCTCGGACGGCGGTTGGAAGCCGCACCGCACACGTTCCTCGTAGGCCGCCGCGAAGTTCGGTTCCGCCATCACGGCTGAGTAGGTCATCACCGTGCCGCGGTCGGTCCGCAGCCGCACAAGTGCCTTCGACGGTGGGTCGGCCTCCTGCGTGGCGTCGCAGCGGGTGCCCGGCCTGACCGTGATCGTCATGGCGCTCGCCGGGTCGAGGTCGTCGTCGAGGTGCTGCTCCTCGAAGGCGGTGCCGAGCAGTCGGAAGCCGAGCAGGTGCACCCGGCGGGCACCGAAGTTGGTCAGCACGAAGCCGTAGCCCGAGCCGTCGCCGGGAGCCTCTCCGCTGACGACATCGATCCCGACCGCACGTTCGGCCTGCACGTCCAGCTGGTGCTCGTGCTCGAGGTAGCGCTTCCCGGTCACTCCTGCGCCGGCGAGGAGCCCGAGCGTGGCACCCCCGCCACGGCGAGCTTCCACCGACGGCTGGGCCGCCAGGGGTCGCGGTCGGACCCGTTGGTGAGCAGGTCGAGCGTCTCGGTCACGAGCGCGCAGTCTGGCAGAACCGGGCCTGGGTCAGGCGGGGCAGAGGCTGGAGATCAGCGCCGACGCGTCGATGGACGTGTGACCACCCTCGATGCCGTCGATGCGGGAGAGGGAAAGGAACGCCACGCGGGTGACGTGCGCGTTGCTGACGGTGGCCCGGAGCTGGTCCAGAGCCTGGAAGGCCGGGAAAGCGTCGCGCCCCTCCTGCAGGGCCCGGCAGCTCAGGAGCCGCACCGACATTGTGAAAGCCGTCGTCCCGGGCACGTCCACGCTACGGCGGGCGGGGACGCTGACGGGCAGCGGGGCCGACGCGAGCAGCCCCGGGGCGGCAGCCAGGCGCGTCACGACGAGGGGTTCCGGGCCCGTGTTCACCAGCCTCAGGCGCAGGACGAGATCGAGGCCCTGGACCACGGCTCGGGTCGGTGCGGACGAGATCGCCTCGTCGGGCAGGACGAGCCCGCACCGAGCGCGTCCGAGGCTCTCGACGGCTCCGACACTGGTGTCGCCGAGGGTCAGTTCTCTCGTCACGACGCTGCCGCGCTGGGTCTGCACCCGCACCCGGACGCTGTGCGCCGCGTCGGTGTAGAGCTCCGGCCCGCAGCGCACTCCTGCGGACACGGGCACCTCGGCCGTGCTGTAGCCGCCGACGTGGGTCCGGGTGGGCTGCCACGGAAAGGGGCCCGACAACCCCAGGCCGAGCACCTCCACCGGCGCGGGCCCGCCGTTGACCAGGCTGACGACGAGGCCTCCGGGACCGGGGACGCCGGACGAGTCGGAGGGCCCCTCGGTGACGGTGAGCTGGGCGGACAGCGCCAGCGCTGCGACGGCCCGGCGGTCCAGCTCCTGCTCGTAGTGACGCCAGGCGACGAAGGCGCCCCCGGCCGCTCCGAGCAGCAGGACGACTGCGACGCTCAGCACGAGTCGCCGGTTCGGGCGCCAGGGAGCGCGGTCGGCGCCTTGGGTGAGCAGCTCCGCCGTACCGGATGGGACGGGAGTCGCGCCCCGCCCCGTCGCGGGCGCCTCCTCCGGGGCGGAGCGCGACTCCCGTGCCTCAGCGGGGGTGGGAGTGTCGTCCACGAGGTGGGAGTCTGGCAGTCATGAGCACTCTCGTCGCCTTCTCCGTCGCCCCTGACAGCCCCGACGCGAAGGGCTCCATGGCGGATGCCGTCGCGGCCGCCGTGAAGGTGGTGCGGGAGTCCGGGCTGCCGCACGAGACCAACTCGATGTTCACCAACATCGAGGGGGAGTGGGACGAGGTGATGGCCGTGGTCAAGGCGGCCACGATGGCCGTTGCCGCGGTCTCGCCGCGGGTGTCGCTGGTGCTCAAGGCGGATCTCCGTGAGGGGGCCACCGACGCGATGCACCGCAAGGTCGCCGCAGTGGAGGAGCGCCTGCAGGGCGGCTGACCCGCGGATGGGTCCGCGAGACCCGGAAGGCGGGCACGGGCGGCCGGTGTTGAAGCAGGTATCGGGACAACTCCCGTGCCGCCCAGCCGCCCGAGTGGGAGCATGGACGGGCAGCCGTACGACAGGGCAGGGATGACAGAGCCGAACCGCAGAGACCAGCTCACCAACGAGAGCGACGCCGCGATCCACCTCGAACCGGGCATCGCGCTCCCAGACCTTCCCGTCGACGACCCGTGGCACGAGCTCGAGGGCGAGGGCTTCGACCTCGAGGAGCGTCAGGCGCTCCGCCGCGTCGCCGGGATCCGCACCGACCTCGAGGACATCAGCGAGGTCGAGTACCGCCAGCTCCGCCTCGAGCGGGTGGTGCTCATGGGCGTCTACCCGCGCGGCGACGACGTGGAGACTTCGCTGTTCGAGCTGAAGGCGCTCGCCGAGACCGCCGGCTGCCAGGTGCTCGAGGGGCTGGTGCAGCGCAAGGACACGCCCGACCCCAAATCCTACGTCGGGTCCGGCAAGGCGGCCGAGCTTCGCGACGTCGTGCTCGGCAGCGGCGCCGACACCGTGATCTGCGACGGCGAGCTGAGTCCCGGTCAGCTCCGGGCGCTGGAGGACCTCGTCAAGGTCAAGGTCATCGACCGGACCTGGCTCATCCTCGACATCTTCGCCACGCACGCGACGAGCCGGGAGGGCAAGGCCCAGGTCGAGCTGGCGCAGATGACCTACATGCTCCCGAGGCTCCGCGGCTGGGGCGAGTCGCTGTCCCGGCAGGGCGGCGGCGCCGGCGGTGGCGGGTCCGGCGGCGGCGGCGTCGGCACCCGCGGTCCCGGCGAGACGAAGATCGAGACCGACCGGCGGCGCATCCGGGCGCGCAAGGCCAAGCTCACCCGCGAGATCGGGGCCATGAAGACCGCGCGGGACGTGAAGCGGCAGGAGCGCCGGCGCCACCAGGTACCGAGCGTCGCGATCGCCGGCTACACGAACGCCGGCAAGTCCTCGCTGCTCAACCGGCTCACCGGGGCCGGCGTGCTCGTGGAGAACGCCCTGTTCGCGACCCTCGACCCGACGGTCCGCAAGGCCCGCACGCCGTCCGGCCGCGACTTCACCCTCGCCGACACCGTCGGCTTCGTACGACGGTTGCCGCACCAGCTCGTGGAAGCTTTCCGCTCCACGCTGGAGGAGGTGGCCGACGCCGACCTGATCCTCCACGTGGTCGACGGCTCGCACCCTGACCCGGAGGGTCAGCTGCAGGCGGTCCGCCAGGTGTTCGCCGAGATCGGCGCGCACGACGTCCCCGAGGTCGTCGTCGTCAACAAGTGCGACGTCGCGGACCCGCTGGTGCTGTCCCGGCTGCAGCGCCGCGAGAAGCACCTGGTCGCGGTGTCGGCCAAGACCGGCGAGGGCCTGGACGACCTGCTCGAGGTGCTCGAGCAGGAGGTGCCGCGCCCGGACGTCGTGGTCGACGTGGTCCTGCCGTACGACGAGGGCCGGCTCGTCTCGCGGGTGCACGACGAGGGGGAGGTGCTCACGGAGGAGCACCTCGCCGAGGGCACGCGGATGACCGCGCGCGTCCACCCCGGCCTGGCGGCCGAGCTCTCGTCGTACCTGGTCGCGTAGCGCCGCTGCGCGGGCCGCCGCCTCAGCCGGAGGTGCCGGGGCCGCCCTCGCCCATGTCGACCTCGTTGTCGTCCGGGCTGTCGGTGGCGCTGTCGTCCGGCGTGGGCTCGTCGGTCGGCTGCTCGTCGGTCGGCTGCTCGTCGACGACGCCGTCGTCTGTCGATGGCGTGTCCTGCGGCGCGGGGGTCACGTGCGCGGCCGGCCGCGTCGGGTGCGCCGAGGGTGGTGCCACCGGGCTTGGAGACGTCGTGGGCGCCGACGGCGTCGGGCGTGCGGTCGCGACCGGTTCGCTGCGGGGCGTCGGGTGCGGCGCGGGCGTGTGCCGGGGGAGGTGCACCGGGGAGACCCAGCCCACGACCGTGGACACCGCGTTCTGAGCGTGCTCGGGCAGGGCGTTGGCGACGGCGCCACCCAGCAGCAGGGCGAGGGCCGCCGTGCTCGTCACGAGGCCCAGCCCGAGGCGGCGTGGGGCCTTGCGCGGCTCCACGGCGGGCGCGAACGGTCGGTGCTCGTCCGGTGCCAGCGGCAGCCGGTCCTGCTGCGCCACGCCGTCGGCGAGCATCGCGGCCAGCGCGTCCGACGGCGCCGGTGCTGGCGCCTCGGTGAGGCTGCGCAGCACGGTGGTGAGCGCGGTCAGCTCGGGCTCGCCCTCGACGGGGCGACCGCTCAGCAGGGCCGCGACCTCACGGTCGTCGAGGCGGCGTCGGGATCTCACGCCTCTGTCATCGTCGCGGGGGCGCAGAGGGTTACGCATGGGTCAGCTCGTCTCGGGCCTCGCGGCGCAGCGTCTCGCGCAGGTGCAGCAGGCCTCGCCGCTGCAGCTGCTTCACGGCGCCGGGCGACTTGCCGATCGTGTGCGCCACCTCGTCGACGCTGAGGTCGGCGACGATGCGCAGCAGGAGGACCTCGCGCTGGGGGGCCGGCAGGGTGTCGAGCAGCGCGTGGACCCGCTCGGTGCCGAGCTCCTCGAGGCTCACCTGCTCGGCGGAGGCGGAGGTACGGCGGTCCTGCTCGGGTTCGTACGGCCGCTCCGGCTCGCGCCGGGACCTCTTGCGGTGGTCGTCGACCAGCCGGGCGTGGGCCACCGAGAAGGTGAAGGTCTTCAGCCCGGGAACACCGCCGGTCAGGGACGCGAGCCGGGGGAGCACGGTGAGGAACACCTCGCTGGTGAGGTCCTCGGGCTCGCGGGCGCCGTGCGCGACGAGGTAGCCGTGGACCCTTGGGGCCAGCTCCTCGTAGACCACGCGCAGCGCCCAAGCCTCCCCGGAGCGCGCGGCGGGGAGGATCTGTTCCAGGTGCAGGTCGGTCATACCTCGGCCAGGGCTGGGATCGGACGGAACGGCATGGGGCGGGGCGAGTCGGGTGGACTCGCCCCGCCCAGAGGGTGCCAGGGGAAGGGGCTCGCGTCAGCGAAGACGCACGTGCAGGCTGGCGTCGACCGAGACGCCGTCGTTGC
>JBKOVB010000116.1:0-28110 GCA_046723735.1 Actinomycetota bacterium | reverse complement strand
GCTCCCAGGCGCGCGCCGCCCCCGGGGCCGCGAGCGGCGCCAGCAGCGCCGGCTCCTGAGTGGCCGCCCGCCGCAGCGCCGGGTCCTCGGCGAGCGCCCCGGCCACCCCCGTGAGAGCAGCCTCGAGGCCGTCCTGCCCGGCGACCACGACGGCCTTCGCCACCAGCGCCTGCACCCGGTCCTCGACGAGAGCGGCGAGCAGGTCCTCCTTGGTGCGGAAGTGGTTGTAGAGCGTCGCCTTGGCGACGCCGCTGCGGGCGGCGACGTCGACCATGGTCGTCTTGCGGATGCCGTAGCGCGCCAGGCAGGCCGCGGCGGCGTCGAGCAGCGCCGTGCGGGTGCGGGCCATCGCGTTCCCGGAGCGGGCCCGCGTCCCGGGCGCCCGCACCGGGACGTCGGAGGCGGCGGCCACGACCCGGCTCAGGCGGCGGCGCTGACGGAGGCGCTCACGTCGGCCGTCTCGGCCACGGGCGCCACCTGCGCGGGGACCACGACAGAGAGCGGGTGCGGCTCCACCAGCGCCAGCTCGTCGCTGACGCGACGCAGCACGTCGGAGAGGCGGACGCCGAGGGCCTGGCAGATGCTGGCGAGCAGCTCGGAGGAGGCCTCCTTCTGCCCGCGCTCGACCTCGGAGAGGTAGGCGAGGCTGACCCGCGCGGCACCGGAGACCTCGCGCAGCGTGCGGTGCTGCCGCAGCCGCGTCTCGCGGAGGGCGTCGCCGATGAGCGCTCGCAGCACCACCGACACCACCTCCTCCAGCGCAGGTCCCCAGGCTCGTGGACCGGGTAGACCGCCACGCTACCCGTCAGCGCGGACGAAGGCACACCCCACACGCGTCCGCTCGGAGCAGAACGTCAGGAACCAGGCGAGGTGTTCCCCGAGAAGCCGCGCCCACGCAGCCGGCGCCGGAGCAGGTCCAGGGCGGCGGCCACGGCGAGCGACCGCACCCGCGGGCGGTCCCCGGGCAGCTGCAGCTCGCGCACCTCGACCCCGTCCGGGCCGGCCACCCCCACGAACACTGTCCCGACCGGCACACCGTCCTGCTCGTCCGGACCGGCGACACCGGTGACCCCCAGTCCCCAGTCCGCGCCGAGGCGGTCACGTGCCCCGAGAGCCAGCGCTTCCGCCGTACGACGGGAGACGGCGCCTTCGGCGGCCAGGACCTCTTCGGGGACACCCGCGAGGGAGGCCTTCAGCTCGGTCGCGTACACGACGACGCTGCCCCGGAACGTCGCCGAGGCTCCCGCCCGCCGGGACAGCTCCCCAGCGAGCTGCCCCCCGGTGAGCGACTCGGCGACCGCGACGGTCTGGCCGGCAGCCCCGAGCAGGCGGTGCACGACCCCCTCCAGGGTCTCGTCGTCGTGCCCCACGACGGCGTCGCCGAACAGGGCGTCCACCTTCTCGACCAGCGGGTCAAGCACGGCGGCGTCGCGCCCCGTGAACCGGACCCGGACGACCCAGCCGCCCGGGAGGTAGGAGATCGCGACCCCGTCGGGCAGCGTCACGGCCGCGTCCACCCGCTCGGCCACCACCGGTTCGGGTACGCCGGCGACGCCCACCTGGCGCGTGACCAGCGCTCCTCCGGCCCGCTCGACGAGCCACGCCCAGATGGGACGCGCCGCCGCCTGGAGCTCGTGCGGCGGGCCGGGCAGCGCCACGACGACTCCGCCCTCGTGCTCCAGCCACAGCCCCGGAGCCGTGCCGACGGGGTTGGGCAGCACCCGAGCGCCCCGGGGCACGTCGGCCTGGCGGAGCACGTCGGTCGGGACCTCAGGCAGGTACGCCGCGACCTTGGCCCGCAGCTCCGCCTCGAGCGCCTCGTCACGGGCCAGGGGTGCCTCGCAGGCTACCGCCACGGCGTCACGGGTGAGGTCGTCCCGAGTAGGGCCCAGACCCCCGCAGACAACGACCACCTCGGCGGCGAGCCGGCACAGCCTGATGGCCTCGACGACGCGGTCGAGGTCGTCGGGCACGACGACCGAGGTCACGACCTCGACGCCGGCGTCGCGCAGCCGGCGGCCGAGCCAGGCGGCGTCGGAGTTGACGACGTCGCCGAGCAACAGCTCGGTGCCCACGGCGACGACGGCACCCCTCAACCACATGGTTCGCTCCGGCGCTCGCGGCACACGCCGCTGGCTTCTCCGCTCACTGCCGCTGGGCCTCCCGGCGGGCCCGCTTCATCGCGGCCCGCTCACTCGTCTGCCGCAGGGTGAGGGCCCGGGCCACGTAGTCGAGGCCGGTCACGACCGTGACGAGCACGGCCAGCACCATGACCCAGGCCCGGGCGGTCGCCGCCCAGCCGGTCAACGGCAGCAGGTAGAGCCCGATCGCCAGCCCCTGCAGCAGCGTCTTGAGCTTGCCTCCGCGGCTGGCAGGGATCACGCCGTGCCGGATGACCCAGAACCGCAGCAGCGTCACGCCGATCTCGCGCACGAGCACGACGGTGGTGATCCACCACGGCAGGTCGCCCAGCACCGACAACCCGATGAGCGCGGCGCCGGTGAGCGCCTTGTCGGCGATGGGGTCGACGAGCTTGCCGAAGGAGGTCACGAGGTTGCGGCTGCGGGCCAGCTGGCCGTCGACCCGGTCGGTGTACGACGCCAGCGCGAACACCCCGAACGCCACCAGGCGCCAGCCCTCGTCGTGGCCGCCGTCCTGGAAGAGCACCAGCACGAAGACCGGGACGAGCAGCAGTCGGAAGACCGTCAGGGCGTTCGCGACGTTCCAGGTGCCCGCCGACGACGTGGGCTGCGCGAGCGGGTCGCTGACCGGCACCTGGCTCAGTCTCATCGTTCGCTGCGGCGCTCGCTCGCTGCGCGAGCTCTCTTCTCCGCTCACCGGGGCTCGGCCACCAGGTCGACGCCCTCGGAGCCCACGACCAGGGCCTCCACGACGTCCCCGACCGCGAACCCGTGGCCCAGCAGCACGGTCGACCCGTCCACCTCGGGCGCCTGGTGCAGCGCCCGGCCCTCGGCCTGCCCGTCGAGGACCTCCTCGACGAGGACGCTCACGAGTTCGCCGTACCGCTCCTCGGCCCGCTGCGCAGTGAGCTCCTCGACCAGGGCGGTGACGCGCGCGACCCGCTCGTCCACGACCTCCTGCGGCAGGTGGTCGGGCAGCGTGGCGGCCTCGGTGCCGTCCTCGTCGGAGTACCCGAACACCCCGACCGCGTCGAGCCGAGCAGCGGTGAGGAACCGCTCGAGCTCCTCGACGTCGGCCTCGGTCTCGCCGGGGAAGCCGACGATGACGTTGCTGCGTACGCCGGCCGCCGGGGCGAGGGCCCGCACCTGACCGAGCAGCTCCAGGAAGCTCCCGCCTCCGCCGAACCGCCGCATCCGGCGCAGCACCGTCGGCGAGGCGTGCTGGAAGGACATGTCGAGGTACGGCGCGACGCCGGGCGTGCTCGTGAGCGTGCGCACCAGCGTGGGCCGCATCTCGGCCGGCTGGAGGTACGACAGCCGCACCCGCGGCACGATCGCGGCGATCTCCGGCAGCAGCGTCTCGAGCAGGTGCAGGTCGCCGAGGTCCTTGCCGTACGACGTGCTGTTCTCGCTGACGAGCACGAGCTCCTTGACGCCGCGGTCGGCCAGCCATCGGGCCTCGGCCAGCACGTCGGCGGGGCGCCGGCTGACGAAGGCGCCGCGAAAGCTCGGGATGGCGCAGAAGGCACATCGCCGGTCGCAGCCGGAGGCGAGCTTGAGGGAGGCCACCGGCCCGTCGTCGAGCCGCTTGCGCAGCACGGTGGGTCCGCCGGCATGACCGGGGATGCCGACCTCGAGCTCGGCGGCGGGTCGCTGGCGCTCCACCGGGCTGATCGGGAGGAGCGTGCGGCGGTCGCCGGGCGTGTGGCTGGGCAGGTGGGCGCCGTCGAGCACGGCCTGAAGGTGGGAGGACAGGTCGGCGTAGGAGTCGAAGCCGAGCACCGCGTCAGCCTCTGGGAGCTGGCTGGCCAGCTCCTCGCCGTACCGCTCGGCGAGGCAGCCCACGGCGACGACCTTCGCGCCCGTGTCCGAGGCGGCGAGCAGCGTGTCGATGCTGTCCTTCTTCGCGGACTCGACGAAGCCGCAGGTGTTCACCACGACCACGTCGGGGGCCTCGTCGGTGAGCTCCCAGCCGGCACCGTCGAGGCGAGCCGCGATCTCTTCGGAGTCGACCTCGTTCCGTGCGCAGCCGAGCGTGACGAGCGACAGGCGGCGAGCTGCCACTAGAGGGGCTTGAGGCCGGCGGAGGTGCAGACGAAGGTCTTCACCTTGCCTGCGGCGCCGGCGGGGCCGCTGTCCTTGCCGCCGCAGTTGAGGTTGACGGGAAGGGCGTTGCCGACCACGACCTTCAGGCGCAGCGGGTCGAGGAAGTCCTTGAACTGGCCGTCGTGCAAGATCCCCTCGAACAGCGTCTTGCCGCCCGCGTTGCTGACACTCACCCACGACGTGCCGCCGATGACGCGCAGCCGCAGCTGGGCGCCCGTCACGGCGGGCTTGGAAGCGACCGAGTCGGGCGCCGGCGTGTGCACGGCAGGCGGTCGGGCCGAGGTGGCGGGTGAAGACGTGGGGCCCGTCAGCGCGCTCTGGTCGGGGTGCTTGGGACCGCGTGCGTAGCCGATCCCGACCAGCGCCAGAAGCACGGCGGCCGCGGCCACCAGCGCCAATCCCCAGCGGGGCGTGCGGCGCTCGGGTCGCAGCGCGGACGCGGAGGCCGCGAAGGCGCTGCCGTCGAAGCCGCTCGGTGCGGTCGCGGCGGCCACCTCGACGATCGTGGGCGGATCCTCGGGCGTCTGGGCGGCGTCGAACAGCGCCAGCAGCGGCGCCGGGTCCGCACCCACGGCGTGCGCGATGGCCTTGACATGGCCGCGGGCGTACACGGCGCCCATGCTGGACGCGAAGCTGTTGGCCTCCAGGTCGCGGATGAGGGTGCCGCGGATGCGGGTGGACTCGCTGACCTCTTCCACGCTCTTGCCAGCCGCCTCGCGCGCGGCGCGCAGCGCGGCGCCCAGCGTTTGCTCGTCGGAGGGCACGGTGGAACCTCTCATGGGGAAGCTGGCTGGCTCACAAGTCTAGGACTGCACTCGGCATGGCGACAAAGCGTCTTGATCGGCACCGTCACCGCAGGTCAGACGATGGCGCGCTGGCGCCTCACGAAGTCGATCATCCGGGCCCACGCCTCGGTGCACGCATCGGCATGCTCGGTGGCAGTCCGGTCGAAGAACGAGTGGGGCATGCCCTCGAACACAACAAGCTCCGTCTCCACCGGCGCCGCGTCGACGACCAGCCGCGCGTCGGAGACCGGGATGTGCGCGTCCGCGCCGGCCACGAGCATGAGCAGCGGCGCCGTCATGCGGTCGACCACCTCGAGCGGTGCGGTGGACCGCCCGTAGAAGCCGATGCAGCCGGCGAGCCGTGGGGTGTCCGCACTCTGCCGCCACGAGTAGCTGGCGCCGAAGCAGAAGCCCAGCGTGAACACCTGCTCGGCCCCGAGACCCCGCAGGTGCGCCACGCCCGCTGCCACGTCCAGCGCGACGCCCTCCGGTGTGGTCTTCATCACATGGTCCATGAAGGGGAAGTCTTCGCCGCGGTCCTCGCCCGCCGCCGTACGCCCGAAGTAGTCGATCGCGACCGCGTCCCAGCCCACCTCGGCGAGGCGGACGGTCAGGTCGCGGTAGTAGGCGTGCAGGCCGCGTACGTCGGGCAGCACCAGCACCCCGACGCGGCTGGGTGTCGCGCTGCGGCACTCGTGCGCGAGCAGCACGTTGCCGTCCGCGGCGGTGACCCTCAGCGCGCGCTGCTCCCCCGCCTGCCCTGCACCGGGCGCGGGGGGTGCCAGCGATCCGTCGGCGAAGCACATGGGGTCACCCTCTCAGGAGCAGGAGCGTGCCCTCGAGCTCGTCGGGGGTGACCAGCACGTCGCGGGCCTTGGACCCCTCGGACGGGCCCACGATGCCGCGGCTCTCCATCAGGTCCATGAGCCTGCCCGCCTTGGCGAACCCGACGCGCAGCTTGCGCTGGAGCATGCTTGTGCTGCCGAACTGGGTGCTCACCACCAGCTCGACGGCCTGGCAGAGCAGGTCGAGGTCGTCGCCGATGTCCTCGTCGATCTCCTTCTTCGACTCCGCGGCGGCGGCGATGTCCTCGCGGAAGGCCGGCTGGCGCTGCTCCTTGCAGTGCCTGACGACCGCGGCGACCTCGGCGTCGGAGACGTACGCGCCCTGCACACGCAACGGCTTGCTGGCGCCCATGGGGAGGAACAGCGAGTCGCCCTTGCCGATGAGCTTCTCGGCGCCCGGCTGGTCGAGGATGACCTTGGAGTCGGTGCCGGAGCTGGTGGCGAACGCGAGCCGCGACGGCACGTTCGCCTTGATGAGACCGGTGACGACGTCGACGCTGGGGCGCTGCGTGGCGAGCACCAGGTGGATGCCGGCCGCTCGAGCGAGCTGCGTGATGCGGACGATCGCGTCCTCGACGTCGCGGGGGGCGACCATCATCAGGTCGGCGAGCTCGTCGATGATCACCATGAGGTACGGGTAGGGCTGGTAGACGCGCTCGCTGCCGGGCGGCGCCGTGAGCTCGCCCCGGCGGACCGCGGCGTTGAAGTCGTCGACGTGCCGGAACCCGGAGGCGGCGAGGTCGTCGTACCGCATGTCCATCTCGCGCACGACCCACTGCAGCGCCTCGGCGGCCTTCTTGGGGTTCGTGATGATCGGCGTGATGAGGTGCGGGACACCCTCGAAGGCGGTGAGCTCCACCCGCTTCGGGTCCACCAGGATCAGGCGGACCTCGTCCGGGGTGGCGCGGGCCAGGATGCTGACGAGCAGCGCGTTGATGCAGGTCGACTTGCCCGCGCCGGTGGCGCCGGCGATGAGGATGTGCGGGGTCTTCGCGATGTTGGCGCAGACGAAGCCGCCCTCGATGTCCTTGCCGAGCGCGACGAGCATCGGGTGGTGGTCGTTGGTCGCGGCAGGGCTGCGCAGGACGTCGCCGAGGCTGACGTTCTCGCGATCGCTGTTGGGGATCTCGATGCCGATGGCCGACTTGCCGGGGATGACGTCGATGATCCGGACGTCGGGGCTCTTCAC
The DNA here is from genome assembly GCA_046723735.1 of Actinomycetota bacterium. Classification (GTDB taxonomy): domain Bacteria; phylum Actinomycetota; class Actinomycetes; order Mycobacteriales; family SCTD01; genus RYN-111. The sequence continues at coordinate 21,044 of JBKOVB010000116.1, read as the reverse complement.
GGCGTAGGCGATGTTGCGCTGCAGGGTCTTGATGCGCTCGACCTTGACCGCGGGGCCGAGCTCGATCTCGTAGCGCGTTACGGTCGGGCCGCGGCTGAAGCCGGTGACCTGCGCGTCGACCTGGAAGTCCTGCAGCACCTGGGTGAGCGCGGCGATGACCTCGTCGTTGACGGCGCTGCGCTTCTTGGGCGGCGTGCCCTGTCCGAGCAGGTCGGCGGGCGGCAGCACGTAGTCGCCCTTGAGGACGAGCTGCTCGACGACCTTCGGGGCCGGGGTGTGCTGCGGCGGCACGACCGGCTCGCTCGCCCGGTCGTCCGCGCTCGTGACGACGGGCGTGAGGTCGACCGGCTCGTTCTGCTGGGCCACCGCGACCCGCCGGCGCGGGCGGGCGCGGTTGAGAGGCGCGAGCGGCTCGGGCTCGGGCTCCGGCTCGGGGGTGCGGCGCAGGAGGACCTTGTCGCGCAGCAGAGCGAGGCGCGAGGGCACCTGGTGCACGGGGGTGGCGGTGACGACCAGCAGGCCGAACGCCGTCAGCAGCAGCAGGATCGGGACCGCGAGGAAGGGCGTGAGCATCTTGGCCAGCGGGTCGCCGAGCAGGAAGCCGACGACGCCGCCCTTGACGTCGTCCGGGCGCCCGCCGCGGACGACGTCGAGCACGCCGAGCGCGCCGAGAGCCAGGCTGGTCCAGCCGATCAGCAGCCGGCCACGGGCGCCGTCGACGACAGGGTGGCGCAGCACCCGGATGCCCGCGAGCAGCAGCAGCGGGGGCAGCACCATGGCGCCCAGCCCGAACAGGCCCTCCACCAGGCCCGCGAGCGCGTCGCCGGCGCGGCCGGCGTGCCACCAGGCACCGCCCGCGGACAGCAGGGCGCCGACCAGCAGCGCGAGCCCCAGGCCGTCACGGCGGTGCGCGGGGTCGAGGTCGCGCGCGCTGCTCCCGGCGGCCCGGGTGGCGCCTCCGACCCCGCGGGCCAGCAGGCCCAGGGTGCCGCCGACCGCCGTACCGAGCGCGCGTCCCCCGACGACGACCGGGCCGGGTCCGGCGGGGCGTGCGGTCCGGGCGCGCTTCGGCGCGGGCTTGCGGGCAGCCGGCTTGCGGCGTGCGGTGCCCTTCCGCGCGCCCTTGGCCGGGCTGCGGCGGCGCGTGGACGTGCTGGGGGCCATGCTCGCACGCTAGCCCGCAAACCGGTCAGGTGTCCCGTCAGTCACAGCCGTGACACGCCGTACCGTCACCCGTCCGGCCGCACCCGCCGCTGCCCGGGCGCCGACGTCCACGTTCTTCACCGGGACCCACCCGGCGGGAGTGAAGACCGCGAAGATCGCCCGCGGGGCGGGTGCGACGAGCCCGGTACGGCGGACGCGCTCTCAGACCTCGAGGACGACGGGGATGATCATGGGGCGTCGGCGGTACGTGTCGGCCACCCACTTCCCGAGCACCCTCCGGCACACCTGGCCGATCTGGTGCGGGTCGGCGATGCCCTCCTCGGCGGCCCGGTCGAGCTCGGCCTCGAGCAGCGGCAGCACGTCGTCGAAGGCCTTGGGGTCCTCGCTGAAGCCGCGCGCGGAGATCTGCGGGGAACCGGCCACCTTGCCGGTGACCGAGTCGACGGCGAGCGTGAAGGAGATGAACCCCTCCTCGCCGAGGATCCGCCGGTCCTTGAGGGTCGACTCCCCCACGTCGCCGACCTCGAGGCCGTCGACGTAGACGTACCCGCAGTCGACGATGCCGGTGATCGACGCCCGGCCGTCGACGAGGTCGACCACCACGCCGTCCTCGGCAAGCACCACGTTGTCGACGCCGGTGAGCCGCCCGAGCTCGGCGTGCGCGCGCAGGTGGCGCCACTCACCGTGGACGGGCATGAGGTTCGAGGGCTTGACCGCGTTGAGCAGGTACAGCAGCTCGCCGGCCGGGGCGTGGCCGCTCACGTGCACCTTGGCGACGCCCTTGTGCACCACCCGGGCGCCCCAGCGGGCCAGGCCGTTGATGACGCGGTAGACGGCGTTCTCGTTGCCGGGGATCAGCGAGCTGGCGAGGACGACGGTGTCGCCCTCCTCGATGCGCACCTGGTGGTGCGACCGGTTCGCCATGCGCGACAACGCGGACAGCGGCTCGCCCTGCGAGCCGGTCGAGATGAGGACGACGCGGGCCGGGTCCATCGCCTCGACGTCCTTCATGTCGACCACGATCCCGGGCGGCATCCGCAACAGGCCCAGGTCGGACGCGACGCCCATGTTGCGCACCATCGAGCGGCCGACCAGGGCCACCTTGCGGCCGTGCCTCTCGGCGGCGTCAAGCACCTGCTGGACCCGGTGCACGTGCGAGGCGAAGCACGCGACGATGACGCGACGGGTCGCCGTACGGACGACCTCGTCGATCACCGGGCCGATCTCGCGCTCCGGGGTGACGAAGCCGGGCACCTCGGCGTTGGTGGAGTCCGACAGCAGGAGGTCGACGCCCTCGCGGCCCAGCCGCGCGAAGCCCCCCAGGTCGGTGAGCCGGCCGTCGAGGGGCAGCTGGTCCATCTTGAAGTCGCCGGTGTGCAGCACCAGGCCGGCGGAGGTGCGGATCGCGACGGCGAGGGCGTCCGGGATGGAGTGGTTGACCGCGAACAGCTCCAGGTCGAACGGCCCGACGGACAGCTCGTCGCCCTCGGCCACCTCCTGCAGCACCGGCTCGATGCGGTGCTCGCGCAGCTTGGCGGCGAGCAGCGCCAGGGTGAACCGCGAACCGATGATCGGGATGTCGTGACGCTCGCGGAGCAGGTACGGCACCGCGCCGATGTGGTCCTCGTGGCCATGCGTCAGGAGGACCGCGACGACGTCCTCGATCCGGTCCCGGATGAAGCTGAAGTCCGGGAGGATGAGGTCGATGCCGGGCTGCTCCTCCTCGGGGAACAGCACGCCGCAGTCGACGACGAGCAGCTGGTCGTCGTGCTCGAAGACGGTCATGTTGCGACCGATCTCCCCGAGGCCGCCGAGCGCGACGATGCGCAGCGCTCCCTCCGGCAACGGCGGCGGAGGACCGAGCTCGGGATGTGGGTGGCTCACGCGGGGACCTCGACGCCCGCCGCGAGCAGGTCCTGCCGCAGCTGCGCCCGCTCCGCCTCGGTCGCGGGCACCAGCGGCAGCCGGACGCCGCCGACGGGGAAGCCGAGCAGCTCCAGAGCCGCCTTGACGAGGATGGTGCCCGGCGCGCGGAAGATGCCCGAGTAGATCGGGAGCAGCCCAAGGTGCAGCGCCTGCGCGCCGGCCAGGTCGCCCGCCAGGAACGCGGCGATCATCTGCTGGGTCCGGTCGGCCACCAGGTGGGTGCTCGTGCCCACCACGCCGACGCCGCCGAGAGCGAGCAGCGGCAGCGTCCAGGCGTCGTCACCCGAGTAGTAGGCGAGCTCGGCGCGGGCCATGACCCACGCGCTCGCCTCGAGGTCGTGCTTCGCGTCCTTGATCGCGACGACCTGCTCGTGCTCCGCGAGGCGCACGATCGTGTCGGTCTGCAGTGGGATGCCCGACCGCCCGGGGATGTCGTAGAGCATCACGGGCAGGTCGGTGCTCTGCGCGATCGCCAACGTGTGCGCGACGACCCCCGCCTGCGGCGGCTTCGAGTAGTACGGCGTGACCGACAGCAGACCGGTGGCACCGGCCTTGGCGGCGTCCTGGGCCATCGACACCGCATGCGTGGTGTCGTTGCTCCCCACGCCGGCCACGACGTGAGCCCGGTCCCCCACCGCGTCGACGACCGCCTGGAGGAGCGCCACCTTCTCGTCACGGTGGGTCGTGGGCGCCTCGCCCGTCGTACCGGAGATCACGAGGCCGTCGTTGCCGTCGTCGACGAGGCGGTTCGCCAGCTCGGCTGCCCGCTTCAGGTCGACGGAGCCGTCCGCGGCGAAGGGCGTGACCATCGCGGTCAGGACGCGGCCGAAGGGAGCGGTCATGGACCGAGGTTACCGGCCCGGCCGGGTCAGCCCTCGGCGACGAGCGGGCTGGAGGCGACCTCGGTGCCGTCGGGCAGCGTGCTGATGGTGAAGTCGGCGAACACGTTCGGGGCCACGCGCTGCAGCTCGCGCAGCATGGCGATCGCCAGCTCGCGGATCTCGACGTCCGCGTGCTCCGAGGCGCGCATCGCGACGAAGTGGCGCATCGCACGGTAGTTGCCGGTCACCACGATGCGGGTCTCGGTGGCGTTGGGGAGCACCGTGCGGGCCGCCTGGCGGGCCTGCTTGCGGCGGGCGGTGACGTTCTCGACGTCGGCGAACTTCTTCTCCAGGCCCTCGAGGAGCTTGGTGTACGACGCCAGCGACGCCTCGGCGGCCTCCAGGAACAGCGCGTGCAGCTCCGGGTCGCTCGCGATCACGTCGGGCTCGACCATTGCCGCGTCGCGCTCGGGGACGTAGCGCTGCGACAGCTGGCTGTAGGAGAAGTGCCGATGCCGGATGAGCTCGTGGGTGAGGCTGCGCGAGACGCCGCTCAGGTAGAAGCTCACGCTGCCGTGCTCCAGCACGGACAGGTGGCCGACCTCGAGGATGTGCCGGATGTACCCGGCGTTGGACGCCGTGGCGGGGTTGGGCTTGCTCCAGCTCTGGTAGCACGCACGGCCGGCAAACTCGGCGAGCGCCTGCCCGCCGTCCGCGTCGGTCTCCCACGGCACGTCCGCCGGCGGGTCGAAGTGCGTGTAACCGATGACCTGGACCTTGAGCGGGGCGAGCTCGACCACGAGGTGCTTCTCCAGCTTGAACGATGCGGCGGGCTCCCAGCGTAGGCGAGACGAGGACCGCTTCGGGCAGGCGCGCCGTGCTTGGCTGGTCGCGTGCGTGAGTGGACCACGGGAGCCTGGCGGGAGGAGGTGCTCGCCTGGGTCGAGGAGCAGGGAGTGCGCCCGCACGGCCAGGTGACGCAGCCCCGGCTGAAGCCATGGTCCACGTCCCTGCGCATCCCCACCCACGACGGAGTCGTGTGGTTCAAGGCCGCGGGCCCCGGGTGCGCCTTCGAAGCGCGGCTGCTGCGTGCCCTGACGGCGTACGCCACGCCGTACGTGATCAGACCGATGGCCGTCGAGCCCGACCGCGGCTGGCTGCTGCTGCCCGACGGGGGCCCGACGTTGCGCGATCGAGGGACGTCGCTGGCCGACTGGGAGGCGCTGCTCCCGAGGTACGCCGAGCTGCAACGGTCTTTGGAACACCGGGCGCTCCCGGGGGCTGACGACCTGCGACCCTCGGTCCTGCCGTCTGTCCTCGACGTGCTGCTCACGTCGGTAGCGGTCGACCCGCTTGACGAGCTGCGGGCGCTGCGGCCCCGGTTCGCGTCCTGGTGCGAGGAGCTGACCGGGTCCGGGGTGCTGCCGACGCTGCAGCACGACGACCTCCACGACAACAACGTGTTCGCCTCGGGGGTGATCTTCGACTGGGGCGACGCGTGTCTGGGGACGCCGTTCGCGTCGCTGCTGGTCGTGCTGCGGTCGGTGGCGTCGTCGTTCGGGCTGGCTCCCGGGGACGCCGCCCTGGCACGGCTGCGGGATGCGTACCTCGAGGCATGGACGGACCGGCACAGCCGGGTGGAGCTCGAGCTCCTGGCGCTGCTCGCGACCCGGGTGGCGAAGGTCGGACGGGCGGTGGCCTGGCAGCGCGCTCTTCGGGGCGTGGACGACCCCGGTGAGCACGCGGAAGCGGTCGCGGGATGGCTCGAGGAGCTCCTCGAGGAGGACGTGTTCTGACAAGCCTCGACGCCGGCCACCTCAGAACGGCGGAGACTCTTCGCCTCGCCAGAGGGGCAGGTGCCAGTCCTCGCGGGGGTCGGTGTCGTCGAGCGTGTCGGGTCGGGGTTCGGGCAGCTGGATCTCGCCGTTGTCATCGACGGGCGCCGGGGTGGGAGGCCGCCAGGCTCCGCGACGGTGGTAGGCCCGCCCTGTCGGGCTGGTCCAGGTGCTGCTGCCGTCCGCGTGCTGCGTGACGGCCCAGCCGTCGTGCTTGCCGTGATGGCAGCGCGGGCTGCGGGCCTTGAGTGCTCGTGGTCGAGCTCGCAGGCGCGGGCAGGCATGGGGCAGCCCGGTCCGTCGCACGCCTGGTCGCGGACCTCGACCAGCCGCCGCAGTCGCGAACTTGGGGTGCGGCCAATTTCGGCGTCGTCCCGGATCGCCGCGGGGGCGAAGCATGCCGAGCAACCGGCGCCGCACCAGGGCGGCGGTCTCGGCAGGATCTCCGTCAGGGTCGGGTGGGGGTTCCGGGTCCGGATCCGGGCCGAGCGGCACACCGGTACGGGCCTCCACCCAGAGCCGGGCGCGGCAGCTCCGGACGAAGCTCCCGTGCCGGGCAGCGGAACGTGCTCCCGGTCCGGCGACGGCGTGCGCTGGAGGCGAGGGCGACGTCACGCGACGGCGTGCGCTGGAGGCGAGGTCGGAGTCAGGCGTGCAGGGCGGCCATGAGTGGCCTGGCAAGGTCTCCCCTGTCCTCCACCACCACGTCGTCGAGCCCCTGCCAGGCAGCGGCCACCCGCAGCTGCGACGCCAGGGCGACCGGCGTGCTCGGGAGCACGTCCGGCTCCGCCCAGGCCGCCGCCACCCGCAGCACGCCCTCACGCCTGTCCGACTTGAGGTCCACCCGCGCCGTGATGGCCTCGTTCTCCAGCAGCAGCAAGCAGTAGTAGCCGTGCACGCGCTTGTGCGCGGGGACGTAGATCTCGATGCGGTAGTCGACGTGCCACAGCCGCTCGGTGCGCGCCCGCTCCCACACCAGCGGGTCGAAGGGCGACAGCAGCGCGGCCCGACGTCCACGGCGCGCGACCGCGTCGGGCGCCAGGTAGGCCACTGCGCGCCAGCCCTCGACCCGCACCGGCGTGAGGAAGCCCTCCTCGACGAGCGCCTGCACCGCCACCCGGCCCTCCGCCGGCCGGAGCCGGAAGTAGTCCCGCAGGTCCCGCTCGGTAGCGACGCCGTGGGCACGCGCGGCCAGCCGCACCAGCTCCCGCTGCGCGTCCTCGCGCGAGGGTGTCGGCATCGCGAGCACCGCGGGAGGGAGCACCCGCTCGGTCAGGTCGTAGAGGCGCTCGAAACCCGTCGTACGACGGGATGTCGTCACACGACCGGACCAGAACAGGTACTCGAGCCCCCGCTTCACGTCGTCCCAGCCCCACCAGCTGCCCTTCGTGCGGGCCTCCTCGCGCAACGCCCCGGCGCCCACCGGTCCCTCCTCCCGCACCCGCTCGAGCAGCCCGGCGACGAACTCGGGTCGGTCTTTGAAGACCCGCAGCGGCCCGCCCCAGCCCTCCTCCAGGGCCTCGGCCCGCGCCATCCGCCAGCGCAGCAGCGGGTGCAGCTCGACCGGCAGGTACGACGCCTCATGCCCCCAGTACTCGAAAAGCTCCCGCCGCCGGAACGCCAGGTCGTCGAGGAGCCCGACGGGCCACGCGCCCAACCGGCTGAACGCGGGCAGGTGGTGAGCGCGCGCGAACACGTTCACCGAGTCGATCTGCAGGAGCCGGGTGCGCGCGAGCACCCGCCGCAGGTGCCGGGTGTCGACCCGCCCGCTCGGCAGCGGGTCGGCGAAGCCCTGCGCCGTCAGGGCGATCCGTCGGGCCTGCCGCAGCGAGAGGTGCTCCACGCTCGCATCCAAGCAGGGCAGACTGACAGCCGTGGAGGTGAGACCCGCGGCGCGGGAGCAGCTGCGCGCGGCGGAGGAGGTCCGGCTCGCCACGTGGAGGGTCGCGTACCGCGGGATCGTCCCGGACGAGCACCTCGACGCCCTGACGGTCACTGACGAGCGCGTGCGCTGGCTCGAGGAGCGGTACGACGAGCGCGTGAGCCTGACGAAGGTCGCCCTCGACGGCGACCAGGTCGTGGGCATGGCAGTGCACGGCCCCTGCCGCGACCCCGACCGCGACGGTGAGCAGGAGCTCTACGCGCTCTACGTCCTGCCGGCGTACTGGGGCACGGCTGTCGGGCAAACGCTCTGGGACGCCTGCCAGCCCGTGACGAGCCTGTGGGTGCTCGCGGACAACACCCGGGCGCGCCGCTTCTACGAGCGGCAGGGGCTGCACCCGGACGCCACCCAGGAGATCGTGATCGGCGTCCCGCTGGTCGAGGTCCGCTACGTCCTAGCCTGAGGGCGTGGCAGACGTCAGCGTGCGCCCGGCACGGCCGGAGGACGCGGAGCGCGTGGCGCAGGTACAGCTGGCGACCTGGCAGGCGGCGTACGGCGACCTGCTGCCCCCCGCGGCCCTCGGCCTCGACCCCACCGAGCTCGCGGCCGTCTGGAGGACAGCCGTCGCCGACCCCCCGAGCCCCCGGCACCGCCTGCTGGTCGCCGTCGACCGCGGCGAGGTCGTGGGCTTCGCGGCGAGCGAGCCTGCTGACGAGCCGGAGGGCACTTCCGAGCTCACCGCGCTGCTCGTCGAGCCGCGCTGGGGTCGGCGCGGGCACGGGTCGAGGCTCCTGACCGCGACCGTCGACCACTGGCGCGAGGACGGCGCCGCCTTCGGCGTCACCTGGGTCTTCGAGCAGGACTCCGTGGTGAGCGACTTCCTCGCCTCGGCCGGGTGGGGCCCGGACATGGTGGGGCGCGCGCTCGAAACGGACGACCGGGTCGTCCACCAGCGCCGCTGGCACACGGCGCTGTAGGGGCTACACCCCGACGCGCTCGGCCTGCGGCACGGCCACCTCGGGCTGCTGCCTCGCGAGCATCACGCCCGCGACGAGGACCCACAGCGGTCCGACGAAGAACCCGATGAAGCCACCAGGTCCGGCAAGCGTCACGATGCCCGTGACGAGAGCCACCCAGCCCATCCAGCGCGCCAGGACACCCGTGCTCAGCACCGACATCCCGGCGCCGAGCAGCGTGATGCCGATGCCCGCGATGAACGGCAGCCAGCAGGCCGCTGAGAGCACGTTGAGGCTCTGGGCCGCCTGGCCCTGGTTGTTGTCCGCCGCGGTGAGCAGCGCGAGGGATACCGTGGCGCCCAGGAAGATGCCGGAGGCCCAGAGCACCGCCCCGCCGAGCATCACCGACGGACCAGGCCCGGCACCTGGGTAGCGCTCCCGCACGACGGTCCTGACGTAGCTCGCGAAGAGCACCAGCAGCGCTGCCAGCGCCGGGGTCAGGAAGACGCCGGTCAAGGTGCGTCCCTGATGCGAGTTGTAGAAGTCCATCACCCTCTGCGCAGAGGCCTTCTCGGAGGGCGTGTCGCCCAACACGAGGGACACCGCGAGGAAGACGACGGCGAACAGCGGCCCCGTCCAGGCCATCCACCGTTGGTTGCGCATCTCGGCCACCCCATCTCGGTGAGAGCACCGACGCTACGCCGCGCCCCCCGGACTGACCACGGGTGCTTCCGCGGCGCTCAGCGGTCGGCGTCCTCGAGGTGCACCGCGCGGCGCATGGCCTGCCGTCCCCGCCGGGAGTCGCGCGCTGCGTCGTACGCCGTCGCCAGGAGGAACCAGGCCCGCCAGTCGTGGGGTGCCTGCTCGACCTGCGTCCTGCGTCGGTCGAACAGCGCGTCGGCCGCCTGCCGCTCCACCCGCCCGCTCGCGGTCAGCGGCAGGTCCTCCTCGCGGAAGCCCTCGTCGTACAGCCGTCGTCCCAGGCGCTGGCTGGCCGCGGCGAGCCTGACCTCGCTCAGCACGAGCAACGTCCCGACCGCCACGAGCAGGACCACGCCGACGCCGAGGAGCACGCCCGCGACCGTCCCGGTCGAGAGCAGGTCGACGGCGCGCACGAGGAGGTAGACGCCGACGAGCGCAGTGGCGGCAACGGCCAGGGCCGCTCGGGCCTTCACGTCGTCACCGCGCTCATCAGAGGTCGAGCAGCGCGTCCAGGCCGACCGTGAGGCCGGGACGGGAGGAGACCTTCCGCACGCCGAGAAGCACACCCGGCATGAAGGAGCCGCGGTCGAAGGAGTCGTGGCGGATGGTCAGGCTCTCCCCCGGGCCGCCGAGGAGCACCTCCTGGTGGGCCACGAGGCCTTGCAGGCGCACCGCGTGGACATGGACGCCCTCGACCGTCGCGCCGCGCGCGCCCTCGAGCCCGGTCGACGTCGCGTCCGGCATCGCCGGCAGCCCCGCGCGGGCCTCGGCGATCAGCTCGGCGGTGCGGGTCGCCGTCCCGGAGGGGGCGTCCGCCTTGCGCGGGTGGTGCAGCTCGACGATCTCGGCCGAGTCGAAGTACCTCGCCGCCTGGGCCGCGAAGCGCATCATCAGCACCGCGCCGATCCCGAAGTTCGGCGCCACCAGCACGTTCACGCCGGTGCCCTCGACGAGCCGCGCGACCTCGGCGAGCCGCGCGGCGTCGAACCCGGAGGTACCCACGACGGCATGCACGCCGGCCGCGACGCACGCCCGCAGGTTGGCCATCACCGTGTCGGGATGGGTGAAGTCGACCGCGACGTCCACGCCGTTGAGGTCCAGGTCGTCGCCGACGTCGTACGTCGGTCCGAGCTCGAGGTCCGGGGCCTCCGACACGGCCCGCACCACCTCCGAGCCCATGCGCCCCTTGGCACCGAGCACAGCCACCCTCGTCACGTGAGCACCTCCGCGAAGTCCCGATCCGGGAACGGTCCGATGATCCCGAGCGACATCGGCTGGCGTAGGACATCGGTCGCCACGGCCTTGACCTGCTCCGGCGTCACGCCGTCGATGCGGGCCAGCAGCTCGTCGACCGAGAGCACCTCGCCGTGCACGAGCTCCGCCTTGCCGACCCGCATCATCTGCGAGCCGGAGTCCTCCAGGCCCAGCACGAGCGAGCCGCGCAGGTGCCCCTTGGCACGCGCGATCTCCTCGTCCGACAGGCCCTTGTCCGCCACCGCAGCCGTCTGTTCGCGGCAGACCTCGAGCACCTCGTCGACCTTGCCCGGGGCGCAGCCGGCGTAGACCCCGAACAGCCCGGTGTCGTGGTGGTGCGACACGTAGCTGTAGACGCTGTAGGCCAGGCCCCGCCGCTCCCGGACCTCCTGGAACAACCGGCTCGACATCCCGCCGCCGAGGGCGTTGTTGAGCACGGACAGCGCCCAGCGCCGCTCGTCGTGACGGTCCACGCCGTGGGTGCCGAGCACGAGGTGCGCCTGCTCGGTGGGGCGGTCCTCGATCACCGCACCGGCCAGTGGGGTCGGCCGGTCGTCGGTGCGCAGCGGCACCGGCGCGGCGGCCGGCGCCTGTCCGAACGCCGCCTCGACCAGGCGCACGACCGCGTCGTGGTCGACGTTGCCGGCCACGCTCACGACCATCTCGGGCTGGGTGTACCGGTCGTGGTAGTAGCCCGTGACGGCCTCGTGCGTCAGCGCCTCGATCGTCTCCACCGAACCGATGACCGGCCGACCGAGGGGATGGTCGCCGTACACCGCCTCGGCGAACGCGTCGTGCACGACGTCACCCGGGTCGTCGTCGTGCATCGCGATCTCCTCGAGGATCACGCCGCGCTCGGCCTCGACGTCGTCGGGGCTGCACAGCGCGCTCGTCACGAGGTCGCTCACCACGTCCACCGCCAGCGGGAGGTCCACGTCGAGCACCCGCGCGTAGTAGCAGGTGTACTCCTTCGTGGTGAAGGCGTTCATCTCGCCGCCGACCGCGTCAGTGGCGGCCGCGATCTCCCACGCCGTACGACGGCGGGTGCCCTTGAAGAGCAGGTGCTCCAAGAAGTGGCTGGCCCCTGCCTCGTGCGGGTTCTCGTCCCGCGAGCCGACGCCGACCCACACGCCGAAGGCGGCGCTCCGGACCCCGGGCACCGCCTCCGTGACGACGCGCAGGCCCCCGGGCAGGGTCGTACGACGAAACCCTGGGGACCTGCGCACCGTGACTGCTACTCCGCCGCGGCGGGCTCGGCCTGCTCCGCCGACGCGTCCGAGGACACGGGCGTGAGGCTGATCTTGCCGCGCTGGTCGATCTCGGTGATCTCGACCTGGATCTTGTCGCCGACGTTGACGACGTCCTCGACCTTGCCGATCCGCTTGCCGTTGCCCAGCTTGCTGATGTGGACGAGGCCGTCCTTGCCGGGGATGAGGCTCACGAACGCCCCGAAGGCGGCCGTCTTGACGACCGTGCCCAGGAAGCGCTCGCCGACCTTCGGCATCGTCGGGTTCGCGATCTGGTTGATGACCGCCATGGCCGCCTCGGCCGCGGAACCCGTCGTGGCGCCGATGTAGATCGTGCCGTCGTCCTCGACGGTGATGTCGGCGCCCGTGTCGGCCTGGATCTGGTTGATCATCTTGCCCTTGGGGCCGATGACCTCGCCGATCTTGTCGACCGGGATCTTCACCGACAGCACGCGCGGCGCGTACGGCGACATCTCGTCCGGCTCGTCGATCGCCTCGGACATGACCTCGAGGATCGCCAGGCGCGCGGTGCGGGCCTGCTGCAGCGCGTCCGCCAGGACCTGCGAGGGGATGCCGTCGAGCTTGGTGTCGAGCTGCAGCGCGGTGACGAACTGCGGGGTGCCGGCGACCTTGAAGTCCATGTCGCCGAACGCGTCCTCGGCGCCCAGGATGTCGGTGAGGGTGGCGAACTGGCCGCCCTCGGACACCAGGCCCATCGCGATGCCCGCGACCGGCGCCTTGAGCGGCACGCCGGCGTTCATGAGCGACATCGTCGACGCGCAGACCGAGCCCATGGACGTCGAGCCGTTGGAGCCGAGCGCCTCGGACACCTGCCGGATCGCGTACGGGAACTCCTCGCGGCTGGGCAGCACCGGCACGAGGGCCCGCTCGGCGAGCGCGCCGTGGCCGATCTCGCGCCGCTTCGGGGAGCCGACGCGGCCCGTCTCGCCCGTGCTGTACGGCGGGAAGTTGTAGTTGTGCATGTACCGCTTGCGCGTCTCGGGGCTGAGCGTGTCGAGCATCTGCTCCATGCGGAGCATGTTCAGCGTGGTGACGCCCATGATCTGGGTCTCCCCGCGCTCGAACAGCGCCGAGCCGTGCACCCGCGGCAGCACCTCGACCTCGGCGGCGAGCTGGCGGATGTCCTCCAGGCCGCGGCCGTCGATGCGGACCTTGTCGTTGACGATCCGCTTGCGCACGAGCTTCTTGTTGACCGAGCGGAAGGCGGCGGACAGCTCGCCCTCACGGCCCTCGAACTGCGGGGCGAGCTCCTCGAGGACCTTCGCCTTGAGGGCGTCGGTGGCCTCCTCGCGCTCCTGCTTGCCCGCGATCGCCATGATCGTCGCGAGCTCCGCCTCGGCGGCCTTCTCGACGGCGGCGTACGCGTCGTCCTGGTACTCCAGGAAGACCGGGAACTCGATCGGCTCCTTGGGCGACTTCGCCTTGAGCTCGAGCTGCGCCTTGCACACAGCCGCGATGGCCGGCTTGGCGGCCTCGAGGCCCTCGGCCACGACCTGCTCGGTGGGGGCGGTGCCGCCGCCGTTGAGGACCTCGTACACGTTCCCTGTGGCCTCGGCCTCGACCATCATGATCGCGACGTCGCCGTCCTCGAGCATGCGGCCCGCGACGACCATGTCGAAGGTCGCGTTCTCGAGCTCGCTGTGCGTCGGGAACGCGACCCACTCACCCTCGATGCAGGCGACGCGGGTGGCGCCCACCGGCCCGGTGAAGGGCAGCCCGGACAGGAGCACGGAGGCGGCCGCCGAGTTGATGGCGAGCACGTCGTACAGGTGGTCGGGGTCCAGCGACAGGACCGTCGAGACGATCTGGACCTCGTTGCGCAGGCCCTTCACGAAGGACGGGCGCAGCGGGCGGTCGGTGAGCCGGCAGGTGAGGATCGCGTCCTCGGAGGGCCGGCCCTCGCGGCGGAAGAACGAGCCGGGGATGCGCCCGGCGGCGTACATGCGCTCCTCGACGTCCACGGTGAGCGGGAAGAAGTCGAAGTGCTCCTTCGGCTTCTTGCTCGCGGTGGTGGCGGAGAGCACCAGGGTGTCGCCCTGGTAGATCGTCACGGAGCCGGCGGCCTGCTTGGCCAGGCGGCCGGTCTCGAAGCGGATGGTCCGGGTCTTGCCGCCCGGGTTCTGGATGACGGCCTCGGAGAACTCCGAGCCGTAGATGTTGGCTTCGCCCGTCATGGGCACTCCTCTTCGGTGCGGTCCGCACCCCGGAGGAGACCTGTGGAGCCGGTCATCAGTGGAAGCCGCCGGTCTCACGACCGGCCGCCACTCCCGAGGACCGGGTCCGAGGGGTTCCCCCGGGGGCGGTGCTCTTGGGTCGGGGAGCGCCGCGGGACGGGCGCTCCCCGTCGTACGGCTAGCGGCGCAGGCCGAGACGCTCGATGAGCGTGCGGTAGCGCTGGATGTCGGTCTTCTCGAGGTAGTTGAGCAGCCGACGACGGCGCCCGACCAGCGCCAGCAGGCCGCGGCGGGTGTGGTGGTCGTGCTTGTGGTACTTCAGGTGCTCGGTCAGGTCGCTGATGCGCTTGCTCAGCATCGCGATCTGGACCTCGGGCGAACCGGTGTCGCCCTCGACCGTGGCGTACTCCGCCATGATGGACTTCTTCTGCTCGCTGGTGAGCGCCACGGGTTCCTCTTCTGCATCAGGTGTGCGCCCGAGGTCTTCGTCACCCGGGCAGACAACACACCACCGGTGTCCCGGCGTGCTGCCAGGCTAGCAGGAGGCGCTCCCGGCGCTCCCTAGCCCACCGCGGCCTGTCCGCTGGGCCGGAACAGGTAGTCGAGGTACCGGAGCAGCTCGTCCGCGTCGAAGGGCTTGGCGAGGAAGTAGTCGACGCCCTCGGTCCACGCCTGCCAGGCGTTGGAGTCGTCCGAATAGGCGGTGAGCATGACGACGGGCAGGTCGGCGCCGGACTCGGCGCCACGGATGCGCTGCAGCACCTGGTGCCCGTCGAGGCCGGGCATCATCACGTCGAGAAGCACGCAGTCCGGGCGCAACGCCTCGATGGCGCGCAGGCCGGCGAAACCGTCCTCCGCGCAGCTGACCTCGTAGCCCTCCAGCTCGAGGGTGGCCGTGACCAGGGAACGGATCGAGGGGTCGTCGTCCACGACGAGGATCTTGGGCATCGTGCCTCCCAGAGGGGGTTTCACCCACTTGGATCGACCTGTCCCCGCGGGCGGTGTGTCACCCGACCGGGCGATCAGGTCACGAGCTCCCGGGTCCGCGCCACGTCGCGGTGCATCTGCTCCGCGAGCGCGTCCACCGAGGGGAAGCGCTCGGTGTCGCGCAGCCGCTGCGTGAACGCCAGGCCGACGTGCTCGCCGTACAGGTCGCCGTCGAAGTCGAGGACGTACGCCTCCACCCGACGCTCGTTGCCCTGGAACGTCGGGTTCGTGCCGATGCTGATCGCCGCCGGCAGCAGCTCCTTGCCGCGCGCCAGCCGCCCGGCGTAGATGCCGTCCGCCGGCACCGCGCTCCAGGGCAGCGGCTCCACGTTGGCGGTCGGGAAGCCGATGTCGCGCCCGCGCTGGTCGCCCCGCACGACCACGCCGTGGACGCGGTGCTCCCGGCCGAGCGCCTCGGCGGCCCCCGCGACGTCGCCGGCGAGGACGCAGGAGCGGGCGTACGTCGAGGACCACGTCCTCTCCGCGGTGCCCTGCAGCGGGAAGCCCTCGACGGCGAACCCGAACCGGCGGCCGTCCTCGGTGAGCGTCTTGACGGTGCCGTGGCCGCCGTGGCCGTAACGGAAGTTCTCGCCGACCACGACGGCGCTGGCGTGCAGCCGTTCGACGAGCACGTCGTGCACGAACTCCCCTGCGGTGAGCCGCATGAAGTCCACGGTGAACGGCAGCACGCAGAAGACGTCGACGCCGAGCTCCTCCACGAGGTCGGCCTTGTAGCGCGGGTCGGTCAGCATGGGTGGGTGGCTGCCGGGCCGCACGACCTCCATGGGGTGCGGGTCGAACGTCACCACCACGCTCGGCACGCCGAGCTCGTCGGCGAGCTCCACCGCCCGGCCGATGATGCGCTGGTGGCCGCGGTGCACGCCATCGAAGACCCCGATGGTCACGACGCAGCGGCCCCACTTGCCGGGGATGCGGTCGACGCCGCGCCAACGCTCCACGTGCAGGAGCCTAGGGGACTTCGCACCTGTCCCCTTGCGTCCTACCGATCTCTCCCGGGGTCCGCGTGAGCCTGAGGACGCAAGAGGGGTACGGCGGTCAGCCGGCCGGACGGAACACCACCAGCGGCCGGCCGTCCGCCACGAGCGCCACGCACCGCCCCTCGGGGTCGAAGGCGCCGCTCACGCCCGGGCTCCCGGCATCGAGGCGCCTGCCGTAGGACAGCTCCACCGCCTCCTCGGCGCTGAGGTCGCGCCGCGGGAAGGCCTGGGCGACGGCCTCGTCGAGCGGCAGCACGTCGGCGTCGAGGTCCACCTCGAGCTCAGCGAGCGTCTTCGCCTGCGCGAGCGCGAAGGGCCCGACACGGGTGCGGCGCAGCGCTGTGAGGTGGGCGCCCACGCCCAGCGCCTCGCCGAGGTCGCGCGCGAGCGCACGGATGTAGGTGCCGCTGCTGCAGGTGACGCTCACGTCGAGGTCGTCCCCACGCCGCGCGCGCAAGGAGAAGTCGGCCACACGCACGGCTCGGGGCTGCAGCGCCACGTCCTCCCCGGCCCGCACCCGGGCGTACGCGCGCACCCCGTCGACCTTGACGGCCGACACCGCGCTGGGCACCTGCTGGATGTCCCCGGTGAGGGCGGCCATCGCCTGCGCGAGCGCCGCATTCGTGACGCCGCCTGCGTCCCGGGTCTCCACGACGTCGCCCTCGGCGTCGTCCGTGACCGTGGACTGCCCGAGCCGGATCGTCGCGTCGTACTGCTTGTCGGTGAGCGCGAGGTGGCCCAGCAGCCGGGTCGCCTTCCCGATGCCCAGCAGCAGCACACCCGTCGCCATCGGGTCGAGCGTGCCGGCGTGGCCGACCTTCCTCGTGCGGGCCAGGCGGCGGGTGCGGCCGACCACGTCATGCGAGGTCCAGCCCGCCGGCTTGTCGACGACGAGGAGCCCGTCAGGGGCGGTGTCGTGGGAGGAGCTCATGCCTCGAGGTGAGGGGCCGTCGCGAGCGCGGAGCGGACCGTCTGCAGGGTGTCACCGAGCGGCTGGTACGACGTGAAGCCGGCCGCGAAGCGGTGCCCGCCCCCGCCCAGAGCCACGCACACGGCCCCGACGTCGATCCGGCCCTTCGACCGCGTGGAGACCTTGAGCCAGCCGTCGTCGGGATCGGTCTTCACCACGACCGCGACCTCGGCCTCGTCGGCGGTGCGCAGGACGTCCATGACCCCCTCGACGTCGGCCAGCCGCAGGTCGTAGCGCGCGAGGTCGTCGGCACCCACCGCGGTCCACACCAGCCCGAGGCCGCCGACCTCCTCGGGCTCGAGCACCGCGCGGGCGCACACGAGACCGAGGGCCTTGACGTACCCGAACGGGTTGGTGTCCCAGATGGCCCGGCTGAGCAAGTCGTGCCGGAAGCCGGTTTCGAGCAGCCGCGCCGCGAGCCGGTGCACGCCGGGCGTGGTGACGGCGTACTTGAAGGAGCCCGTGTCGGTGACCAGCCCGGCGTACACGCAGGCAGCGACGTCGGCGGTCAGCGGCAGGCCGAGCTCGTCGAGCAGGTCCACCACCAGCGACGCCGTCGACGCGGCCGTGACGTCGACGACGTTGACGCTGCCGAACCGCGTGTTGCTCGCGTGATGGTCCACGACGATCACCTCGCCCGCCGACTCCACGCGGTCGGCCAGCGCGCCGAGCCGGTCCACGGACCCGGTGTCGAACGTGACGAGCAGCGACGGAGCGACGGGCACGTCCGTCGCGGGCACCAGCAGGTCGAGACCGGGCAGGCCTCGGTAGGGCCTGGGCACCTCGAACGGCCGGCTCCCCCAGCTCGCGCGGACCTTGGTGCCGCGCTCGCGCAGCGCCAGGCCGAGGGCGAGCATCGAGCCGAGCGCGTCGCCGTCCGGGTTGACGTGGCAGACGAGGTCGACCTCGTCCGTGTCGCGCAGCAGCGCGACCGCCTCCGGCCAGCCCCGCGCGCTCACGACTCGCCGTCCTCCTCGTCCTGCTCCGGACGAGGGGGACGATACGGGTCGACGTCCCCGGCGTGCGCGGCGGTGGCGGCGAGCTCCTGCACGCGGGCGTCCTGCTCGCGGGCAGCCGCGAGGAGGTGGTCGATCGTGGCGGCGTGCTCGGGCACCGCGTCGGCCACGAAGGCCAGCGTCGGCGTGAACTTCACACCCGTCTGCCGCCCCACCGTGCTGCGGAGCACGCCCTTGGCCGACTCCAAGGCCGCCGCGGTGTCCGCGCGGGCCACGTCGTCGCCGTACACGGTGTAGAACACCGTCGCCTCGCGCAGGTCAGGGGTGACGCGCGCGTCGGTGATGGTGACCATGCCGAGGCGCGGGTCCTTCACCTGGGTCTCGAGCGTGGCCGCCACGATCTCCCGGATGCGGACGGCAAGCTTGCGCGCCCGTGCGACGTCGACCACGTCAGTCCTCTTCTCCGTACAGCCGCTGCCACGCGGACAGCACCTCCAGCTCGGGCCGATCGGCGACCCAGCGCTCGCACGCGTCGAGCACCGCCCGGCAGTGGGCGGAGTCGGCCGCGACGACCGACACCCCTACCAGCGCCCGCCGGTGCAGGTCCAGGTGGCCGACCTCGGCAGCGGCGACCTCGAAGGTCCTCCGCAGCCCGGCGACCACCGGCCGCACCTGCGAGCGCTTCTGCTTCAGCGACCGCACGTCCCCGAGGAGCAGGTCCAGGGCAAGAGTGCCGGTGAACACGGAGCTCCTCGGGGACAGGCAGCGCTCTGCTCCTACTTGCGCGGGACCTCGCGCATCTCGTACGTCTCGATGACGTCCTCGAGCTTGATGTCGTTGAACGACCCGAGGCCGATACCGCACTCGAAGCCCTCGCGCACCTCGGTCGCGTCGTCCTTGAACCGCTTGAGCGACTCGATCTTGAGGTTCTCGGCCACGACCACCCCGTCGCGCACGAGGCGCGCGGAGGAGTTCCGGACGATGGTGCCCGAGCGGACGATGCAGCCGGCGATGTTGCCGAACTTGCTCGACCGGAACACCTCGCGGATCTCCGCCGTGCCGAGCTGGTGCTCCTCGTAGACCGGCTTGAGCATGCCCTTGAGCGCGGCCTCGATGTCCTCGATCGCGGCGTAGATGACCGAGTAGTAGCGGATGTCGACGTGCTCGCGCTCGGCCAGCTCGCGGGCGTTGCCCTCAGGCCGGACGTTGAAGCCGAGGATGACCGCGTCGGACGCCTTGGCCAGGTTGATGTCGTTCTCCGTGATGGCACCGACACCGCGGCCGATGATCCGGAGGGACACCTCCTCGCCGACGTCGATCTTGAGCAGCGCGTCCTCGACGGCCTCCACCGAACCCGAGACGTCGCCCTTGAGGATGAGGTTGAGCTGGGTCTTCTCGCCCTCCTTGAGCCGCTCGAACAGCGACTCCAGGGTCGGACGCCCGCGGCTGGCCGCCAGAGCGGCGTTGCGCTCGCGCGCCTGCCGCTGCTCGGCGATCTGCCGGGCCATCCGGTCCTCGGGGACGACGAGGAAGTTGTCGCCGGCACCGGGGACGGACGTGAAGCCGAGCACCTGCACGGGCTGCGCCGGGCCGGCCTCCTCCACGTTCTCGCCGCGCTCGTTGAGCATGGCGCGCACGCGGCCGAAGGCGTCGCCGGCGACGATCGCGTCACCCACGCGCAGCGTTCCGCGCTGGACGAGGACGGTCGCGACGGGGCCGCGGCCCTTGTCGAGCCGGGCCTCGATGGCGACGCCCTGGGCCGCCACCGCCGGGTCGGCGGTGAGCTCCAACGCCGCGTCGGCCGTGAGCAGGATCGCGTCGAGCAGGCCCTCGAGGTTGGTGCCCTGACGGGCGGACACGTCGACGAACATCGTCTCGCCGCCGTACTCCTCCGCCACCAGGCCGTACTCGGTGAGCTGGCCGCGCACCTTGGCCGGGTCGGCGCCCTCCTTGTCGATCTTGTTGACCGCCACGACGATCGGGACGTCCGCCGCCTGGGCGTGGTTGAGCGCCTCGATGGTCTGCGGCTTCACGCCGTCGTCGGCGGCCACGACGAGCACCGCGATGTCCGTGACCTTCGCACCACGGGCACGCATGGCGGTGAACGCCTCGTGACCCGGGGTGTCGATGAAGGTGATCTCGCGGACGCCGCCCTCGACCGGGTGGTGGACCTGGTAGGCGCCGATGTGCTGCGTGATGCCGCCGGCCTCGTTGTTGACGACGTCCGTCTGCCGGATGGCGTCGAGCAGGCGGGTCTTGCCGTGGTCGACGTGACCCATGATCGTCACGACGGGCGGGCGCGGCATGAGCTCGGCGTCCTCGGCGTAGTCGCCGCCGAAGGTGAGGTCGAACTTCGTGAGGAGCTCCGCGTCCTCCTCCTCGGGCGTGACGATCTGCACGTCGTAACCGAGGTGGGCGCCCAGCAGCTGCAGCGTCTCGTCGGTGCACGACTGGGTGGCCGTCACCATCTCGCCGAGCTCGGTGAAGACCACCTGCACCAGCGAGCCGGGGTTGGCGTTGATGCGGTCGGCGAAGTCCGACAGCGACGCACCGCGGGGCAGGCGGACCGCCTCGCCGTTGCCGCGAGGGACGCCACCGCCCATCGTCGGTGCGGCGAGGTTGTCGAACTCCTGACGCCGCTGCTTCTTGCTCTTGCGACCGCGGACCGGACGGCCACCGCCGCGCCCGAAGGCGCCGGGCGCCGCACCGCCGCGCGCTGCACCACCCCGCGGGCCGCCACCGCCACCGGGGCGGCCGGCGAAACCGCCACCACCGCCGGGACCACCGCCCGGGCGGGGACCGAAACCGCCGCCACCAGGACCACCGGGACGGGCTCCGGGCATGCCGGGCCGCGCCCCGGGCATCCCGGGACGCGCACCCGGCTGGCGGGACGGGAAGGTGCCAGGACCGGGTCGCGGACCACCGGCGCCACCCGGGCGGGGCGGGAACGTGCCGGGGCCGGGACGCGGGCCAGCGGGACGGGGGGGCATCCCCGGCGTCGCACCCGGACGCGGCATGGCAGCCGGCGAGCCGGGGCGCGGGGGCATCCCGGGGGCGGCAGCGGGCCGCGGGGCCGCGGGACGCGGCGGCAGGCTCGGGCCCTCGTCCGGCGAGGACGTGAACGGGTTGTTGCCGGGCCGCGGGCCGGGTG
>JBKOVB010000031.1:0-40536 GCA_046723735.1 Actinomycetota bacterium | reverse complement strand
GTCGTGTACGGCACGACCGGGCCAGTCTGCGCGGTCGCGACAAGCGTGGGCGCCGCGGCGTAGAGCACGCTCGGGAAGCGCTGCGCGAATGCGGCCGCGGCCAGGATCGGCGCCGCGGCGTACGTCACTGAGGCCGCCCGTGCGAGCGTGCCGGTCGCGACGAGGGTAGGCGCCGCGCCGTAGCTCACGCTCGGCAGCTGCACGCGTGTGCCGGCCTCCGTCAGCGTCGGTGCCGCCCCATAGGAGACGCTCGGCAGCTGCACGCGGGTTGCACTGACGGTCAACGTTGGTGCGGCGCCATAGGAGACTGCTGCAGGCTGCACGAGCGTCGCCGCGGCGGTCAGCGTGGGCGCGGCGCCGTACGAAACGGTGGCGTTAACGGTCGTGCCGCCGCTCGCCGTAAATTCCACATCAACGAAGTAGAGATTTCCGTTGAACATCTTCGATGGATACGCGGTAAGCGATCCGTCGATAAACGAGCCGTTGAACAGCTGCCCGAGGTTCGGGGGATTCGGCGCCGTGAGGTTCTGATACGCAGTCAGGTTGCCGTTAGTGATGCCGCTCGAGCTCAAACCTGCACCGGTCGCGGCGTACCGACCGACGCTCGTCGCGACACCCACGCGGTACGCCTTGCCGGCAGTCCACGACACTGCAGGGCTGAGCGTAACGCGATTCCACACGCCGCCCGTGATCGTCCCAAACGTGGCATTTGAGAGGAGCGTACCGGCGCCGCTCCCTGGCGAGCTCGCGCCATCGGCCGCGGTCACTTCCCACATCCGGCCCTCGAACGTGCCAGAAACGGTCGCCGGGCCATAGAAGAGAATCTCGCTGACCGTGCCAGAGACCGCGGGAATGATCGTGATCGCGACCGTGACGGGCGAGGTCTCAAAGACGTCGGGCAGCGCGGGAGTCTGCGAGGTGAACAGGTTCGCCATGGCCTACCCCCGGCCGGCGGTCAGTTGTTGATCGCGAGCGTGATCGCGCCGGCGGCAAACGTCAGCGTGTCGCCGGAGGCTGTAGTTTTGCTCGCGGCCAGGGCTGCCCACCATCCGCGCTTTGGCGTGCCGGCCGAGTCCCACACCTCAGATCCGACCGTGGTGGTCGCAGGCATGCCCGTGTAGCTGACCGCGCTCGTGGTGGTCACGGTGCCGTTGGACTCGGTACCGAGCGCGGTCGTGAGGTTCTGCGCGGCGTAGCTGCCGCCTGTGACCTGCGTGCCGTTCGCTGAGGCGCTGCCGTTCGCGGACATCAGCCGCTGCATCATCGGCGTCGTGGGTGTCGTGCCGGCCGCGATCCCGAGCGAGTTGCGCAGCAGGCGCGAGGCCTCAGCCTGGTCGAGCGCTCCCATGATCAGGCCTCCACGATCTGTGCCGGGCCAACCGCGCCGATGCCAGTCTGCTCGTGCGCGATCTGCAGGGGCGGCAGCTGTACGAGCGCCTCACGGAGATCGGCGCCGGTCGCGCCGTGCCCGGCCGTTGCGTAGGCACGCGCGAGCACGTACTTGCATACGTCGCAGTTGCGCAGCTCAGCGCAGCAGTCCATGTGCATCGGTCCGCCGAGCGCGTCGGCCCCCGTGTTCGGGTCAACGATCTCGTGCCGCGGGTGGTCGTCAGCCTGCCGGCACCCGGCGCAGAACCGGATGAGACGCTCGGCCGCCGCGGGGGTGGGCGCAGTCATGTGGCGATCATACGGCGAGCCCTCGCGCCACGGGGGCAACGCGAGGGCTCGTCTGACAGGACATGCACGCTCGAGGCTACACCGCCCAATCGTCCGGGATCGGTTCGTCGCGCCGGTCGCCGTACTGCTGCTGCGATGCGGCCTCCTCGCGCTCTGCCTCCTCGTCCGCGCGTCGCTGCGCGGCCGCGGCCTCGCGCGCCGCCTGCTCGTCGGCGGCCTTCTGTGCGGCGGCCTCGACCTCGAGCTCATCCATGAGCACGTCAAACCCCCGTGTACGCATCGCGGCGAGGTTGAGCGCGTCACAGATCATCATCAGTTGCTCGATACGCCGAGGATCGGCACCGGTCACGCCCTGCTCGCCGAGCAGCAAAGCCTTCCGCTCGGTGTCCAGCCACGCGCGCAGTGCGTCGAGGGGCAGCGCGATCGCGGCCCGGCCGAGTCCCATGACCGCCTCACCGAACATTTGCGCCTGATCGTCCGGAAGCGGATACCAGCGCGGCGAGCTCACGCGTGCCCCCCCGCGCGCTCGAGCCATGCGCCGCGCTCGGCCTCGGTGATCGGATACGTGCGCAGCTCGGCCGTGGACGCGAGCCCCTTGGAGACGATCTCGACGAGCTCGGCACGCTTCGCCTTACGCCGCAGCTGCCGCGCCTGCGCGATCGTGAGCGGACCGCCGCGGCTCGAGGTGTCCTGCCCGCGAAAGTAGTTCTGATTGCGGTAGGTAGCGAGGCGCTGCATGGAGCTCATCGGGTACGTGTCGCCAGCGCCGCCCTTGAGCCGCTCGGCCCTGTCGCGCGCGTTCAGCGCGGTCGCGGCCCGGGCCGCGACGATCGTCGCGTGGGGGGTGCTGTCGGGCCTGTCGAGGCCGAGCGCGGCCGCGTGGCGCGCCTTGGAAACGAGCGCGTAACGACGCTCGGCGTACGCCGTGAGGAGCGCCAGTCTGCGCGGTCCGGGCTCGTCCGTCCTGCGGGGGTGATGGGTCATGCCCCGACTATAGTGAAACGTCACTACCCTCGCAACAGGCCGCGTCGTGTTCGGCCTGTTGCGAGGGTAGCTGGACGGTCCCTCGTCGTCGGATCGACGATACTAGATCAACTCGAAGTAGGGGCAGTCGATCCGAGCCGACAGCGCCGGCAGGGTGCTCGGAGCGGTCGTGGTGTACGTAGCCGAGGTGGACTCCCGGGCGTAGCTCACCTCACCGGTAGCGATCGCCGGGGCGACCGGGGTACCAAGCAAGGTGGGCATGGTGGTCGCGGCAACGCACCACCCGATGTAGTACACGCCCGGGGCGGACGCGCGGATGGGCGACGCGAGCGCCTTCGTGAACACGGTCGAGGCGCCCATCGCGGTCGTCGTGAAGTCCGCGGACTGCCCGAGCAGGGTGCCGGCCGAGTTGTACAGGGCCACGAACCCGGACGTCGGGGTGCCGGCCGCGGTCGTGCCGGTGACGAACCCGACCGAGGTCACGGTGTCGCCCGCCTCGAGCACGACCGGCACCACGAGGAGCTTGCCGGTCGTGGGGACGGTGACACCGGCGGCCGAGTTGATGTCGGTACGCGCCAGCGTGCGGCGCACGAACGTGTCCGGGCTCGCCGGATCGGCGTTCTTCAGGTGGCCCCACAGATCGTGCACTGAACGGTCATACAGGCCGCGCTGCGTCATGCCGCGTCACCACCCTTGAGCTGCGCCTCGCGCTCGGCGTCGTACTCGGCGCCGTACCGCTGCTGAATTGCGGTCCGGCTCATGCCGGACACGTCGGACTCCTGCGCGCGGCCACTGTCGACCGCCCACTTGCGCCACTCGTCGACTGACGCGTTGCCGGCCGGGGGCACGAGCAGCTCGCTCGAGGCGCCCTCCCCCTGCTCGCTCGGCTCGATGCCGGGGTCGCCGGCGGCCGCCGTCGCCACGGTGGGCGCGGTGCCGGTCGTGAGCGTGGTCATCTCGTCGACCGGCTCGGCCGCGGCCTGTCGCGCGTCGGCGGCCTCGTCGCCGTACACGTCGCGGTAGAGCGCGTCACGCTTCGCCCGCTTGTCATCGAGGGACTGCCGTGCCTCGAGCTCGGCAATCTCGCGGTCGAGGCGCGCGGCCTCCTCCTCCGGCGACTCGTTGCCGCGCTGCACGATCTCGGCCGCGGTCACGCCGTCGAGGGGCAGCACGCCGTACCCGGCGCCGTAGAAGTACGTGAGGGCGCTCAGCCCATCCTTGGTGTCGCTCGTGATGACCGCCTTGCCCTGCTGGAAGGCGATCCCCCGGCTCTCGCCGGTGAACCCCGGTGCCGGGGTCGTGATCTCGAAGCGTGCCATTACTGCACCTTGACTTTCTTGTACACGCCCGCGGCCTTGGTGCTCTTGAGCACGAGTGCGGCCGGGCCCATCTCGAGCTCGCCGATCTTGACGGCGCCGGGCGCGTCCCACAGCGGCTCGAAGTACTGCAGGAGGGGCTTGCCCGCGAGGCTCGCGCCGTGCAACGCGTCCATACCGAAGCTGACCGCGTAGAGATCGGTCTCGCCGGTGCCGGTCACGCCGATGGGGATGATCGGGCCGGTACCGTCGTTGCGATCGCCAATGTTGATCAGCAGCCACGGGCCGTAGCTGTCGACCTTCTGCCCGAGGCCGATGTCCGTCTGCGTGAACAGCGCGGACCAACGCATGATGGCCTTGAGCCGCGTGATCGAGGCGGTGTTGCCGAGGATCGCGAGCCGCCCGGGCGGCAGGCTGCCGACCATGCTCGAGGACTGCCCCGAGCCGATCCGGCTCGCGTAGATGCCGGACAGCCACACGTCGATCTTGTCGAGCGCGGCGAGGGCGAGCGCCTGCGTCGTGACCGTCGCCGCAGTCAGGTCGAGGATCGCACTGTTCACCTCGTTCGAGGTGCCGCTCAGGATCTTGGCGAGTCCGTCGAACCCGTTGGCGTCGACGGCGACGTCACCGAGGACGACCATCTCGTTGAACTTCATCTGCGTCGAGATGCCGAGCTGTTGCAGCTGAAACTGTTCCTCGTTCGTGGCGGCCTGGCCAAGATTGCGCAACACCCGGTCGAGCTCGAACGAGCCGCCCCACTGCTTCAGGTTGACGGTGATCTGCTGCCGAGTCGCACGGCCCGGGATGTATTCCGAGTTGATTGCGCGGGTCTGTGCGGCGGTCGGGGTGACCAGCCGCGTGTAGCCGTAGACCATGGTGGCGCCGCCGGTGGGGTTGACCACGTCATCGAAAACGATGTTCTCGAGCAGCACATTGTTGTACCGCCGGAAATCGTCGATGACCGCGTAGTCAACATCCGTGGCAGCGTTCACCATCGCCTGCGCGAGAGTGATTGCCATTGATGTTTCTCCCGTAGAGAGGGTGTTTCGGGGGGATTACTTGCGTGCTGCGCGTGCTTCGGCCAGCGCCTGCGCGATGCTCTCGGGTCGCTTCCGCCCCTCGCCGGCCGTGCCGCCCGTCATCGGGGCGACCGGCGCGCTGCCGCCCGGCGCCGGCGCCGCGGGCGCTGCGTCGAGCTTCAAGCGGGGGTTGGCGTTGACGGTCTCGAGCACGAGCGCGTTGATCTTGGCGCTGAAATCGGCCGCGTCCGGATCGAGATCCTTCAACTTGCCCTTGCGGGCGAGCAAGGCCTCGACGAGATCGGCATCGGCCTTCACGGCATCGGCGCGGCATGCATCCGAGATCGCCTTGGACTGTGCGAGCTCGGCATTGCGTGCCTTGAGTGTCGCGATCTCCACGGACAGCGCTTCTGGCGAGGCGGCCTTGGGAGCGACGCCGAGTGCCTCAGCGAGCTTCCTGGTGATCTCGTCGGTCGCCTGCTTGGCCGCGTTGTCGCGGGTGCCCGTCCGTGCCTTCTCATCGGCCTTGCGCACCTGCTCGTCCATCCACGCGCGCGCCTCAGGCGTGAGCGAGTTGGGATCGAACGCGGGCGGAGCGGCCGGCGCCGGGGCCGGGGCGGGCGGGGTTACGGGTGCGCCACCGTTGTCGGGCGTACCGGTACCGGGCTCCACGGGAGCCGTACGACGGAACGGGCCGCGCTGGCGACGGGTGAACATGTGCTGCCTCCACGGGAGTAAGCGAGACGCCACGGACGTCTAAGTGATCGCCAGAATACGGCACATCGGGCCACCCGCGGGCATGCGACTTGACCGATATAGTGACGCGCTGTTGTGTCCGTTTCGTTCTCGAGGCGCGCCTATATGTCCGATTCCTCGGCGAGCTTTTCAATCGTGTCCGTTTTCGTCAGATTTCAACGTCAGCCGAACAGCCAGATTGAACGCCTCGACAGCCGATCGACCGCGAGGTGTAAGGGGGCGAGTAGGCGACCGCGCCTTACACGGCGCTCACGTCGCGTGTCTTACGCGGTACAGACCCCGCCAGTGAACCCGTCGCGCCGCCCGTCGACGAACCCGTCGCCGCGTATGCCCTGCTCAGGGGCAATAGTGGAGCGCCACTATCAGGCGTAGGCTCATGGGCATGACGCGCATGGAGATTCCCGCAGGTGACGCAGACATGACGGTTGAGGTGCTCGGGAGCACGATCGAGGTTGGCGTTGAGGATGGCGCCGAGGGGCTCTACGGACAGCTCGACATCGAGGGGGCCGAGCAGCTGATTGCGGCGCTCGAGGCCGCGATCGCTCAGGCGCGCCGCGCCTGAGCGCCGAACACGCGCTCCCAATCGCTGAGTGCCTGCAGCGCGCCCGGGCGATCTGCAAGCTCGAACTGCACGCCATGGTCGCCCGGGAACGCCTCGTGGTGATCGTGACCGAACGAGCCGATCTCGACCGGGATGCCCTGAGGGAAGGCGCGGCAGTTCGCCGGATCGTTGGCATTGAAATGTGCGCATGCGTTGCAGAGCACTGGCAGTCGCGTCGTCATGATCAGCCTTCCGAGATCTTCCGTAGCGCGTCACCGATGATCTTGATGTGCGGCCGCGGGTGCGCGTTGGTGCTGTACTCGTGCCAGATCTCGGCCAGGAACTCATCGGCATCCGTCGCGCCATACTCCGAGATTTTCTCGGTAATGACTGCCCTGTGGGTGTACACCCAATCCTCAACCGACTCGAACGCCCCGAGTCGACGCAGGCCGAGCGCGTCTGCGACGCTCCCCCAGAATGCCTCCTGCACCGCGGACGGAGCCTTCCGCAGCACCTGGTAATCCATGTGGTGTCCGAATTCGTGTGCGCCCGCCCCCCGGGCGCCGAGGTGATCCTTGCCGCACTGCACGAACCACTTAGCGTCCACCGAGTCACGCCATACCGTGATCATCTCCGGCTCGAACGCGTGATCACCAATGACGATCTCGCGGCCAGCCGGCGCGTAGAAGGCCGCGACCCCCTTA
Organism: Actinomycetota bacterium; assembly: GCA_046723735.1. Classification (GTDB taxonomy): domain Bacteria; phylum Actinomycetota; class Actinomycetes; order Mycobacteriales; family SCTD01; genus RYN-111. The sequence goes on along the minus strand of JBKOVB010000031.1, from coordinate 33,539 downwards.
CGTCCAACCTGTCGCTCAATGTCCTCGACTTCCTGCCGAGTCGCCGTGCGCACCCCCGCAAGTCGCTGCACGGCCGAGGGGACGATGCCCAACTGATCGTGCAGCAGCTGCTCGGCAAGCGCGCGCTCGCGCGTGCCGGCCGGCGGCAACGACAGGTGCGTCGGCATGGTGGGCGCGGCCGGCGCTGGCGCTGGCGGGGCGGCCGGCTCGGGTTGCGGCGCCGGTTGCGGCTGCGGCCGGGGGGCTGGGGGAGGGCTCGGCGCCCTTTGCGTCCCCTGAGGCGCCGAGCCCTTGCGCACGTTACCAAGCTCGAGGCGCTCGCGTTCGGGCTTGCGCTTGATGCCGAGGTGCTTTGTGTCCTCGACATGCTGCCTGATTTCGGCTTGTGTCGCGCGTAGGCGCGCCTGCGCGGCAGCCTTGCCCTCGGGAGTGAGCGCGCCCGCTTCCTGCAGCCGCGCCGCCCGGGCGCGCCGCTCGAGCTCGCGCAGGCGCACGCGTGCCGCGTTGCCCTCAGGGTCGGCCGTGTGCGTGGGCGCGACGGTGAGCCCTGGCAGGTAGGCGCTCAGCGAGTGCCGACAGTTCGGGTGCAGCAGGCCATCGGCGATCGCCTCGCTGACGCTGCCGGCCGCGTGCACGGTGATATTCCGATCTTCAACCGCGTGCTCCACCTGCAGCGATCTACCCCCGCGGCCTGACTCGTCGCGGGTAAGGATCTTGCCCTCCCACGGCCGGCAGCGTGGGCACTCCTGCGGGGCGTTGCTCACGATCACCAGATCGAGACCGAGATCGGCTTGCCGATCGAGCTGCCCCTGTACGGCCGCCTGCGCGGTCGTCGTGCGCGTGGCCATGTCCACGTACCCGGCGAGGGACCAGCGCCGGCCGCGCACGTCCGTGAAGCCCGTGAAGCCCTGGTCAAGCAAGCGGTTCCACACGCCCTGAGCGGCCTCGCGCCGGGCGGTCGCGCCGCCGAGCACGCTGGCCGCGCCGGCGCTCACCGTGGCGCGGTACGCGTCCACCACGCTGCGCACGACACGCGGCCCGGTCGCCTCGAGCCGCCCCGCGAGGCTCGAGGCGAGGGCGTTGATGTTGCCCGTGCCGGGGAACGCCTCACGCACCGCGGCCTGCTGGCGCGGCCGCCGGAACTGCCGGCCGGCAAGCGCGCGCTCGGCCGCCGCGCCGCCACGCGCGAACGCTGCCTCTACCGCGTCTCGCGCGTCCTGCGCACCGCGGCCGGAGGTGCGGCGCACGAGCCCCTCCACCCATCGGCGCAGCTCGCCAGCCGCGGCAAGCTTCTGCGCGGCCCAGTCCGGCTGTTCGATCCCGCGGGCGAGGCGTCGCGCGGTGCCGGCGGCAAGGTCGCGCTCGAGCGCGCCGTACAGGCGTCGGAGCTCATCTCCGACGCCTTCAGCGGTCAAGCGGTCAACAGGCACGAAATCAGGCTGTCACGGGCTGCGGCTCGGGGTTGTCCACAGGCTCGCCCACAGGCTGTGGATTGCCGACCGGCTCGGGGGTCGCGTTCGGATCGGCGGGATCGGGCGGCGCCGGCGCGTCGCCCTGGATTGCCTCGAGCTCCTGATCCACCTGATCGCCGGACCACTCGGGGTGCAGCATTTCGATCTTGGTCCGGGTGGATACGGAGCCGGCCGCGTCGAGCAGCTGCAGCGTCCGGGCGAGGGTTTCCATGTCCGGGGCGGCCGCGTCGGGCCACTCGACATCGGCCGGCCGCGGCACGCCCGGGAACGAGCTTGGCCAATACAGTTTCTGCAGCTCTTGCAGCACGAACGAGAGGCGTCGCAGCTGCGGAGTCCAATACCGCTGCTTGGTTGCGCGGGTGGCCCGCTTCCGGCTCGCCTTGTCGTTCACCCCGGTCGCGGTTTGCGTGGGGCTGTTCTCCGAACTGTCCTCGTTGCCCTCGAGCCCTGCGTTGCGCAGGATGATCCGCCAGAGCTCCTGGCTGGTCTGCTGGTGTTCGGTTACCCGGATTGCGAACTGTGACTGTGAGATCTGCAGCGTGGACGAGTCGGACGTGCCGAGTTGTGCATTGACAGCAGTGAATACTTCCTGCTCAGGATCAAAATACGTGCCCTCGCCCTCGCCGAGTCGTCGGAGGTACTGCCGCGGCACGACGAGGCGCCCCTTGCCGTGTCGAATGTCACGCATCCATGACGACCACGTTTCGTCAAGCTGGTCAAGTTGTGGCTCTGCGCCCCAGATCGCCGCAGTGCCGAGCCGCGGGCCGAACAGCGTGTTCGGCAGCATGTCGGGAACGTAGATCACATCGAGGCGCGTCGTGCCGATGACAATCCGGCCGGACTCGTCGACCATGGTCGCGAATCGCTCGGTCTCAGGATGCTCGGCGAGCGGGATGCGCTTGCCGAGCCGGTCGGGTGCACCCTCAAACAGGGCGTGCTCCACGACGCACACGGGCCGCGGCCCGGTCGTCATCTCGTGCCGTTCGAGGTGCCGAATGACCGGGGTCTTGCCCTCCTCTGACAAGATCCGCCAGAAGGTGACCGACTGCAGCCATGGGCCGTAGAAGTCCGGGATCGCCTGGTCCGGGAGGATCGCCTCGACGATCGGCCCGTCCGCGGCGGCCGCGTTCGCTGAAGCGCGCAGGTATACGCCACCTGCGGCCGCGCCGAGCTGTGCGCTCTCGTGCAGCGTCGCGTACACGCCCCCATCGTCAAGTAGCGCATCAAGCGCGAGTTGCGACTTATCCCCGGTCTCAGCGTCCGGCAGCGCGAGCGCCGGCGGCTCGGCGAATACGAGCGCGGCCGAGAGCGCGGCAACGTCCTTGGCGGCCGGCACGTGCTGCCGAACCTGCCCTGCCTGGTTGACCGGGCGCCCATAGAATGTGCGGCCGAGCATGCCGACGAGACCGCCGGATATCTGCGATGGGCGCACGGGCGGGTTGTTCAGTCGCTGATCGGCGTAGAACCGTCGCAGCTCACGGACGTCGCCGCGATACCAGGCGAGCCACTCGCGGTAGAAGGGGGCGGCCTCCTTGACCGCGGCCGGCGGCCACGCGGTTTCGGGCCCGAAGTCGAGCGGCATGGATGAGCCCTCCCCCTGCTGCTGATGTGGTGATCAGCAGTTTACGGGGGAGGGCTCGTCGTGCGTGGATGCGCTACTTGACGACCGGGCCGCGCTCGATCGCGCAGGTGAGGTGACCGCCGTACGGACGGTGGTCGTCGGTCGGATCGATCACGTTACCGTGCTCGTTGACCGCGAGGCGCATGATCGACAGTCCCGAAGCGCCGGCCGGGATCTCGACACCCCAGCGCTCGCCGGACCGCAGGACGAGCCGTCCCCCGGTCGCGCCGTCGCCCTGCGAGGTGCCGGGGAACACGTGGTACTGCTCGTTACCCGTGGTCCACCAGATGCGCAGGCCGTACAGCGCGCCGGCGGTGTCGTTGCAGAAGTTGAGCCATGCCGGCCGGGGGTCGGCAATGCCCGCCTGCGTCGGGGGCAGCGTGAGCGAGGTGATCCCCTCGCGCTCGATCACGATCGGGGGAGTGCTCGCGCCCATGTCGTCCTCATCTTCCGTGTCCGCGGGCGCGTGGCCGAGCCCGGTCTCCCAATCCTGCGTGCCGTCCGAGCCCGCGTTGCCCATGACGGACAGGTGCCCGTGTGTCATGTGCCGGTCACGGGTGGGATCGTTTGGGTTGTACGGTCCCCACTCCCATGCACGGCGACTCGAAGTCGCGTAGCTCGAGCAAATCTGATCGTTGCTGATCATGTATTTCACGCGGGGGTCGTGCGAGCGCCGGATCGCGTCGAATACCGCGTGCGCGTCGAGGCCGAGCCCCGGGCGGTTAGGAATGTCACCGGCGGTCACGATCTGTGCGCCCCACCCGAGGAAGTTCTTGGGGCTGTGGTCGCTCGATGGGTCGTGTGCCACGTCCCCGATGGTGCCCCACTCCTCAGCTGCGACCTCGCCAGCCGGGCGCGGCCGGGCCGCGGGCGCGGCCTGCTGCAGCTGATCGAACAGGTGCAGGATCGACCGGGCTACACGCCATGTCGTGGCCATTACGCCTCGACCTTCGAGATCTCGATCTTGTACTCGCTGCCGGCCACATCCACGACGAGCCGGACCGGTCCGGGCCCTGCCTCGTCGCGCGTCTGTGACTCGCGCACGCCAACGCGCAGCAGGTCATGCGCGACCTGCTGCGCGAGGTTGGGCGAGTCGTCTCTTGTGCTGTCCGCCATGGGCCGAGCTTACGCCCCAAGCGCCTCGTCGATGCGCTGCACGATCTCGGCCGAGCCCTCGTCCTCGATCCTGAACCCGACCGGCATGCCTTCGCTGTTCGTGAACTCGCCGCGCAGCCCACGCAGCGCGCGCTCGAGGACGAGCCCGCGGCTCGCCTGGACGTCGCGCTCACGGCCGAATTCGCGGGCAGCCCCAAGCTGCGTCCGCAATACCTGAATTTCACGCTCGGCGGCCGCGGCCTGCCCGCGCAGCGTCTGCGTGAGCTCACGCTGCTCGTCAAGCCGAGCCTGCAACACCGCCACCTCACGCTCGCGGTCGCCAGCATCGCGGATCGCGTCGCCGCGCTCGCGATCGGCCTGCGCGATCGTCTCGCGCTGCGTCTGCAGGAGGTGCCGCAGCGCTGCCGCGTCGCCGCTCGGCGGTCCAACCGGCGCGTAGCGCGCGAGCTCGTTGCGGACCGCAGCGAGGTGCTGCGCGGCCTCGACGAGCGCGCGCACCCGGTCGGACATGTCGTCCGATCCAACGTGCGCGCTCTTAGGTGCGCGCTGAAGGTGAACCCGGATCTTGCCGAGCGTTGCCGAGGTAACGCGGTACTCGGCCTGAGCCTTGGAGAGGTCGCGCTCGAGCTGCCCGCGCTGATCGTGCAGCTGCTGAATTGCCGTCTCCTGCTTGTCGATGCGGAACGCGAGGGCTCGCACGGCTGAGAGCAAATCGACGCCTGCGTGCTGCGGCTCGTCCAGCTTGTACCCGAGCGTTTCGGCGAGCTGCTCGAGGAACAGCGCGTGTTCGCTGTCGCCCTCCTCGCCGTTGCCGTTTACGAGCTTGTCAAGCCCGTCCGTCGCCGCACGGATGAGTGCGCTCATCTGGAACGCATCCAGATTCACGCTGTCACTGATGCTGATCTTGGCGTCACCGATCTCGACGTCGAACAGGTACCCGCCCGGCCGCTCGAGCATCTCCGGCTCAAACGTCGGTGGCGCGGTCTCGGTATCCTGCACGTACTCGACGAGGTTGGCGTGCAGCCACTGCATGAGTTTCTGTTGCTGCATGAGCGGCAGGTGCACTCCGGTGGCGGCGCCGGCGCCCCAGAGGATGACGCTCCCCGGTCCGCACTGCTGGCAGAGCGCCGGGCGCGGCAAGATCCGGATTGCGTCTTTGTCATGATCCGTGTACGTGAATTCTTCCATGACGTCAACTTTAGTGGGACGTCACTATTCGGTCAAGCGCCGAGGCTCGCCGCGCCGAGTCGGTCGAGAAGCATGCCGGGCAGCTGGTCGGGGAACACGTCATCCCACCATGCATCGCGGGCGGTGCGGGCGATGTACCGGCCACCGTCAAGGCCATGGTCGCCCACCTTCAGGGGCTTATCTTCGCCCTTAGCCGCGGCCGCCGAATCCCACACGTACCCGGGCACCTCGCGAATGAACTCGGACGCGTCCGAGCACACGAACAGTCGATCATGCGCAATCAGGCTGGCCATATCGCGAATGCCGGGGAGCACGGCGTTGTCGGCGGCGACGCTCTCCATACCGAGGCTCTGTAGCTGCACGCGGAAACTCGCCGCGCTCGGATCGACCGCGAGGGGGTCGGGCTCGAACCCGTGCACGTCGGGCGCGCCGGGGGTGGGCACGCGGCGGAGCCATTGCTGCAGCGCCTGCGCGTGCTCGAAGTCGGTGCGGCGCCGGGTGCCGGCAATGAGCCCGGTCGCCCGGTTGCGCTTGCCCGCCTCGTACCGATGCTCAGCTGTGATGTACAGCGCGCTCGAGCCTTCCCCCGGGCGCGCCTCGACATGGCTCGGGAGCGGGCCGAGCGCGAGCGTGACCGCGTGGAACGGGTTGACCGTGCCGTAGTCCACCCCGGCGCCAATCCACCGCTGCAGGGGTGGTATCCGGCTGAACGGCAGCACGTGCCGCGCCTCGTCCCACGCGTCGTAAATCGCCCCCTCGGCGAGGCACCACTCACCGAGGATGTAGCGCCGCCGGAACACGCCCGTGTAGCTGCGCTCGAGGAGCTCGATGAATTGCCTGGTGAGGTGTGGATTGTCATAGATCGTGAACGAATACACGGTCACGTCTTGCGTCGCCGGGTCGTGCCGCGGCCGGCGGATGATCCGCCCGTCACGTGTGAGGTGAATCGCGGCCCGGTCGATCCAATCCACTTTCATGTGGTGCGTGCTCGCCGCGGGGTTGCCCGTGACGAACCACTGTGCGCCGGGGTCCGAGCACCGGGTGCGGGCCATGTTGAACACGGACTCTGGCCACGTGGGCGCCTCGTCGCCGTAGAACCCGACGAGCGTCATGCCTTGGATCTTGGCGACGGCTGCCTCGTCGTTGGCGCCAGCGAGGTACACCTCGCGACCACAGATACGCATGACGCCCGAACCCTGCACGATCTTGGCGCGCTTGGGGCCGAGCAGTGTGACGATCGTGTCGAGCACGTTGCGTTTGAGTGAACGCTCGGTTTTGCCGATCATGGCGAGGCCGCCCGGGGGACCTTCCATCACGAACAGCAGCCATCGGATGATCGACACGACCGTTTTCGATGAACGCACCGCGCCCTCGAGAATGTGCCCGGTCGTCCCGTCCGGTCCGCTCAGCGTGAAGGTGTCGCGTTGCTTGCCGCGCTCGAGGGGCTTGAATTTGCTGAACCGGAACGGATCGAGCGTGTCAGCGTCGGCGGTCATGGTGCGCACCGACGAGCCGCCCGATCGAGAGCATGCGCCGGCGGCCGCAGCGAACCACGAACCCGACCAGCTTCCGGGGCTGCCCGATTCGGTTGATCACGAACCACCGCGGGGTAGCAGGCGTGACGACCGTCACGAACCATCGACCGGCGCGCATCACGGCGCGCCGATCAACTCGAGCAGGCGCGCGTCACCGAGCTCGGCCGCCCGGGCGCGGATCGCCTTGATTCGCTCGTCGACATCGGCCGCGGCCTCGAGCTCGGCGGCGCCGACGGTCCGGCGCTTTCTCTCGCCGCAGCGCCGGCCGTACACGATGCCGCTCTGCAGCGCGGCGCGGTTGAGCGCGTCGACGAGCACCGAGAGCGACTTCACGACTCGCCAGCCAGCGCCCGGAGGAACTTGCCGACCTCGGTCGTGTCGCGGTCCTGATCGTAGGTGTCGAGCATGCGGTGCTTGTCGAGGGCGATACCGGCCGCGGTCGCGAGCGCCTGCGCGTCGCGGGGGGCGAGCAGGTCGTACCGGCGAGCGACCGGCTCGCCGAACGACAGCCCCGACACGACCGTGCCGCGCCGAGCCCGCAAGTCCGAAATGAGCCCTTCAGCTACGTCAAGGAGCTCGGCCGAGAGACGCTCACGGCGCATCGCGTTCTGCTCTTTTAGCTGCTCGCGGGCACTTTTAGTCCGCGTCTGTGCATCGCCAGACGTAATACCGGCACGACGCGCGATGTTCCGCACCGACGTGATCGAGACACCGTTTCCGGCCGCGATCTGCACAAGCGACTGATCAACGCCCCAGTGATCGCGCAGGTCACGCTCAACCGCCTCGCGCGTCTCCTGCGAGATCGCTGCCACGGACAGCCCCTCTACCTCGTGCCGGCGGCCACGGGCCGCCGAACGCCTGATCTAGAGAGTACAGGCCACAGCGAGACCGTGGACCACACCAGAAACAGCACGATGATCATGGCCGAACCGTCCGCCCCGTCGAGAGCGCAGTACGCCGCAACGCAGCTCGAAAAAAGATCGATAGCGATCCATACAGGCAACGCCAACTTGACAATCATCGGCAGTGACTCCCCCACGGTGTTTTGTGCGCTCTAAGTGATCCGTCTTTATTGATCCGAATGTCTGTTTGTCCGCATGGGCGCACCCACGGGATGATCCACCGCGTGCACGTGCCGTACGCGATCGTGAGCAGGCCGAGCGCTACCTCGAGCTGCTCGTGCGTGACGCGCTTGCGGTACGGCCGGAGCACGCTCGCGCCGGCGGCGCGCCCGTCGATCCACATGGCGTAGCCGCCGAGCCCGAGCAGGCGTACCCGCACGCTGACGCTCTCGACGAGCGTGCAGGTGGCCGTTTCCTCGGCGAGCACCTTGATGCACCGCGCCCACCCCCCGGCCGCCTCGACCTTCCGGGCGAGCGCCGGCGCCTCACGCGACGGCAGCTCGAGGGTCTCGAGCACGATGTGCGTCGGCGGCGCGGCCGGCCGATAGGGCGCGGTTGCCCGTTCGTAGGCAACCGCGCTCAACGGCAGGTAGTGGTACTTCAACGTCGCTGATTCTGGTATTCGATGGCGGTCGCCGCGGTGCCGTTGAAGTCGACCGACCGGGCGTAGGGCCGATCACCCTCGCGGATCGCGATGTATCCGTGCTCGCTCGGCCTGCTCGCCTTCACGTGCACCGTGACCGTCACGGCGTGGTGCGCCGGATACGCGAGGGGCACCGACCAGTACGAAAACCCCACCCTGAGGCCAAGCTCGGTGTCCGAGGAGATGACGTTGATGTGCTCCCCGGTCGTGGTGTCGGTCGCGTCCACCGTCACATAAAACGGCAGGCACTGCTCCTCAACCCACACCGTGACCGCCAAACCCCAAAACTCGTGACCCCCCACCGGCCAGTCTTTCGGACCGGCGACGGGGGTCGGCACGGTGCCGGGGTTGGGCTGCTTGGGCGGATCGGCGGCGTTGCCGGCACCCCCGTCGCTCTCCTTTTTGCTGAAGTCGCAGCTGCCGGCCGCAAGGAACGGCAGCACGAGAGCGAGCAATGCCGCGACGATGGTCGGCAGGCACCCGGCGCCGCGACTCTTTGGCGTATCAGTAGTCCGCATGTCTCAATCCTAGTGGAACGTCACTATTACTGCAAGCCCTGCCGCTGCAGCGCCTGCGCGAGTAGCCGCAGGGCCCAATCATCGCGGTGCTGCTCAGGCGAAGTGGGCCACAGCTCGATCAGCACGCCCGGGCCGGGGTGCGCTCGCGCGGGGTACTTGCGCGACTCGAGGTGCACTACCTGCACGTCGTCGCCGTACGCGCCAGCCTTGGTCAACGCGTCGAGCACGTTGCGCTCGAGCTTGTCGTTATCGCCTGCGCCGGCCGCGATCACATCCTCGACCGGCAGCCAAAACGTGAGCCGAGCCGAAACCATGCCGGTCGGACAGTGCCACGCGACGCCCGGGGGGCGTTTCACGATCGAGTACGCGTCCCACACGGCACGCGTGATCAGCGCTGCCCACTGCTCGGAGCCCTCCACGGACTGCACGAGCCTCCCCCCGCGGCGTCCCGTTGCACATACCTTGCACCGACAGGTGCGCGGGTGCTGCTGCTGCTTCATGCTGCCCTTGGTCTTGGACGCGCCCGGCACCCACACACTGATCATGATCCGCTCTCAATCGCTCGTGGTGTACATGGCGGTTGGCCCGTGATGCTCGCGAGCTCCTGCCCCCACATGAGCTCGCGGTGTCCGGCCGGCAGGTGGCTCATGCCCCACACCATCCGACCGGGCTCGAGCTGCGCGCGCACCTCGTCTTCCTCGGCAGTCGGGCAGATAACCACTACCGGAACGATCTCTACGCCGCAGCGACCGCAGACGAGCCGGACGAGCAAGTGATGCTCGTAACGCTCCTCCCACACGTGATCAGCCACGACGGATCGGCCTGCCCCTATGCGGCAGTTTCAACGGCGCGGTGCGGTTGGGATACCAACCGCGCGGCACGCCGCGCATGCTCCTGCACGGCTTGCCCGTAGGCTGCCCGCAGCGATCGCACTTGCCAAACGCGCTCCAACTCGTCCCCGGCTCAGCCATGGCGCTGCGCCGCCTTGAGGTAGGCAACCCGGAAGTCGATCCGGACCGTGGCCTCAGCCTGCGTGATCATGTTGGTGAGCTCCCCCTTGTGCACCTGCCCGACCATGGTGCGCTTGATGCCGAGGGACTCGGCACGTTTCCACTGCACCTCGGTCGGCTCCTCGGCACGCCACGACCGGCCGCGCAGCGCGGTTGCGCCCTCCCCCGGGCGCACGTCAGCCTCAGCCCACGCCTGCGCGAACCCGAGATCGGTGACGCCCCGCTGTATCCAGCGTGTTTCGTTCGGGTCGCCGGCGCGATACCGGTGCATGGCCACCACGTCCCATGTGTGCACGATCTCGCCCGGCACGATCGCGATGTACCGCTCACCGGCCGGCAGGAAGTGCGTGCCGCCTGCGGTCGAGAGCCACTGCACTTTGGAGCCGTGAAAAAGGTCGACTGGCTCGGTGATGAGCCGCCCGTCCGCGTACACGGGATCATCGGCCGCGAGCACCTCGGCCTCTGGCCAGACGCAGCCACACGACACCCGGAACTTGCTCCCCGGGCGGCGCCCGCCCCCGCACGCGCAGTCCTCGGCGCAGCCGTTGCGCCGGCAACCGCACAGCGGCGTATCGGTCGTGAGCAGGATGCCGTTGCGGCACATGCAGGGGTCGCGCTCGAGCGTCTCGTCATCCTCGTCCGGCCCGAACAGGTCAATCTGCGCCTGCAACGTGTTGGTCTCAGTCGCGCCGTAGGGGTCGAGGACGAGCGCGCTCGCCTTGCCGAACCGCGGCCGCAAGGCCCGGCCGATCATCTGCACGTACAGGCCGTTGTGCGTCGTGTGTCGCGGCACAACCACATCGATCAACGAGTTATCGAGCCCCTCGGTGAGCATGGTCGGATTGGCGACGACCTGCAGATCACTGCCCTCGTCCTCGAATGTCTCGAGCACTGCGCGGCGCCGGGCGGCCGGGGTCTTGTAGTTGATCGACTCGGAGCGGAAGCCGGCGCTTGCGGTCGCTTCGGCCATAGCGTCCGCGCTCTCGATGTTCGGGGCGAACAGGAGAATCCGCCCGTTCGGGGCGTGCTCGCGCAGCGCTTCGGCGATCTTCTTAGGCGCCATGGCGGCGATGAGCGCGTCCCCGTACGCGTCGGGTTCGTAGTCGCCGCCCTTCTTGCGCACCGCGCGCATGTCGAGCGCATCAATGCGCACCCGGATGCCGCGCGGCCGGACCAGGAAGCCGTTCGCGATACCGAAGTCGATACCGCGCTCATGCACGATCTCTTGCCAGATCGCGCCGAGCGAGCGCCGGTCGCTGCGGCTCATGGTGGCAGTCACGCCGAGCGCGACGCAGGCGGGATCTTGGTCAAGGAAGTGCTCGAGCACCTCGCGGAAGCTCGGCGCGGCGTAGTGGTGGCACTCATCCACGATCACCAAACCCACGTTGAGCAGCTGCCGGCGCCGGTTGAGCGTCTTCAAGGTCTGCGGGGACGAGAGCACGATGCGCTTCAAGGTCTGGTTACGCGTGGCCTTCACCAGGCCGATCACCGACGCGAGGTACGGGGCGACCGCGAGCAGCTTGGCTTGCGCCTGATCGATAAGCTCGGTGCGGTGCGCGAGGATGACAATCCGGCGGTCCGGGTAGCGCTCGAGAAACCGCTGCACGAGGAACGCGAACAGGACCGTCTTCCCGAGCCCGGTCGCCCAGACCACGGCCGGCCGGCGGACGCCGCGGTCCCATGCCTGCTCGGTCGCGTCGATCCCCTCCTGCTGGTAAGGGCGCGGCCGGATTGCCGACACAGTCACTCGAGCCAACCCCGGGCTCGGGCGCGCTGCATCGCGTAGGCCTGCCCGCCGATCGTGCTCACGATCGCGATCAACACGCTGATCGCGATGAGCAGGGCGAGGTTAGCGCCCTCGATGGACGTATCCGCGCCTGCGAGGCGTAACCCAATCGTCACGACAACGCCGAGCAGTGCGGCAAATACTGCGCCGGCAGCAAGCGACTCGCCGTGCGAGGTGCAGCACTTCGGGCAGCGCTTCGGCCTCATGAGCACAACCTCGCATCATTCGCGGTCAGCGTCGCGGCGACAATCGACGCGCTGAGCTCGTCGTACGTTTCGATGTGCGGCCCGGGGCAGCAGTTGAAGACGTGCGTGCCGTCCGGATCGTCATCGTGCCGGGCGGGGTCGTGCGATGGATCCTCGCAGACCGGTGCGACGCCCGTCATGCTCTCGCTATCCGTGATGATCACTCGCCACGCAGTCATGCCCTCACCCTAGTGGAGTCCCACTATTCGCGTCAAGTCACCCGCGGCCTCACCCGTCCGTGGCGAGACATCGATAACTATCGTGCGAACTGTGCGAACTGCGAACCGCCCGACCCCCGTTTGCGAACTCCAAATCGGTCACAAAAAGTAGTGTGACGATTACATCACTCTACGTGCACCCCATGTGACCTGTATATATTAAATGATCATGATGTTGAGAGAGGACTCGCATAACGCGCGAGGCCGAGAGACAGAGCGAGAGGGTTGCGAACAGTTCGCAGTTCGCAACCCTCTCCTGAGTTCGCACAGCTAGTGGGGGAGGCGCGTCGATCCCCGTGAATACTGCTCGCCGTCGAACGTCAGCAAACCGAGCTCGGTTGCGACCGCGAGCGCGTCACCGAGCAGCTCGCGCCTCGAGCCAACCCGGCGCCGCAGATCAGTCTCACGCTGCATGCCGGTAGGCGCCTCGCCCACCTTCCGCGCACACCAGTAGGCGAGATCCATCACGCGCGCTCGCTCGCGCTCGTCGAGCAGGACGAAGCGCGCGGCCTCAGCTGCGGCTTGGTCACCGACGAAAGCCGCTCGCCGGTCCGCCGCGGCTTTTCCCGACAGCGCCAGCCCGTAGGCGATGAGATGATCACGCACCCGACAGCTCGTATCCCACACGAGCCGGGCGAGGGCCCAATCGCCGAGATCCACCTGCCGGCGGCCGCCATCCAGCTGCGCGAGCAGGGCTGCGAGCTTGACGAGCATGAGCGGCCGGTGCGCGTCCTGCCGCTGTAGCGTGAGCTCGCCACGCTGCCGCGCGAGCAGCTCGGCACGCAGCTCGGCACGAATCTCGGGAGCGAACGTGACCGGCCGCAGGTCAACTGAGTTGGCGCCGGCGGGATCGACGAGCCACGGGGTCCCCTCCACCCGCGGCGGCTCGACCGGGGGCGGCCACACACCCGTGAGCGGTCCGGGCGAGGCGGTCTCGTCGTCGGTCATGCTCGGGTCGACCACCCATGCCCACAGGAAACGCTGCGGGGTGCCGGCCGCCTCATCGGCGAGCAGGGGTTGCGCGGTCTCCTCCTGAAAGCCCACGACCATGCCGAGCGAGTAGCGGCCACCGTGGATGATCCGGGTGGTCTCTGCCCGGCCGTTGCTCTGCCCGATCGTCTCGCCCACCCACGCGCGCCGCAGCGTCTCGCCGATCGTGGAGCCCGAACGCTCGATGAGCCGGGCCATGGCCTCGCCCTCGTCCGCGTGCACGAGCAGGTTGTGCCGCACCTGCGTGCGCACCGACTCGAGCTTGGGTGTCTGCCCGTCGCGCAAGGTGAGTGGCTCGCCCTTATCGTCGAGTGCCGGCCGCTTGGCGCTGCCCATGTAGGCCTCAGCGATCCCCTCGCCCGTGCCAAGGGGAATGTCGTCCGCGAACTTGTGCGCGTGTTCACCGGCGAGCCAAGGGGGCGGCTCGAGGAGCTTTTGCGCAACGGAAATCCCGCTGGTCTTGCCGATCCCGGACGGGCCGCAGACTGCGACGAACAAATTTGCTGAGGCAGGACTCTTGACGCCCGTGTCCAACCTGACTTTATGTGGCCACATGGCAGCGAGCCGGGCGAGCACCGTGTATAGGGCGACGTCGGCAGACACGATCCGGGCGTGCGCGGCATCCCGGATGTGCTTGAGCGCCGGCCGCGCCTCCCAGAATTCCGGCGGCAGGTTGAGCTGCGGCGGTACCTCAGGGTGTCTTGCGCCGGAGGTGCTCGAGGTACTGAGCGACAGCGAGCCGCCGATGCTCAGCATCTGCTCGAGAGACGGTGACCCATGGCTCGAAGGGCCAGGGGCGACCATGCCGGTCGGTGAGGTTGAGAGCGCCATCGGCGCTGAAGGAAAATCCAAGCGCTCACCCCCCAGCGTGCTCGGGGGCAGTTCGGCCCGTTTGTCCCCGATGCGCATCGCCGCATGCGCCCACACCTCACGCGCCTCGCGCTCGGGGAACGGCTCGAGCTTGTTGCCACTCGCCTTCGAGCACGCAGCGAAGTACTGCCCTTCCGCGTGGTCGTAACTCGTCCACCCGGCATTGATCAACTCGTGCATCCGGCACGCGGCCTTGAAGGCGCGCGTGTTGCGGTTCGAGCCCTCCCCCGCGAGCTCGGCACACTCGAGTTGCACGATACGAGCGGCGTACGCGGTCGCGCGGAGAAACTCAGGCGCGTTGTTCGCTGTGATCGGCGGCGCCGGCGCGCGCTCGGTGTACGGCAACGGTCGAACGAGCTCGAGCAGCCACGGCGGTGCTTGCCACGGCAGAGCCGCGTAGCCCTGCCCGGGCACGTATGGGCCCTTGGCCGAAATGCTCGGCGGGGCGACGATCTGCCCGCCGGTGCCACGCACGTCAATGCCGGGCGGCAGCCGGCCGGCCGAGTTGGTCGGCTCGAAGTCTGCGGGCATTTGAAACAGGACGTGGAACCCGCCCGAGCCGGTGATCTGGAACGCGGGGGGAAGCGCGCCGTATTCGTCGATCAGACGCTGCATGGCGCCGGTATCGTCGACGTCGAGGGCCCAGAATCCGGACGGGCGCCCGGTCGCAATGCCGACGTTCATCCGCGGCCGAGTCTCGAGCACGCGGGCGAGCGTGCTTTCGCTCAGCAGGAGCTTTTGCCAGTTCTCATAGATCGGGTGCTTACCCTGTGAGTGGCACTCCGCGCCGTTGCGGCAGGTGCACGAGCCATCCGGGTTGACGTGGTGCAGTGGTACGGGGCGCCACCCGCGGGCGAGGTATGTGCTGATCGTCGCCCACGTTGTATTAGGATCCACCATTGGAGCCCCACCTCTCGCGCATGAGCACCCGACCCCCGGCTAGCCCCCGGGGGTTTCTCATTCTGCCGCGCCGGGCGTGCGAAGTGGCGGACGGCCACGTCCGTCACGCGAGACCTGACAGAGGGGGCTATCCCAATCGAGGTGGTGCTCGGTGGCGTACGCCTCGCGCTCGGCCGGCGGCAGCGCGGTCAGCGTGCCGTAGCGGCGCTCTTCCGTGGACAGCTCGCCATACTCGGCCCGCAGCTCGTCGCGCAACTTCTTCCATCCCTTGTTCACCAGGGCGTCACGCAGCAGCTCGCTCTTGGGGATGTTCGATTTGATCGAGTAGGCGTTGATCTCCCCCACAAGATCGGGACGCTCGAGCACGATCATCTGTGCCTTATAGCGTGCGGTCGTGGCCATGGATCAATGTCTCCCTTGCGATGGTAGTGGTACGCCAATATAGTCTAGACCATGAGCGAGGTTCAGGAAACGATCGTGCTGGTTGCGGCGCGCGAACGCATGCAGCGCATGCTGTGGACGATGGCGGCCACGGTCGCCGCGGCGTTGGTCGTGCTCGCCTGGTCCATCACGCCGCAGGCGGCGCCGGCCGGACCGGTCGTGAGCGAGCGCACGCTGTGCGACGAGGCGCGCGCCGGCGCGAGCACGCTGCGCGTCGCGGTACTCGTGCAGCAGGGCGCCGCGGTACACGGCGGTGTGCAGGTCGCCGCGTCACGGTACGCGGCCGGCCAGGGGCTGATCTCCGAGGTGCGCGACGCGTGCGCGTCCGTGGGCGCGTAATTCCGTGATCGTCCCCATGCCATGGCGGCTCGTCGAGGACCGGGCAACCATCCTCGGCCGCGATGGGCGCGAGGCCAGCGTCTGGCCGCTCGAGCGCGCCGAGAGCATGCTGCGCGTGGCATGGCAGGACGCGAGCGGGCAACGCGGCGAGCACTGGGTTGAGCTCGAGGCGGTCGTGCCGGTTGTGCTGCCGGACATGGGACGCGCGCTCGCGACGCTGTTCGAGCGCTTCCCCGGAGCGCAGATTTTGCAGATAACGGATATGTGACGAAAAGAGCGGACGAGATGGGAAAACGAACGCGAGTCACGGCCGGCGCGTCGCGCGGCTCGTGCGCGGACTGCGGCTATCGAGCATGGCTGCAGGACGATGGCACCGTGCCGGATCACGAAGTGCGCCGGGTGCAGGTCAATCCCGTGACCGGCAAACCACAGGTCTTCCCCGGCACCGAGCAGGGCGACGAGCACTGCAGCGGCGCCGGCAAGGCGCCCGAGTACCTGCCGCCACGCGTGACCAGGAAGCGCGAGCAGGGAAGTATGGCGGCATGACACAGCTACTGCACAGCCCGGACCTGTGGCTCAGCATGGTGACGATCGGCGTGCTCGTCCTGCTCGGCGATACCGCGTGGCGATCATGGACATTCGAGGGGCGCGTTGCCGACCCGAGCGAGCTCTACCCGCGCCGCGCCCGCCCCCGGGCGCCGTACGCGTTCGGACCGCACGCGCCCACCCTCGCCCGCGGCCCGGTCGCCGGCGGCGCGGCGCGCGTTCCCCGAGCGCGGTCGGGCATCGTGCCCGTGTACATGGAAGCGCCGAGCGGCGAGGCGTACGCGGGCGCGACCGTCGATTGGTCACCGGCCGACGAGGTTTCCGCGGCCGGGCAGTCGCTCGAGGATTGGTGGAGTGGGCGCCTGCAGCAGTATTACGAGGCCTTGAAGCGGATCGATAACGCGCCGCGACTTCCGGACGGCTCGGTCTGGCATCCACCGATGGTGGCGCCGTGGCCGTACTACGCGCTGACGACCGGCGAGAGCCTCGAGCAGTTCGTCGCGGGATCGCAGCGCCTGCACGCGTACCGCGCGATGCGGGTTGGCGCGACCGGCGAATTCTCGCCGCGAGAGGCTATGGAGCTCGAGGCACTGCTCGCGTAGTATAGTGGCGTGACACTAGGTACCCTCGCTAGATCACTCAGAGAAGAGCAGGGCATGGCGGACAAAGATACTGTCGCGTTAATCAGGAAACACGACGAGGAACGAGCCGGGCGGTTCGTCGAGTTGTGCGGGCAGGGACTGCACGTGGGGCTCATGTTCCTCGTCGAGGACTACCGGCGCGTAGCCGAGCTGTACACGACCGCGCAGCTGCGCGGGGGGAAGACGCTGCAGGCCGAGTGCCGCAACGCGGCGAGCAAGCTCGCGTTGCTGGCGCGCGGTGTCGAGCAGGCCGAGCGCACCGCCGTGCCGGCGCCGACGACGGACGAGGTTGCGCCGCTGCAGCAGGCGCCGCACCTCAGCGCAGGTCTCGACGAGGCCGTGCACCGGTTCGAGCCATCGATGGCGCTCGGTGATGGCACGTGCATTGCAATCGTCGACCGCGGGAACGGGCAGGAAAACTGCGGCCGGTACGCCAGCCACCCCGCGCACCGCATGACGAGCCCGCCCCCGGCCGGCAGCCCCGAGGGGCTCGAGCGGCTCGTGACCGATCGCGCGGCCGAGTCCGTCGTGTTCGATCCGAGCGTTGGGCCGGATTTCACGGGCGGCGCGTTCACCGGGGCAGTGCTCGCCGCTCGAGAGGACGCCAACGCCATGATCGCAAACATTGCCGGGTACACGCTCAGCGACCCCGCGCCCATCCCGGCGCCGCAGCGCGCTGGTGACCGGTGCCCGGACTGCGGCGCGACCGCCGACGAGCCAAGCGTATGCGGGGACGACTGGCACGGCCGGCCGATCCCGACGCTGAGCGACCCCGCGGCGATCCCCGGACCGCGGATCACGTGGAACGACTTGACCAACGCCATGGACGCGCCGCTCGAGGCGACCGGGCTGCCCGAGCACCTGTCGCACTCGCAGCTCGACACGCTGCGCGAGTGCGGCACCAAGTACCTGCTGCAGCGCTCGGAAACCCTCGGCGTCGTGCAGGTACCACAGTGGGCGCTCGTCGGCGGCAAGGCATTCCACGCGGCTGCGGAGTGGTTCGAGCGGCTCGTGCTCGTGAACGACGCGAGTCCGAACGTGCCCCCGATCAGCGTGCAACTCGAGGCGGCCGGCGGGATCGGCGAGGTGTGGCGCCGGATGTTCGGCCAGACGATCACCGATGAGGCGGTTGCCAACCCACGCGTGCCTACCGATCAGTGGCGCGGCGCGCGCAAGGGCGCCGAGGGGTACACGTGGTGGCTCGTCGAGGGCGAGACCATGCTGCAGAAGTACGTCACGATGCGCATGGGCGAGCTCGAGCGCGGCGCGACGCGGCACATGCGCATGGCGGGCGAGGCGCCGATGATCGAGCACGAGAGCGAGCTGGACGTGAACGGGATCCCATTCAAGGTCGTGCTCGATCAGGTGTGGGAGATCACCGGCGAGCATGGGCCGATGCGCCCGGGCGACCTGCTGATTGATGATCTGAAATCGGGCCGCGCGCTTCCGGTCGAGACCGGGCAGCTCGAGGAGTACGCGTTGTGGCTGGCCCGGTCCGGCACGGTCGAGGGCGGCCGGCCGTTCAGGGTCTGGGGGCGGTTCTACGACGCGCGTAAAGGCACGTACACCGAGCCGGTCGACCTGCTCGACCGCGCGGACTGGCGACGGTTCTCGTACGAGGTTGCGGCCGCCGACCGGCGCAAGCGCGCGGGCATCTTCGATCCGCAGCCGAGCTCGTTCTGTGGCGGTTGCTCGGTCAAGCACGCGTGCCCCGTGTTCGCCACGCTCGCGCCGGCCGCGTGATGGCAACGCCAAACCGAGCGCCGGGCGAGCGCGACGCGGCCCGCGCCGAACTGGCCGAGGTCCGCGGCTGCCCGACATGCGACAGTCCGCAGCCGAGCATGCACCCGGCGGTCAGTGGTGGCGGGGAGGTAACCGGGCTGTGCCCGGATGCCTTCCACGGCGCGGCCTCGGACGGCGACCGCGCGCCGGAGCCGATCAGCGCCGTGTACTGCGAGGGTTGCGGCGTCTACAACTGCGAACAGCACGTCAAGCCCCGTGCGGCACGCGACGGCTATGGCAAACTGCTCGACGATATCGCCGTAGCACTCGGCTTCCCTCCGGACGGGTCTGCGGATCTCGTGGTCGAGGTCGAGCGACTCAAGACCGAACTGGCACGCTACACCGACGAGGCTGGTCGGCCGCTGCCGACCGATGCGGAGCTGGACTTCCGGATCGGCGAGGTGACGCGCGAACGGGACGAAGCCCGCGCCGAGGTCGAGCGCCTCAAGGTTGCATTCGAACGGGCGGCACCGTGAACGCGCTCAATCGGCGGAAGAAACGCGTCGTGGTCGATCCGCTCATATGCGCCCTGCGCGCTGAGCGGGAACGGCAGGGCATCACGCAACGGCAGCTCGCCGCAGCGATGGGGACGAGCTCTACGTGGGTGTGGCAGGCCGAGGTAGGTGAGATCGCGCCCGGGATTATCAACCTTCGCCGGTACGCCACCGTACTCGGGAAAGATCTTGTTCTCGGGGGTTGCGCCGATAGTGACGCGCCACTAAAGTTGACAGCGCAGGTTCACCCTAGCGGACAGGGGAAACGAACGTGGGGATCTTCAGCGACAAGCCCGTGACCGGCACGGTGCGCGACGCCAAGAGCATCATTTTCGACAAGCGGCCGAGCAACGGCAACACCCTCGACACGGACAACCCGGACGGGGCCCGGCACGCCGCGGCGCTCGGCCCGCACCGCGCAGCCGTGAACGACCTGCGCCCGGCATCCGACCGAGCCGGCAAGCATCGCGCCTCATAGACTCCCCGGGCGGCTGTAGATGCGATCTCCGGCCGCCCGGGTGACACCCCTCGGTAGCTCAATTGGCAGAGCTCCCACCCACCACGGGGAGATGCAGGTTCGAATCCTGCCCTGGGGACGGAATACGACCGAAGGATTCGCACCCAAAGGTCGGGCAACAGCTCACGTGACAGTGGATGTCGGGAACCGTAGCCTCCTGCCGGCGGGCAGTTGGAGCGGCGCCCTAGACCGGGGTTCGATTCCCCGGGTGAGTGCGCACCAAACCCAACCCTCCCGTACCGCACAGAATCGAGCTCAACATGACCGCACCCGCTCAGGGTGGGCCCGGGATCCCGCAGCTCGCGGACCCCGGTCAAATCGGCGGCACCCGCCCGCGCATCGCCGATCTCCGCAACCGCTGCGTCATCGTGCAGCCCCTCTCCATCGCCCGGGGCGTTCCGGGCGTGCAGGCAGGCACCGTGCAGGACCGCATCACGGCGAACGTGTTCGTCATCGACGGCGGTCCGCTCGAGTTCGGCGGCAAGCCCGAAAAGTACGTGCCGCACACGCTCGTCGTGCCGACCCCGTACCTCGCCGAGGGGCTCTACATCTCGCAGACCAACATGGTCTCGCAGCTCTCGCCGAGCCTCCCCTCGCCGCAGAACCCGCAGGGCGGGCTCGTCGTCGGCGTGATCATGCAGGGCAAGGCGAGCAAGGCCGAGCACAACCCGCCGTGGAACCTCGTTACGCTCGAGGAGAGCGACCCCCGGCGCGGGTACGCCGCGCAGCTGCTGCAGGCGTTCTTCACGGGACAGTTTCGCAACCCCGAGCCGCAGCAGACCGGCGCGCCCACCCCTCCCGGCGGGCCGCTCGCCTACACGCACGCGGCCACCATGCCGCACGATCCCGCGACCGGGCAGCCGATCCCGAACCTCGCCGAGTTCTCGGCGCCGGTCGGGCAGCTGCAGGACTCAGTACAGCAGGACTACAACCGCATGATCGCGGCGCAGCAGTACGCGGCCATGCAGGCGCAGTACACGGCCACGGCACCGACGCAGCCCCAGTACACGCAGTACGTGCCGCAGGGCGCCATGCAGCAGTACCCCGCCGTGCACACAGCGCCCACCCCCGCGGCGCCGGCGGCCGCGCCCGGACAGGATCCGCGATACCTCGAGTGGCTCGCGCAGCAGCAGGCACCCGCGAGCGCGGCGCCGAACGTGGGCCCGGCGCCGGCCGCGGCTGGACCGCTCCCCGGTGGGTTCTACGGCGCCACGAGCGCGCCGGCCGCGCCCACCCCCTCGCAGCAGGCGGCCGCCGATCCGGCGCCGCCTGGGTGGTCGCAGGACATGTGGGCGAACATGAGCCCCGAGCAGAAGGCGAGCATCCGGGCGAGCTCGGCGCCGGTCAGTTCGGCGCCGGCGGCCGCCGGTAACGGCATGCCACCGTTCTAGACCTCACTGGAGCGAAAACGCCCCGACCGGAGATCCCGCGTCGGGGCGTTTTCGCGTGCGCGGTCAGAGAACGGGCTCGCCGCCCTCGTCCTCGTCGGCGGCCGGAACAGCGGACTCGCCACCGACCGGCTCGCGGTAATCCTCGCCCCCGGGCTGCTGGCGCTCGCCGTCGGGGGTGTACGGGGAACCGGCCGGCGCGTAGGGAGCGTCGCCCTGCTGCGGGCGAACGACCGGGGTCCCATCCTGGTTGAGTTCGGGGCTGCTCGGGTCGATTGTCATGGTCGCAGCGTACCGGGGGCGGTATTGCCCTGCGCGTTCTGCAGCGCCACGGACGCGCCCACTCGGGCGGCTGTCTTCTGCAGCTCGACCGCATCGATTGGCAAGAGGCGGTTGCCCTCGGCGTCGCGCGGCGCGCTCAGGGGCGTGACGGAACCCTGCACGATCACGCCGCCCGCGGCGCCGACAGCGAGGTTGACGAGCAGAATCGCGCCGATGACCGGCCGGGGCAGGAAGTCAAGCAGGGCGCCGGCGCCGGCAACCGCCGACAGCGCAGCCATGAGCGCGGCGAGGATAAGCACGGGACGAGGTCTCATGTGCCCGAGGGTACGCGCTGCGAGCTGCGGCCGGGCGCTTGCGCATATAGTGGAGCCCCGTTATAGTTTGGGCATGACACGCATGAGCAACCCGCAGCGGAACCTGATTCTGGCAGCGCACAACCGCCCGGCAAGGCCGAGCCCCTACGGATCGCGAGGCGAGATCGTTCTCCCCTCCCGACTGTGGCATTCCGGGGACGCGCTAGAACGCAACGGTTGGGCCCGGCCGGGTAACCACGGGTGGCTCTGCGTGACCCCGGCAGGCCTCCGAGCCGCGGGGATCGACTTGGACGAGTTGCACGACGAGGCGTTGCGCGACTCCTGACACGGCAGATAGCCCCCGGATCGGCGTCGGGGGCTATCTGCCGTTGGGCGCTTGCTTATATAGTGGAGCCCTGTTATATTTGACAGGCAGGGCGAGAGCAGGACACGACACAGGGAGTGGTCAACATGGCACGCATCACGTTCGAGGGTTACGGGATCACCGAGCTCCGCCGCATCGCCCGCGAGGCGGGCATCAAGGGCCGCTCCACGATGGACGGTCACGCCCTGCTCGCCGCGATGCGTGCCTACTGGCGGGCGCAGGTCGTGGCGGCCGAGCAGGCGGTGTTGAACGTGACCGAGGTCAAGCCCGGTACGGTCCTGCGAGACAAGTCGACCGGTACCCTCGTGCGCGTCACCTCCGAGCCGACCCCGTACGTGCAAGACGGGCGCAACTACGAGTCGCTGTGCTTCGAAGCCGAGTACATCGAGGTTGGCGAGGCCGAGCTCAACGGCGCGTGGGCGGGGCGCGGGATCGAGCAGGCGGCGCACCGCAACGAGCAGGACGCGCGCACCCGCGAGCACAACGCGCGGGGCGGGTACGGCAACCTGGGGCTGCGGCACATGCTCTACCAGTACGAGGCCGTGAGCGCACAGCTGGACATGGACGCGATTCACGGTGAGGCGCTGCGCGAGCACGATCGGCGCCGGGTTGCGGCCGCGCGTCAGGGCCGGCCGGAGATGCTCAACGGCACGTTGGGTGGGCCGGAGATGATTCTGGCGGTGCTGCCGCTCGCGATCGAGCAGGCGCACGCCGATGCGCTGGACGAGGCGGCCGAGCGCGGCCCGGCCCACGTGCGCAGCAACTGCCCGGCACTGCCCAACGGCGGTTGCGTGCGGTGTACGGCCCCTGCCACGGTACGCGCCGCGCACGGCGACGAGAGCGCCTACCGGCGCCCGGCCGCTCAGGTGCAGTGAAACTCAGCCCTGCCGCGCGTCCTGCGCGGCAGGGTTTTGCCACGAATGCGAAGGGCTATGAATATGGGACTCTGGCAGAAATTACTCCATACGGTACTGATCGCAATCCTGGCCTACGTGCCCATGCCGGGGCCGGGGCGGCAGCCGTTACCTACACTGCTGCCGTACTCGATCATGGCAATGGGCGACTCGATCACGCTGGGGCTGAACGATCCCGCGGGCGAGGGCTACCGCGGCCCGCTCGACAAAAAGCTAACCGCCGCAGGCCTGGCGCACAGTTGGGTCGGCTCGCAGGGGACGGCGCCGCTCGCGCACGAGGGGTACTCCGGCTGGACGTGCGGCATGCTGGCGCAGATTGCCCGGGCGGAAGTGGCGAAGTACCGGCCCGCGTTGGTGCTGCTCGACTGTGGCACGAACGACGCGGGGAAGTACTTCAATCATTCGGCGGACCAGATCTTGACCGACCTTCGCACGTTGCTGGCGGAGATCCATGTCGGGTGGCCAGGGGCAACAATCGTGGTAGCGCAACCGACCGTGACGCTGATCAACACGGCGCTGCAACAGCAGGCACTGATCGATTACGAGAATCAAATCCCGTCTCTCGGCGTGCGGGTTGTCGACATGCGCGGCGTATGCATTGCCATCACGTGCGGCGGCGACGACGTGCACCCCGGGAAGATCGGATACGCGCAAATGGCCGACGCGTGGTATCCGCCGACGCTGACGCGCGCTTAGGTGCAGTGAAACTGCGCGGCAAGGTCGAGCCAGCCCTGCCGCGCGTCCAGTCCGGCAGGGCTTTGTACGTCCTTGAGAGCCTCGGCCTGACGCTGCGCGATGCGGCACACGATCAGGCGTGTCTGCTCGCCCTGCTCGGCTCTCGAGGCAGCGGACGCGCGCTCGGCGCGCGTCCGCTGCTGATCGACGTAATTGGTATAGCCAACGTTGGCGAGCCCGACGAGCAGGAAGCCAGCGAACAGGCAAAAGCACAGGTAGGCGAGTTGTCGACGCGTCATGTGGCAGCCCTACCCCTTGCGAAGTGCATCCAAGATCGTCACTAGGGCGACGAGGACGAGGGTACCGGAGATGACGAGGACGGTCGCGGCGTAGGCGACCCGGGGGGCGGCTCGTTCTCGTCCGGCTCGCCGGGTGCGATCGAGCGCAACGCCACAATCAGCGCTGCCAAGCCGGGCACGCCCGCCATGAGGCCGTAGATCACCAGAAGCGGGATGTAGTACTTTTCCGTGATCTGTTGATACCCGATGCCGCAGGCGCCCAGCACGAATAGCAGGGTGTCTCGCCGGACCGGTAGGCCACGTTGGCGCTGTCTGGTCACTCACGCACTGCCCTCTCCATGGTCACGGGACGTCATACGCGTACGGGTAGTCACTGGCCGCGCCGCAGGGGCGCACTACCAGGGCCCGCGGCCTGATCGATGCGGCATCGTGCGAGACCGTGCCCGTGCTGGCGGCCACAGCGAGCACCATATCGAATGTAAGATCTACACCGGTTCGGCGAAGGTAGATCTTGCCGTAACAGTTGCGCTGCGGCGCGCCGGGAGTTGGCGTGCGGTAGAACGCGCCAATCTGCGCCCCTGCAGTACTGGTTTTCCACAGTGAGAAATCAGCTTCGTTTGCAGTGGATCCGAACGCGCCGCCGATGTTCTCTACCGTGTATGCATACCCGGATTTCATCACGCAGTTAGTCAAAGTGAGGATGGCTGTCGGAGATGTCCCGATAGCCGAACTAGCCGAAAACGAACCGATCGATTGCACGGCGGTGCCATCGTTGACGCCCTGTACGACTTGGTTGTACTCAGTCGCCGTGAGCAGCTGAAACGCACTCTTGAGGGGAATGACCATCAGATTCCCAACCCCTTACCCCGCCAGAGTTTGATCTGGTTACCTACCGCTTGCGCCTTGATGACTCC
This sequence comes from Actinomycetota bacterium, assembly GCA_046723735.1. Taxonomy (GTDB): domain Bacteria; phylum Actinomycetota; class Actinomycetes; order Mycobacteriales; family SCTD01; genus RYN-111. The sequence continues at coordinate 8,615 of JBKOVB010000031.1, read as the reverse complement.
AACGCCCTGTGAGCGGGTAACCGTGAACGCTTGCAGATTGTTGAATGTGAGGTTATCCCACGTGGTGGCGAGGCTGGCGTTCGTGTTGCCAGCCGCGCGGCCATTACGCAGGATCGGGTACCCGGCCGTGAGGCGCGTCGTGTCCTGAATTTCGACCGTGAACGAGCTCGGCTCAGTCGCTGTGCTCGTCCCCTGCCAGACCTTGCACCGGTGCAGGCTGCCGATTGGCGCCACCCGGATGCCGTACGTGGCGCCGGCCGTGTGCGTGAACGGTAGGGGGATGTCGACGATGGTGCCTACCCCCGGGGCGAACGCGTTCAGCCTGGTTGTACCGCCCGGCTCGAGGCAGACGCGCCACGAGTAGCCGTTATTCGGGCCCACGACGAACCGGTAAAATACATCGATTTCGATGTTTCCGCCGGTCGCCAGCACGGGAACAGTGTTGAACACGGTGTAATCCGTGTTGATTGCGACCATGGCTTGCAGGTGCATAGAACGGTAGTTGGCGGCGCTCGTGTTGGTCATGGCGCCTTGCGTGCCGTTAGCCGCGTAATCGCCAGCGACGCCACCGGCGAATGCCCATGGCATGGCAGGCAGGTTGGTGCTCGCGGGCATGGAGCCCCACCCGTTCGCGACAGTACGTGTCCACGTGTCGCCGCTGGCTTCGGTCGCAACCCCGGTCAGCGTGACTTGCTCACCTGCCATGTCGAGCGCGATGGATTGCCCCGTGCCGGTCGCAGGGAGCGCGCCGGCCGTGCCGGTAACGATCAGCGTGTCGGCCGCTGTGGCTGCCTTCATCACCTCAGTACCGGAGGTGTCGAGACGGTCAGTATCGAGGATAAAAGCCTGATATGCCTCGACTGGCACCATGCGATAGGTGACGTCCCATGCCTTCATGCCGCGATTCAGCACACTCTGCCGGCGGCCGCGCACCTGCCGCTCGATCGAGAGCTTGCCGGCCGAGGGGGGCAGGCTCGAAATCGCGATGCGATCACCAAGCTGCAATGTGGTCACGAGCCCGGGCAGTGTCGGGGTGTACTCGCCGGCCGTACGCATGCGCAACGTGAGCTCGTCATACCGGTACCCGTTCGCAATGCCGCGGGCGAGGAACCAACCCGCGTGTGAGGGTAGATCGGTATCGAGCGCGACGTTGAGATCGCCCGGGGCGCTGCCCTCGAACAGGCCTTTTGTGATGATGTCGGCAGTGTTATCGGCGGTGTACGAGCTGCCCCCTGCGCGCGTGACCGTGACTCGATTGACCTTGGCCGTGTCATCACGTACGGGCGCGAGCTGGCCAAGCTGCCCGCGGACTGCTCGTGTGAGCGTGATGATCGGACTGAGGTTATAGAGCTCCTGCAGCGCGCGGTAGGCAATCTTCCCGAGGTGATCGCTGAGCACGCCGTGATCGGTCGCCGCAACGTCGAGCATGTTGGCACGCAGCGTGTCGATCAGCTGCGGACCCATCGGCACGCCGTACGTGCTCGAGGTCACCGAGTACGGCACGCCGAGCTCGGCCGCCATGCCCGCCACGCGGCCGGCGGCGGTGTTGCCAGCCCACCCAAGTACCGCGGCAAATCCGCCGGACGCGGGGAACGGTGGCTCAGTCGCGGCAAGGCTGGACATCCACACGTCATCGACGTTCGTAAAGATAGCGACGCCGATATTGGTGATGGGGCTCCAACTGCCGGCAAACGTACCGGTCGCGAACCCCGCGGTTGCGTACGCGACCCCGGCCGAGTCGAGGCGCCATACCGCCTCGCGGATCGTCCATGTTGTCGTGCCGCCGGACTGAGAGATCTCGAACTCACAAAAGACCGGGCCGTTGAGGTGGTCCGTGAAACTCACCGAGCCCGCCCCCGAGCGCTCGGCGCCCGTGTCGTCATACACCCGGACGCGCAGGACGGAGGGGCCGATCTCGAGCGCCCATCTCCACCTGCGGTCATCACTGAATGAGACGAGTTCGGAATATCCCGCCGGGTTGGTGCCCGCGTAGAACAGGAAGCCGATTCGCAGCCCCGTTCCGGAACCGGGCCGAGTGAGTCGCGCCCGCATGGCCTGCCCGGTCGAAATGTGCACGCCCGAGGAGACGCCCGGCACGAGCGCCTGCGAGCCAAACTCGAACGGCGCGGCGCCACCGTACCGCTCCATGACCGCTTGCCCCGAGATGGCGCTGGCCGCGGTCGTGCTGCCTTGCGCATCTTCAAGCGCCCAAAAGCCGAGGTTCCGCCGGTCCATGACCGTGCGAAACATCGGGGAGCGTTGCGCCTGCGTGAGCACGCCACCCCGCTGCAGCAGGCCCACACAGGAGATCTGCGCCACGCTCTTGTACTGCGTGTTGCTCGGCCATGCGTTTTCGGCGCGCGACACGAACGTCACGCACTGGACGTCGTACCCGCCCCCGTCGCCCACATCGAGCGCGTACTCGATCGGGCAGCCGACATCGAAGTATGGCCAAAGGTCGCTCTCGGGGTTGTCGGTCGTGTACCGGCCAACGATGCCGTTGTATACCGATCCGTCCTGCTTGAGCGCGAAACTCAGTGTCGTGCTCGGCTCGGATACGTCATCGGGACCGCCGATGTCATCGACAATCTCGATCAGATGATCAATGTCACGGGTGATGTCCAGCCATGGCCATGTGCTCGGATCGGTGGACATGTCCACGATGCCAATCGCAGCTCGAATGCGCACGCCGAGTGCAGCGTTTGGGTAGGTCATGGCGTGCGCTCGAGAGTCTTGGTGCCGTTGCGACGCACCTCGGTTCGCACGATGCGCATGACGCCATCCCCCACGAGCTCCACCTGCACGCGCACCTCAGCGTGCCCACCCCCGGCGCCGGCGGCGACCGCCTCACGCACGTAGCGTTGAAACGCCGAATCCGGGATCCCGTACTCGACCTGTCCGCCGTCACCCATGACGACCGGGGTGCCGCCGGAGGAGGGCGCGACCGTGCCGCCCGTGGCGAGGTGCGGAATCTGCGGGATGTGCGGGAAGTTCACGCCCGGAATCGAGTTGGCCTTGTCGATGAACCCGTTCACGAGGCCGATCCCACCGTTGATCATGCTGATCACGCCGTTGATCGCGCCGCGCACGATACCCACGGCACTCGAGAATCCGGCGCCGATCCACCCGGCGATCTTGCCGAATACGAATTGGATCGCGCCGCCGACTGCCTGCACGCCGGACATGATGAAATTCCACAGTGGCTGAATGACCGAGCCCCACAGCCACCGTGCCGCGGCCGCGACGCCCTGCACGGCGGGCTCGATCGCGTTGTGCCACAGCCACATGAACCCCGCGCCGATTGCCTGCAGCGCTGGCCAAATCGCGGCGTTCCACAGCCACATGATCGCCGAGCCGGCAAGCTGAGCGCCGGTCCAGAAGTAGCCGAACAGGGGCTGCAGGATCGTGGTCCAGAGCCACATAGCAAGGGCTGCGATCAGGTGGAATGTCGGTTCGATGACCGCGGACCACAGCCACATGATCGGCTCAGCAACCGTGACGCGGAACGCGAACGCCATGAGGTTGGCGTAGCTGGTCACGATCCGAACCACGTACGAGATCACGGCAAGGATGCCGTTCCATACCGGCTCGAATACGTTGTGCCACAGCCACAGCGCGACCGATGCGATCCCCTCGAATACGGCCTTGATGCCAGGCCACAGCGTGTTTTGAATCCAGCCCCATACAGCGAGCGCGGCAGTCTTAATCCCGCCCCATGCCCATTTCCACAGCTTTTGGAACCAATCAGTTTTGGTCGCGATCAGCACGATTACGGCGACAAGCGCGACAATCGCAATGACAATCCACGTGATCGGGCTCGCGAGCAACGCCGTATTGAACAGCCACTGCACGGCGGTCGCCCCCTCGGTAACCGCCGTCCATGCCGCCTGCGTCGCAGCCCATGCCTTCTGCGCAAGGTTGACTGCCGTGATCGCGACCGCGAGGCCACCGAGCACGACCACGAGTGGCTTAATCCACGATTCGTTCTGCTGTATCCACTTGCCGGCGGTCTCGAGGTAGGGGATCAGCTGCGCTCCGAGCGCCGTAGCTGCCTGCTCGGCCTGCCGTTTGAACTGCTCGAGCTTGGCTGCGTCCGTCTCCTGAACGGCCTTGCCTGCCTTGTCGACAGCGCCAGCAACGTTCGAGAATCCGGCCGCCGCGGTGTCGAGGTTCATCGCGTAGAGCGCGTTGCCGAGATCCTCAGCCTTGGTGCCGAACAGGTCGACCGCCGCGGTGTTCTGCTGCACGGGGTCTTTAATCGCGCGCAACCGGTCGAGCACCGTGTCAAGCGCCTGCGAAGCCTGCGGGCCGCCCTTGGCAAAGATGGAGGTGAACTTCTGCGCGTCGAGCCCGAGGAGCTTGAATCCGGCCGCGCTTGTCGTGCTCGCATCCTTCGAGCGGATCGCGAACTCTTTGAGCGCGTCCGCCGCAGTGTCCGTGTCGCGGGCGCCACCCTGTACCGCCTGCTGCAGCAGGCCGAACGCTTGCTGCCCCGTGATGCCGAGCTCGCGGAACTCGGTGCTGTACTCGTTGATCGTGTCGAGCAGGTCGCCGCTCTTGTCGAGCCCGCCCTGCACGCCTGCGGCGATCAGATCGAATGCGCTCTTGGCGTCGGGGGCGAGACCGTTGCGCAGCAGTTGCTGTACTGCTCGTATGCTGCCCTCGACATCCTGCCCGAGCACGTCGGACAGGATTTGCGCGCGCCGCGTGAGATCCTCAACCCCCGCGACGTCCTTTGGGTTGATGATGCCCGAGCCGGCAACCTGCTTGAAGGTGTCCGCGATCGTCTCGAGCGAGTCGCCCCAGCCCTCGGCGTAGAGCTTGCCCGCGCTCTTGCCGTAGGCCTTCGCCTCGTCCGAGCCCTGCCCGATGTTGGCTGCGATCTTGGCGCCGATCGCTTCCTGATCGACTGCGCTGAGCACCCCCGCGGCGAGCGCGGCGCCGGCCGCGAGCCCGATCCCGAGCGTGAGTTTCGTGACCTTGTCACCGAAGCTCTTAAACTTAGACTCGCCCTTTTTGAGGCCTTTGTCCATTTCCTTGTCATCGACACGCAGCCGTGCGAGGAGCTCGCCAATGTCGAGCGCCATGCCTACCCCCTGCCGCGCGCTGTAGGCGACGCTGCCGCCTCTTTGCCGCTCCCGTGCTCCTGGTCATACCACCGTGCGATGCGCGTCTCAGCAGCAAACAGACCACCGATCATCACCCGGCCGGCCGCCCACGTCCATCGAGCGCGCTGCTCACGATCGTAGACGTTGCAGGCGTACTCGGAGATCAGATCAGCGGCGACAAGATCCCAATGGGCATAGATCATCTCCCACGTAATCGGCGGCCGGCCGATCCTGGCTACTTCGCCTTGGGGGATTTCGTACCATTCATAGATGCCCGTGACGGGGTCTTTTTCGCCCCGCCCGTAGTGGTCGAGGTCGTTGAGCGAGCGCGCCGGGCCGCCCGGTTGGCGGCCGGCAGAAAATCCGTGGGCCGACCCCCCGCGTTCCAAAAGTGCTCGGCCATCTCCCGGCCGAACGCGTGCCAGATAACGACCGTGGACGTGTAGAACTCGAGCGTTGCCTTACCCGCGTGCTCGGTGATCCGCGCAACGTTCGCCTCGCCGAGCAGGCGCCGCTGAACCGCGGTTTCCTCGGCGCCCTCGAGCCGCAGCTTGGGGGGTGGCCCATCGAGCTCGCGCCCCTCGTGCACGGCCTGCGCCGCGGTCACGACGCGGACGCACCACAGGCCGATCTCCATGTCCCCCTCGGACACGATGATCGGCCCGCCCTCCTCGTCGCCCGGGGGCGCCGGGAGCTCGAGGTTTGGGTTGAACACTTCGTCGAAACTCTTGAATGACACGTGCGCTCTCCTGTCCGCGAGAGAGGCCGAGCCTGCCCCGGCCGGCGGACAGCGGGCGGGGCAGGCTCGGCGATCAGGGGTAGATCCTAGAAGTACAGGAAGTCATTCGCGGTGCCGGCGGTCGCGCTCGTGCCGGCCGTGTTGGTCACCGTGACGTCCTTGGCGCCGGCGGTGCCGGCCGGGGAGATTGCGGCGATCGTCTGGCGGTCGAGCACCGTGTACGAGGTCGCGTTGTTGGCGCCGAACTTGACACCCGCGGCGCCGGTCACGACCACGTTGCCGAGCCGGTCCTTGAATGCGGTACCGGTGATGATGACCAGCGTGCCACCTGCGGTCGTACCGGTCGCCGGTGACAGCAGCGTGACGGTGGGGATCGCGAGCGCCGGCGCGTTCGGGTTGGTGATCGTCGTGGGCGCGCCCTTGCCGCTCAACGTGATGTTGACGGTTTCGAGATCGGTCGGACTGCCGCCCTGCGGATCCCACGACACCTCGGCGAATCCGGTGAAAGCTTCGGGTCCGCCGTCGCGGTCGTACAGGCGGCAGTACGCGACCCCGGTCGGGCCGAGCGTGTTCGACAGCGAGCGTAGCTTTTCCTGTCCGGGATCGTAGATCGTGACGTCGGCCGGGTCGGTGCGGCGCATGACCGTGGCGCTCGCGTTCCACGCGAGCGCGGTCTTGGTCTGACCGGTGTATCCGGCATCCTCGTAAACGTTGTCATCTTCGAGGTTTGGATCGGCCTGCTTGACGGTGAGGTTGTTGAGCCCCTTTACGGTTGTCCACGTCGGTGACGCAACCGTGCCGGTGTTGATCTCGAGCACCCACTTGCGCGACAGCGTGCTCTGCTGTGGCTGCGTCACGGGGTTTCACATCCTCTCGGCAGTTTGGCCCTGATCATACGGCTCGTCACTCCGAGCCGGAGAACGCAACGTTCCACTGCACGTAATAGTTGATCGAGCGTTCCCACCGGCCGTTGTTGTCCGGCCCAATCTGCACCTCGCTCTGCCAGAAGATCTGTGCGACCTTCTGCCCGTTCGGCAGGGCGCCGCGCAGCCCGTGCAGCACGGTGTACACCTCGTGCGCCTTGTCGCGGCTCGTTGCTGGCGCGCGGTCGCCCCGAACCTTGATGTTGAGCCCGGTCATGCGATCGCTGAGCTTCGGATCGGCGATCAGATCATACGGAGTGATCACGATCGACGTTTCAGCGTTCGGGAGCGTCGACTCGAGCGCGATCGGCCACGCGCCCGCGACCGCGGTGTCCGGCGACCACACGCCTACCCCCGCGCCGTTCAGGGCCTGCGCAATGCCCTCGAGCAGTAGGGAGAGGGGGCTCGTCACTTCAAGACCTTCCTGATCTCTTTCTGCATGAGCGGCAGGGCCCACTTCTGCGAGGTGAGCCACGGCTTTTCGAGATATTTCGCCTCGCGGCCGGGCGCGTGCCGGTAGTCCATGCGTTCGTGCTGCACCACTGCATACGGGGTGTCGTACGCGACCTGCCCGATTAGGGTGTGCTCGTCGACCGACGCGGTACCGGACCGCTCGAGCGTCGCTTCATCGAGTGGCACGATCGCGCGGCTCTGCTGCAGCAGGAGCTCGGCCCACTTGCCGAGGCCGAGCACGACCGCGGCACGGACGAGCGGCGGTACCTTGCCACCCTGCCACTTGACCGAGGCACGCTGCGTCATGCCAACACGAGCTCGAGATGTGAGGGAACGGGGAGCGCACCGCCGTCGCGGCGCAGTGTCTCGAGCACGTACGTGCGCCGGCCGGACGGAAGCGTGACACGCGAGACGGGCGGGCACTGCGCGGCAAAGCTGAGCTCTGCATACGCGGTCGCCGTGGAGTCGAGCTCGTCACCGGTCGCGTTCTGCGAGTTGGTCGAGCGCACGTGTCGGATTTTCTCCTCCACGAGGCACGGCACGGCGACGGGCGCGTCATACAGCTGGACACCCGAGCCGGTCGTGCCCATGTACGGCTCGACCGTGATCGTGTGGATCTTCCACGCGTCGGGGAAGCTCATACGTTGATCATCCACCATCCGATGTCGGTTGCCGGCGCGGCGTAGAGCAGGCCTGCCGCCTCGAGCACCTCAGCAGCCTCGGTCGAGATCCCGGGCAGCGCGCCACTACCGCCATCCGCGCGCTTGGATACGTCGATCCGCACCGAGCCGATTTGCCCGGCCGCAACGAGCCCGCCCCCGGGCGCGCCGTTCGCCCAGCCGTTCTCGGCGCCGTACATGGCCTGCAGAATGCAGGCCTGCTGCAGCGCGAGCAGGGTGGCCGCATCGTCGGTGCGGTACAGCGCGCCAACGATGTGCGGCCGCAGCTGCACGGTCGCCCGGTAGAGCCGGAGGGCGAGGTTCGTCGGCGGCGCGCCGCCGACCGCGGCCATGTACTGCGCCGGGGTCGCCCACGCCCCGGCGAAACCGGCCGGGGGTGGCGTGCCCTCTACGTCGACCTGCACGCTGACCGAGCCCGCGCCGATGCCGGTCACCGTATTCGTCACGGTAAACCGCTCATACCACGTGCCCGGCAGGCTCAGCGTGTACCACGTGCTCGCCGTCCACAGCCCCGAGCCGTCGCCCTGCACGACCGGACCGGTCAGCGTGAGCGGCGAGCTCGAGCCGTCCGGCATGACGATGGCGAGCGCGGGCGTCGTGTTCGCGTCGTACGGCTTGATGTTGATCGTGGGGCGCCGCGTGTCGCCCACCTGCAGTAGCTCGGTCACGCGCCCGCCCCTCGATCAGAGATTGCCTGTGATCAGGGTAGCGG
>JBKOVB010000057.1:0-27793 GCA_046723735.1 Actinomycetota bacterium | reverse complement strand
GGGCAGGGCGTGGCGGTCCGCGACGCCCACCTCCTGCGCCGCCTCGCTGACCACTCCCTTTTGGCCACGACACCGGGCCTATCTGCCTAGAAGCGACGCACTGCCCGCCCGGATGCAGTGCCTCAGAACGGGACATCCGGGGGCAAGCGCTGAGAGCGTCGCTGAGCGAGCAGGAGCAGCCGGTGACGGTGGAGTCGTGGCGCCGGCCCTTCCCGGCTTCGACCGAACGGCGGCCTTGGAAACCGGGGCCCGATCGCTCTCGGGCTACGCAGCCCCGGGTGGCACGCTTCGAGCCGTGGCTCGCGCTCAGCCGGCCGGGACAGACGCGTCGCCTGACGCCTTGCCTGTGGGCTCGGTACGAGGAGATACGCCGGGGGTGCCCGTTTGCGTCGCTCTGTTTTCGGGCACAGTTCACATAGCGGTTGCCTTGCGCTCAAGGAATTCACAGATTCGTCGATCACACTGGGAGCCGCCCCCTCGGAAGGAACCTTGTGGTCGTCCGTCTGCGCGCTCTGATGCACAACCGTCTCGTGCAAGTCCTCGCGGTCCTCGCCGCGCTTGTCGTCCCGGCTCTCACGCTCCCCTCCCTGCCCCACGTCACGGTGTGGCCGCTGCTGCTCGGCCTCCTGCCCTGGATGGTGGGCAAGTACGTGCTGTGCCCGCTGCGTTGGCACGCCATCTCGGAGAGCGGCCAGCGCCGCCGCTGGCACCTGCGGGCCTACGCCGAGTCGGAGCTGCTCGGGCTGCTGACGCCCGGTCACGTCGGCGCCGACCTGTGGCGAACCCGGCGGCTGAGCAAGGTCGGGATGCACACCCCGACCGCCCTCGCCGAGGTGGCGATGGACCGCCTGATCGGCGCCCTCGGGCTCGCCCTGTTCGTCGGCGTCGCTGGCGCCGCGCTCCCCACCCGGATCATGCTCGCCGCCCTGGGGCTGGCGGGCGGCCTCCTCGTCGCGCTGCTCGTCGTGCGCAAGATCCGTCCCGAGCTCATCCCGCGCCGGGAGCTGCCGCACCCCAAGAAGGTCGCGCGCGGGGTCGTGCTGTCGATCGGCTACCAGCTCAGCATCGGCGCCCTGCTCTTCGGCGTTGTGGCCGCGACCGGTCACATGCTCTCCCCGCTCGCCCTGCTCGGCGCCTTCGGCGCGAGCCAGATTGCAGGCGTCCTGCCCGGCCCGAACGGCGCCAGCCCGCGCGACGGCGCGCTGGTCATGGCGCTGATGGGGCTGGGCCTGCCCTGGCAGGCCGCGCTCGGCGCCGTGACCCTGATGACGAGCGTCGCCTGGCTGCCGGCCCTGCTGCTCGGCGGCGTCAGCCTGCTGCTCGCCAAGCGCCTGCCGCACCTGGTTCGGCCCGTCAACGCCCCGCGCCTGAGCGTGGCCCCCGCGGCGGTCTAGTCGGATAAGGGGGTTTCCCTCCCCGCACCGGGCGTTGCAGGCTGAGGCTGCGAGCACCCGTCTGACGAGGGGGGACGATGCGCAGGCCCGCTTCGCAACTCGTCTGGATCATGCGCCAGCTCGCCGTCGTGGTGCTCGGGCTGCTCGTCTACTTCGGCGTCCGCGGGCTCACCGAAGGTCGTCCCGCGGTCGCCGTGGACCACGCGCACGACGTCGTCGGCTTCGAGTCGCACCTCGGACTGGACAAGGAGCACCAGGTCCAGCAGGTGCTCCGGGGTCAGGAGTGGCTCACCGACGTCGCGAACTGGGTCTACATCTGGGGCCACTGGCCGGTCATCATCGCCGTGTTCGTCTGGCTGGCGCTCCGCCATCGGCCGGCGTTCCTCCGCCTGCGCAACGCGATGATCCTCTCCGGCGCCGTGGGGCTCGTCATCTTCGCCGCCTACCCCGTCGCTCCACCGCGGCTCGCCCACCTGGGCCTCGTCGACACGGTCACCGAGCAGTCACACGCCTACCGGGTGCTGCAGCCACCCGCCTTCGTCAACCAGTACGCCGCCATGCCCAGCTTGCACGTCGGCTGGGACCTGCTCGTGGGCATCGCAGTGGTCACCGCGGCGAGCAGCGTCCTGCTCAAGGTCTTCGGCGTGCTGATGCCCGTCCTCATGACCTCGGCCGTGGTGCTGACCGCCAACCACTACGTCATCGACGGGGTCGCGGGTGCCGGGCTGGCCCTCGCGGGTCTGGCGGCGGCGGTCTGGCTCGAGCACCGCTTCCCCAGCCGCGAGCAGGGGCCCCCGGAGCACGAGCAGATCCAGGTAGAGGAACCGGTACGGCGGGACGCCCGTACCTCGGTGTGCTGACGTGCTCGCCATCGCCCACCGGGCCGGCAACGACCTGGAGACGCTCCGCGCCGCCGCGCTGCTGGGGGCCGACGTCATCGAGAGCGACGTGCACCTCACCAGCGGCCGCCTCGAGATCCGGCACGAGAAGTCGCTGGGGCCGCTGCCGTGGACCTGGGACCGGTGGTACCTGCGGCGCGTGAAGGAGGAGCGGCTGCTCCTGGAGCACGTCATGGACGCGCTGCCCCCCAGGCAGACCGTGATGCTCGACCTCAAGGGCGTCGGCAAGGTGGGCAGCACCGTGGTGCGTCACCTGCACGCCCGCAACCCGGAGCACCCGATCCTGGTCTGCGCCCGCTGGTGGCCGTCGGTGGCGCCGTTCCGCGGCATCCCCTGGGCCAAGGTCATGCTCTCCGCCCGCGGGCGCACCGAGCTCGCGCGGCTGCGCCGGCTGCTGAGCACGGGCACCGGGCCCGACGGCGTCTCGATGCACCTGTCGCTCCTCACGCCCGCGCTGGTGAAGGAGGTCAAGGAGCGGGGGTCGTGGGTCTACACCTGGCCGGTGGACGACGCCGCGAGCCTGGCCCGCGCGTACGAGGTGGGCGTGGACGGCGTCATCACCAAGGACCTCGAGATCGTCCGCGAGGTCGTCGGGGAGCGGCTGTCGGACTGACCGTCAACCGCCGCGTGCGTCCACCATCGCCGCGCGGCTGACCTTCGTCGCGGCCGTCCGCGGGATCGCATCGACCAGCTCGACGGACTTCGGCACCTTGTATGGCGCCAGCCTGCTCTTGGCGAACGCGATCACGTCCTCGGGCCCGAGCGCAGGGTCGCGCGGTTCCACCACCGCGTGCACCCGCCGTCCCCACTCGTCGTCCCGCAGGCCGATGACCACGACGTCGGCGATGCCGGGGTGGTCTGACAGGGCGCTCTCCACCTCGGCGGGGTAGACATTCGCGCCGCCACTGACGATGAGGTCGACGCGACGGTCCACGACGTACAGGTAGCCGTCCTCGTCCACCCACCCCACGTCGCCGGCGGTCCCGTACCCGTCCGCGGTGGTGGGGAGCAGCGGGGCCCCGCCGCGGTAGCTGTACAGGCCTGTCAGAGGCGAGCGTAGGTAGATGTCGCCGAGCTCCCCCGTCGGCACCTCCTGACCGTCCTCCCCCAGGATCTTCACCTCGGTGTCGCGGAAGCCCCTCCCCACGCTGCCCTCATGCGTGAGCCACTCGTCGCCCCGCAGGGCGGTGAGGCCCAGCTGCTCGGTCATGCCGTAGGCCATCACGACCTTCTCGGGGGCGAGCAGCGCGAACCACCGGCGCAGCAGACCGGGCGGCATGACGGCGGCGCCCTGCAGGACCCACCGGATGCTGGACAGGTCGCGCTGCTCCACGCCGGGCACCTGCGCGATGCGCTGCAGCATCGTGGGCGTCGCGGTGAAGGTCGTGACACGGTGCCGCTCGATCGTGTCGAGAGCGAGCGCTCCGTCGAACTTCTCCAGGACCACCAGGCGGTCGCCGCCGAGCAGAAAGCTCAGGGTGTTGAAGCCGTTGGTGTGGTACATCGGCGCGAGCACCATGATCACCTGGGGCAGCTCCACCGGCTCCCAGTGCGCGAGGAACGGCTCCGACAGCTGGGGCAGCCACACCGCGGGCCGCTGGCTCATGATGACCTTCGGCGTCCCGGTCGAGCCGCTGCTGCAGATGCCGTTGGCTTGCGGTGAGACGACCTCGGGCAGCGGCCCGTCGTCCTGGGCGTCGGCCTGCGCCCGCAGCACCCCGAGGCTCTCGGCGTCGACGACCACTGCCGCGTCGACGACCGCCAGGACCCGCTCGCGCTCCCATGCGGGCAGGTCCCAGCGCACCGGCACCGGCACCGCCCCGGCCTTCCACGTGCCGAGCGCCGCGAGGACCAGGTCGGCCGAGTTGGGTACGGCGAGCGCCACCCGCTCGCCCGGCGTCGCGCCCCTGGCCGTCAGCGCCCGCCCCCAGCGGTTGGCCCCCTGCTCGAGCAGCCGCCACGTCAGGCGCTGCTCGGAGCCGTCCCGGGCGACGACCACAAGTCCGAGACCGTCGGGGTCGGCGTCCGCGAGCTGCCCGAGCCGGGTGCCGAAGGGGATCGCCGTCGTGACGGCGGTCATCGCCGTCAGGCCCGGGTGTCGACGACCACGCGGCCCCGGGTGCGGCCAGCGAGGATCTCCTCGGCGAGCGCCCCGATCCGTGACATCGGCTCCACCGTGGTCATGGCGTCGAGCCGGTCGAGCGGAAGGTCGCTGCCCAGGCGCCCCCAGGCTTCGTCGCGGCGCTCCGTCGGGCACATCACGGAGTCCACCCCGAGCAGCCGCACGCCGCGGAGGATGAACGGCAGGACGGTCGTGGGCAGGTCGTTGCCACCCGCCAGGCCGCAGGCGGCCACCGCCCCGCCGTACACGATCTGGGACAGGACGGTCGCGAGCGTCTGGCTGCCGACGGTGTCGACTGCACCGGCCCAGCGCTCCTTGTCGAGCGGCCGGCCGGCCGTCGCAAGGTCTGCGCGGTCGACGACGGTCGTGGCACCGAGCGAGCGCAGGTAGGCGTGCGTCTGCGTGCGGCCGGTGGACGCGGCCACGTCGTAGCCGAGCCGGGCCAGCACCGCAACGGCGACGCTGCCGACCCCACCGCCCGCGCCGGTCACCAGCACGTCGCCGGTGCCGGGGCGGAGCCCGGCGTCCTCCAGCGCCATCACGCAGAGCATCGCGGTCAGCCCGGCGGTGCCGACCGCCATGGTCTGCTGCAGCGTCAAGCCATCAGGGCGCCGGGTCACCATCGACGCCGGGACCCGCTGACGGTGCGTGTAGCCACCCGGCCGCGTCTCCGACAGGCCCCAGCCGGTCACGAGGACCTCGTCCCCGACCTGGTACGACGGGTCGCTGGAGGCCGCAACCACGCCTGCCAGGTCGATGCCACAGGTCATGGGCAGCGTCCGGGCGATGCGCCCCGTGCCCGAGACCGCGAGGCCGTCCTTGTAGTTCAACGACGACAGGTGGACGTCGATCGTGACCTCGCCGTCCGGGAGGTCACTCTCGGCCAGCTCGACGAAAGCAGCCGGACTGCCCTGCTCGGTGAGGACGACGGCGGGGTAGGTGCTCATCACGCTCCTGGGGCATCTTCTGCATCTTTGTGAGGATGAGGGTAGCCCCTGGGGCGGGGATGCGTCAGGCCACGTCGAGCTCGGCCCACACCGTCTTGCCGCCATCGTGCAGATCCGTGCCCCAGCGCCGTGACATCGCCGCCACGAGGAACAGGCCCCGGCCACCCGTGGCCGCGTTGGGCACAGCCGGGCGCACCACCGGAACCGCCGGCGAGGGGTCCGTCAGCCCGATCCGCAGCACACCGGTGGAGCGGGACAGCGTCAGGCGGAAGCGCCGGCGCCCGTGCCGGATCGCGTTGCCGACGAGCTCGCCGGACACCAGCACGGCCGCGTCACGCAGGCCGGTCAGACCCCACCGCTCCAGCGTGTCCTCCACGAAGCGGCGCGCGGCACGGGCCGCCGTCGGTGTCGGCTCGAAGCGTCGGCAGACGGCGTCGGGCCCCGCCGGCACCAGAGTGGGCTCGGCCACGACGGCGGAGTGCTGCGCCACGACCGCCTCGCGGCCGCCCGGGGTCTGCGCCAGCGTCGGGGCAGCGTAGGCGCAGAACAGGGTGAACGGCGTCTTGCGTGCCAGGGCGTTCCAGAGCGTCTCGACGGCGAGCGCCTCGACCAGCGCTCCGCGCTCGGCCAGCACGTTGACCAGCTCGCCGTAGACGCGCAGCGGCCAGGCCGCGGCGAGGACGCTCACGAGGGAGCCCAGGGCCTCGACGAACAGATCCGCGTCGGGACGGCCCGCAAGCTCGATCCGCCGCACCAGCTGCTCGGCATCGACCTCGACGTACCTCCCTGCCCCGCGGAGGCCGGCCACGTCGACCCCCGCGGCACTCAGCTCCTGCGCGAAAGCGGCGTGGTGTGCCGGGGTCGCGACGACGAGCGCCGCCCCGTCCGCGACCAGCCCGGGGCCGAGGAAGCTCGCCACGCAGACCGCCAGGCCGCGCTCCTGCTCGAACAGCTGCACGACATGAGCGCCTGTGGCGACGAGGCCGTCCTCTTCGCTCACGGGCACCACGTCCTGCTCCGCCCTCACAAGGGAGTTCTGCCCGGCTCGCCCGAGGCCATGCACGCCCGGGCGCCAGGTAGGGCTCACCGCGTCGCTGGTGTCGCCGTGCGTGGTCAGAAGAAAGGGACGGCGCCGACGCGCTCATGCCCGAGCACGACCAGGAGTCACGGGACTCGCCGCGCTACCGTCCGGACGTGGCCACCCCTCACGAGGAGGCGCCTCCGCCCCCGGCGTCGTCCGACCTGTTCACACGACGGCTGCGCGAGGTGGTCGTCGCCGCGGTCGTGGGCGTCTTCCTCCTCATGGCGCTGCTCTGGGCGCTCGCGCGCTTGCGCGGCCTGCTCGTGCTCATGGTCTTCAGCCTGTTCGCCGCGTTCGCGCTCGAACCGGCCGTGAACCGGCTGGCGCGGCGCGGCTGGTCGCGCGGCCGGGCCACGCTGACCGTCTTCGGCCTGGTCACCCTGGTCTTCGCGGCGATCGGGGCGGTGCTCGGCACCATCGTCGTGAAGCAGGTCTCCGACCTGGTCTCGTCCCTGCCCGACTACGCGACCCGCGTGGCCGACTACCTGCACGACCAGTTCGACGTCGACGTCAGCAGCAAGGCCGTCGCCGGCAGAGCCGGCAACGTGGGGCAGATCACGAGCTCTGTGCTCGGCGGGGCACTGGGATTCGGCGCCACGGTGGCAACTGGGCTGTTCTCGCTGCTCACCGTGGCGACGCTGACCTTCTACCTCACCAAGGACGGACCGCGGCTGCGGCGGGCCGTGTGCTCGTTGCTGCCGCCCGCGCAGCAGCGAGAGGTCCTGCGCGCGTGGGAGATCGCCATCGACCGCACCGCCGGGTACGTCTACTTCCGGTCCATCCTGGCCCTGGTTTCGACGGTGGTGCACTCGATCGCGCTCTACGCCCTGGGGGTGCCGTTCGCCGTGACCCTCGGCCTGTGGGTAGGCCTCGTCTCGCAGTTCATCCCCACGGTCGGCACCTACATCGCGGGCGCCCTGCCCATCGCCATCGCCCTCACGGTGAGCCCGCGGACGGCGCTGTACACGCTGATCTTCATCGTGATCTACCAGCAGGTCGAGAACTACGTGCTCTCCCCTCCGCTGAGTGCCCGCACCATGAAGATCCACCCCGCCCTGGGGTTCGTGTCCGCGATCGGCGGCGTCGCGCTCATCGGCCCCCTCGGCGCGCTGCTCGCCCTGCCCTTCGTCGCCACCGTCCAGGCGTTCCTGGCGGTCTACGTGCCGCGGCACGAGACGGTGGAGGACGAGCTGTTGACCGACCACGGTGGGGCGATGGGCCCGGAGGACGACCCCTCGCGGCACTGAGGTCTGCAGCCGGCACCCTTCCCGCGGCAGGCACTGGGACACCGTGCCGGCGCGAGCTGCGTGCCGACCCCACAGTGCTGGAGCAGCGGCTTCCGCCCAGGGCGAACCGAGGGATGGTCGACGGGTTGCGCGTGGTTCCTCTGGCATGACTGCAGAACCACCGCTGGACGCCTACTCCCGCACCGTGACCTCAGTCGCGGCGACGGTCGGCCCCACGGTCGCGGCCGTGCGGCTCGTGCGCGGAGCGGGTTCCGCCGTGGTCTTCACCGACGACGGGTTCCTCCTCACCAACGCGCACGTCGTCGGACGAGCCGACGCCGGTCAGGCCACCTTTGGCGACGGCCACCAGTCGCCGTTCCACGTGATCGGCACGGACCCCTTGTCCGACCTCGCGGTGCTGCGGGCCGACGGTGCCACGCCCCCGCCGGCGCGCCTGGGGGAAGCCGGGACGCTCCAGGTAGGCCAGCTGGTCGTGGCGGTGGGCAACCCGCTCGGGCTCTCCGGCAGCGTCACGGCCGGCGTGGTGAGCGGGCTGGGCCGTTCGCTGCCCGCCCCGGTCGGAGGCATGGTGCGCGCCATCGACGACGTCATCCAGACCGACGCCGCGCTCAACCCCGGCAACTCGGGCGGCGCGCTCGCCACCTCGGACGGCCTGGTGGTGGGCATCAACACGGCCGTGGCGGGGATCGGGGTCGGCCTGGCCATCCCGATCAACTCCACGACCCGGGAGATCATCCAGGACCTGCTGCGCGACGGTCGCGTGCGCCGGGCCTACCTCGGAGTGGCCGGTGGTCCCGTCCCGCTGCCGCCGCCGGTAGCGGAGCGCCGCGGCCAGCGCACCGGTCTGTCGGTCGCCACCGTGATCACCGGCAGCGCCGCCGAGCGCGCCGGCCTCCGTCCCGGCGACGTCGTCGTGACCGCGGGAGGCGAGGCGATCACCTCGGCGCGCGACCTGCAGCGGCTGATGCTCGCGGACGCGATCGACAAGGAGATGCCGGTGACCGTGCTGCGCAACGGCGCGCTCGTCGACCTCGTCGTGGTGCCCAAGGAGTTCTACGTCGACGCCTAGACAGCGAGCTCGCCCAGGGGTTTCACGCGCTCCAGCTCGGCGCGCGCGGACCGTACCTCGCCGTCCGCGACCGTGGCCTCGTCCCAGGGCAGGAACCGGTTGTCGGCGGTCATCCGGCGTACCAGGGCGCTGACCAGCCACGGGCCCGAGATGCCGGCGCGGTCGTAGCCCAGGTGGGACAGCAGCAGGCGCCGACCGACCACCAGCCCCTGCACGCGCAGGGCCGCGTAGGCACCCAGCAGCGGTCCGTCCTGCACCAGGCGCACGTCGAGGACCTCGCCCAGCCGCTCGCCCGCCGGACCGCGGACCGGCAGGCCGAGCAGGTCACTCCCCCGCATGGCGCGCCCCCGGGAGCCGCTCGACGAGGTACTGGCGCACCCGGTCCTCGTTGCGGTGCGCGCCGAGCTCGATGCGGGTGCGCGCCACGGTGATCTGCGTGCCGTAGTCGGTGACGAGCTCCATGCCGACCCGCGTGGGCTCCGCCGTGCTGGTGCGGGTAAGCGCGGCGGACCAGAACGCCAGCCCTTCGCCCAACCGCCCGCCGAGCCGGCCGGCGAGGGCCTGCGGGCCGACCAGCATCGCGACCACGTAGCCCTCGTCGCTGATCTCGACGTCGTCCACCTTGCCGACCGGTGCGCCGTCCGGACCGACCAGCTGCCGGTCCAGCAGGTGCAGCACGAGGTCGCGCACCCGTCCGGCGCTCACTGGCCGGCCTTGGTCGCGAGCATGAGGGGTACGGCGGCGACCGCCGCGACCCCGATGATCACGAGGAACACGGTGGCGAGCATGTTGGTCAACGGCTTGTTCACCGCCTCGCCCATGTAGCCGGGGTCGTTCGCGACCACCAGGATCGGGAAGTAGGTCAGCGGCAGCGCCACCGCGGAGAACACGAGGCTGTACTCCGTCACCTTGATGGGGTCGACGGTCGTGAGCACGAGCATGGCCCCGAGCAGGAGCGCCACCAGGACGACCGCGTGGAACCGGGCGGCCTTCACGGGCCGGAGGTACTTGCCCCACGACCAGCCGAGGTACTGCGCCACCGAGTAGCCCGTCGACAGCCCCGTCTCCAAGGCCGCGCCGAAGGTCGCCGCGACGAACCCCACGATGGCGAACGCCAGGCCCACCTTGCCGACCGCCGTCGCCACCGGGAGCGCCACCTGGTCGAGGTGGTCGACCTCCACGCCGGCCGGGAAGAGCACGAGGAACGCCGTGGCCGCGATGGCGAGCGACAACAACCCACCGATGGGGAACCCGACGTAGACGTTGGCCCGCTCGACCGCCAGGTCCCTCTCGGTCCAGCGCTCCTCCACGGCGCCGGAGGAGAAGAAGAACACCTCGTACGGCGTCATCGCCGCCCCGAACAGCGCGATCGCGTAGTACCAGTACGTCGGGTGGCCCTCGCCGTCGGGCACCGCCGGGTGCGTCACGCCGTGGGCCAGGGAGCCCCAGTCCGGCCCGAGCTGCCACAGCGCGACCACGAAGACGAGCAGGGCCAGCCCGGCGAGGCCGAACAGCCGCTCCATGTGCTCGAACGGCAGCCGCCACACGACCAGCCAGGCGAGGAACGCGACGAGGGGCACGAACAACAGGTAGCTGACGCTCGTGGCCAGCTCGATGGCGAGCGCCACGCCGCCGATCTCCGCGGTGAGCGTGAGGAAGGTGACGAGCATCGAGGCCACCAGGTTCGCCAGCCCGGTTCGCGGGCCCAGCCGCTCGCGGACCAGGTCGAAGGTGCCGCGCCCCGTCACGGCCGCGACCCGGCCGGACATCTCGGCGAACAGGCAGATCCCCACGACACCGAGCAGCGTGGCCCAGGCCAGCGCCATGCCGAACCGCGCCCCCACCAGCGCGTTGGCGACCAGGTCGCCGATGTCGACGAACCCGCCGATCGCGGTGAGCACGCCGAGGAAGACCTCGAGGAGGCGCTTCACTGCCACTCCGCCGCGAGCGCCCGGAGCTGCTCGAGCACGGGGCGCAGAGGCGCTGCCACGTCGTCGAGCCGGCCGAGCTCGCCGCGCCTGGCGGTGATCCGCAGCTGCGCCAGGCCGTCGACGGCCGCGGACAGCTGCTCGTCGAGCGTCGCCCGCACCCTGTCGGACCGCTCCGAGGGCGGCTGCACGCTGTCGAACTGGGACTGCACGGAGGCGGTGTCCTCCTCGGCGCCACCGAGCAGCACCGAGACGTAGGGCCCGGTCGCCTTGCCGACCGTCGCCGCGTGCGCGCCCACGAGGGCGGTCGCCACCGACGAGGCGGCCGCCTTGGCGCTGTTGCCTGCCTTGAGCTCGTAGTCGCGGTCGGTCCGCGACGGCGACACGCAGCCCGCCAGGAGCAGCAGCCCGAGCAGGGTCGCGATCCCTCTCACCGCGGCCCCCGGCGTACGACGACGAACAGCAGCACGGTGACCAGCCCGAGCATCTGCAGCCAGGCGAAGAGGAGGACGAAGCCCTGCGTCTGCACGCCCGCACGGTGCCCGAACTGGCCTTGGGGAAACACAGGGGTGTCATGGACGCAAGAAGCGGCTCACCAGGGGTCAGACTTCGAGCATCGGAGGAGGCGGACATGGGCAAGCAGCAGACGGCGGCCTCGGGCTCAGGAGGCGCGTTCTTCGGGCTCGGGCTGATCGGCGCCGAGGTCTGGTACTGGCAGCAGGCCGATGGGTTCTGGGAGCACGTCGGCGGGTTCCTCCAAGGGCTCGTCTGGCCGGCCTTCCTCGTGTACGACGCCCTGAAGGCGCTGCACGGCTGACGTGGTGGCTCAGCCGAGGCGCGCCGACGACCGGGCACGCACCGAAGGACTTCGCGTAGCTGTGACGGCGCTGAGGACCTCCCTCGACGATCTCCGTCCCCGCTGCCACCATGCCGCGCATGCCAGGTCGCAGAAGCCTCCTGCTCGCACTCGCCGTGCTGCTCGTCCCGCTCGCGCCGGCGAGCCGGGCCGACAGCCCGTTCCCCGGGTGCGACGAGCCCGACGCGGAGGCTCGCGTGGGGGTGGTGACCTGCCGGACGCTGCCCAGCACAGCCCTCGGGGGCACGACGGCGTTCTCGTACTACGTGCCTCCCGGCTGCGCCCCCGAGCGGCGCCGGCACTGCCCGACGCTGTACCTGCTGCACGGCTTCGGCGGTGACCTGCGTTCGATGCTCGGCACGGCGTCCCGGCCCAGCGCCTGGGTAGCCGCACTGTCGAAGCGGCCCGCGGTGTCGCCGTACACGACGGACACTCCCTGGGAGCAGAGCGACCCCGCGACCTGGGTCCCCGCGTCGCCGCTCGACGTCGTGCTCGTGGCGCCCGACGGCCGGACGGTGGCGAACGGCTTCGGCCCCGATCCCGGGCTCGAGGGCTTCTGGGCCGACTGGAACCCCCGCTACGCCAAGGGGGGCGACGGCGAGCGGTACGGCACGCCCCCGCCGCGCGTCGCCGCGTCCGTGGTCGACGAGCTGATCCCGTACGTCGAGGCGCACTTTCCCGTCGGGCGCACGCGTGCGAGCCGCGCCCTGGCCGGCACGTCGTTGGGCGGCTACGGGTCGTACGCCATCGGCCTCACGCACCCCGACCTGTTCGCGAGCCTGGGCGCCGTCTCCGGGATCATGAACGTGCTGCTCGTGCCCGGCCTGGACCCCTCGCCGGCGGGCGGGGACGGTGGTGTCGCGGCTCCCGTGCAGCTTCCGAACGTCGCGGTGCCCGGGCCGCTCGGGGCGTCGGTGCCCCTCGCGGCGCTGCCCGACCAGGCGCGCGGGTTCGCGGTCGCGACCTACGCCTTCGGCGACCCGGCCGCGGACCAGGCCTACTACCGCGCCCGGATGCCACGCGACCTCGCGCTCAACGCCCGGGCCGCGCGGCGCGGCAGCCCGTCGCTGCTGGTGCGGGGGTTTTCCAACGACGCGGTCCCGCAGCCGGGCGACCTCACGGACCCTCGGTCCTACGTCGGCGCGCAGGCCTTCGAGGCGCTGGTGCGGCTCACGAACCTCGAGCAGGCGCGGGCCTTCGACGCGGTGGGGGTCGCGGCCCAGCACGAGGAGCACCCCGGCATCCACAGCGACCGCTACTGGAACCCGTGGCTGCGCAGCCAGCTCGAGGCCCAGTACGCCGCGCTCCAGCACGCCGACGGGTCCGGTGCGCCACCGCCCGAGCCCGACGCCTTCAGCTACCGCAGTGCGGACGAGGACGTGCGGGTCTGGGGCTGGCACGTGCAGGTACGACGGGAAGCGAGCGAGTTCCTGCAGCTGACGGACGTGAGCTGCGCAGGCCTCACCCTGCGGGGCTCCGGCTCGGTCACCGTGACACCCCCGCAGCGGTGCCACGCAGTGCCCGTGACCGTGGACCTCGGCCCGTCAGGGCCGACCGATGCACCGGGCGGGCTCGACGCGGCACCCGTCTTCGGGCGCTCGGTGCACGTCGTGCTCACGCGTCGCTGAACCCGCCGGCACAGGGGTGCGGGGTTCAGCTCCTGGGCCCGCCCGGGATCACCGTGACGGAGCCCGTGACGTCGTCGTGGAATGTCACAAGCTGGCCGACGAAGCTCGAGGCAATCCCGAAGAACTGCGCGGTCTCGGCGTCGAGCGGCGCGGTGAACGTGAAGTGCAGCTCGAAGGTGCACGACAGCAGCATGTCCGCGGGGCCGACCCCGGTGATCTCGTCGGGCACAGAGCTCGTCACCGGCCCCGCGAGGACGGTGCCGTCCGACGCGAGCGTGATCGTCACCGTGTCGAGGACGTTCGTGATCTGCTTCGCCACGACGACCTGGCCGCTGGCCAGGAAGCCGATGGGGTTCTCCTGCACACGTATGTTGAACGACAGCGGCTGGGTGCCGATCGGGACCGGGCAGCTCAGCGTGCCTGCGACCGCGATGTTGGGGTTGGTGGGCGGCGGTGCGGCCCACGCCGCGGTGGGCACGGCCATCGCGGCCCCGGTGAGCAGCGCGACAGCACAGATCCGGTACTTCATGACTTCCCCTCCGGTCGCCGGAGCGGGCCCCTCGCCCGCTCTCACCGCGCGGGACGGCACCGAGGATGCCCCTGTGCCCGCAGGGGCGCCAGACGCAGTTCCGTAGGCGACCGGCGACCCCTGGTGAGCGCCGCTAGTGGGACGAGCTGACCCGCAGCACGTCGCGCTTGTTCGGCGCCGGTTCGCCCGGCAGGTGCAGGTAGTTCTCCACCCGGTGCACGCCTGGCGCGCTCGCGGTGAGCTGGGCGATCCTGTCGATCTCGGGTGCGAAGGGCACCTGGCCGCGCAGCACCGCCGTGCGCGCGCTGACCTCGACCGAGATGTCGCTGGTCGGCACGCCGGCCCGGTGCAGCACCTGGTGCACCTGCTGCTTGACGTCGACGTCGTCGGTGGGCGCCGGGCGGCCTGCACCTCGGACGTGGGCCAGCTCGCCACGCAGCCGCCCCCGCTGGTAGCGCGCGCGGGCACCCACCCGGCGTACCCGCCGACGGACGATCGCGACGACCTCGTCGGCGAGGCGGTGTCGCCGTGCGCGACCCCGGTCAGGGTCGAAGAGCCACGCGAGCACCGCACCGACGACGGCCGCTACGGGCGCCGTCGCGGCTGCCGCCACGACCTGAGACCTCCGCGACCGCCTGGCCCTCCTGTACCTCCTGATCCACGTGGACCTCCGGTCGAGCATGGCCGCTCCCTCCGACGCGTGACCCCCACAGGGGCCTACCCGGACCTCGGCGGGCGTACGCCCTCGCCGCCCGCCAGGTCGACTGCGAGAAAGCCGTCACCGTCGATCCCGACCTCGCAGTCGCTGATCCGGCTCAGCACGTCGCGCAGCCACTGCACCTCGGCGGCCCCAGCGCGTTCGAGCCGCATCCTCCGGGCCCGCAACGGGACCATGCGGAGCCCGAGCAGCGTCCCGCCGGTCGAGTCCACCGTCACCAGGTACAGCAGCCGCAGCTCGTCCCGGTAGTGCACGTGGCCGGTGATCCCCTCGTAGTCGTCGACCAGGTCACCGCAGCCGTAGAGCACGGCCTTGCCGCGGTACACCTCCAGCGGACGCGGGTGGTGCGAGGAGTGGCCGTGCACCACGTCGACCCCGGCATCGACGAGGCGGTGCGCGAACCGGACGTGCTCGTCCGGCACGGCGTAGCCCCAGTTGCTGCCCCAGTGGACGGACACGACCGCCACGTCGCCCGGCCGGGTGTGCTCGCGGCAACGAGCCGCGAGGCCGTCGGCAGTGCCAGCGGTGAGGTCGGTCAGGACCTGCACCCCCGGGCGTCGGGACGTCGCTCTCCAGTACGGCGGGATGCCGCTGCTCTCCGTGCCGCAAGCGGTCACGACGAGCCGTCGGTCGCCCGGCAGCGGCACCGTCACGGGCCTGCCGGCCTCGACGGCGGTGCGCCCGGCGCCCGCGCCCGCGATCCCGGCACCGGCCAGCTGGTCGAGGGTGTCGAGAAGACCCTCCGGCCCGAAGTCGAGCAGGTGGTTGTTGGCCAGGCTGCACACGTCGACACCGGCCGCGACGAGACAGCCCGTGTTCTCGGGGTGCATGCGGTAGTGCACGGCCTTGCCGGGTGCCGGGGCGCCCCGCGCGGTGATGCTCGTCTCGAGGTTGACGACGCATGCGTCGGCGGCGCGCAGGACAGGGAGGGCGTCGCCCCACGGCCAGTCCAGCGGTACCGGGCGGGGTATCGGCCCGTTCACCCGCTCGGCCAGCTCGACGTAGGTGCGCGCGTCGTCGACGTACGCCTCGGCGAGCCGCGGGTCGCCCGGCGAGGGCAGGAGCTGGTCGACCCCCCGGCCCGTCATGACGTCGCCACCGAGGCACAGCGTGAGCTCCACCCCGGAGCCGTACCCGGAAGGGCCAGACTGCACGACATGAGCACACACCGGCTCGACCTCGAGGACGCGACAGTGCGCGAGTGGGAGGCTCGGGTGGTCCACGCCGACCCGGAGGGCGTCGTCCTGGACCGGTCGGCCTTCTACCCGGGCGGGGGTGGGCAGCCGCCGGACCACGGCGTGCTGCTGTGGGGCGGCGTGCAAACCCGCATCGTGGGCACCCGCAAGGGCGACGAGCTCTACCTCGTGCCCGCGGAGGGCGACCCGCTCCCGGCCGCCGGGACCGCCGTACACGGTGCTCTCGACGACGCGCGCCGGAGCGCGCTCATGCGCACCCACAGCGCCATGCACCTGCTCTGCGGCGTGGTGAGCCGCGACTACGGCGTGCCGGTGACGGGCGGTGCCATGGAGCCACTGTCAGGGCGGATGGACTTCGGCCTCGACGTGCTGCCGGACGGCTTCCTCGCGGCGGTGCAGGAGGCCTGCGACCGGGAGGTGGCCGCGGACCGCGCGATCGAGGTGAGCGTCCTGCCGTACGACGAGGCGCTGGCCGGCGAGGTGATCAAGACCGCCAGGAACCTGCTGCCCGAGGGCCTCGAGGTGGTGCGGATCGTCGACATCGTCGGTCTGGACAGGCAGGCGGACGGCGGCACCCACGTGGCCTCCACCCGCTGGATCGGCGACCTGCGCCTGGTGAAGACCGAGAGCAAGGGCAAGGGCTTCCGCCGGATCCGCTTCGAGCTCGCGACCTAGCCGTGCTGCATGGGCAGGAAGGGGCCCTGCGGTGTCCCCCCTGCCTGCAGCCACGCGCCGACCGCGGCGGGGGCGTCGCGCACGGGGTTGTAGACGTCCTCCTCCGACGACCACTGGTTGTCGCCGGCGTAGACCAGCCGCGACACGTTGGGGAAGCCGAACTCCGCGTCCGGATCGGTGGGGTGGTCGAGGATGTTCATGATCTCCATGACGAGAGCCCCGGCGTCCTCGTCGACCGCGACCCAGGAGTGCGTGAACCGCATGTGCGGGAAGGGCGCCATCACGTCGACGATCCAGCGCCGGACCTGCTCGCGACCGTGCATCACGCCGTACGCGTGCTCGACGTAGGTCACGTCCTCGGTGAACAGGTCCGCGAACGGGGCCCAGTCCCCCGTCTGCGAGCACCTGTCCACCGTGCGGGTGTAGTGCTCCAGGGCTGCCATGAGCTCGTCCTTGGCGAACCTGCCCATGGTGACCTCCGCTCGACGTGGATCGAAAACTAGGACAGATCCCAGCGTCCGCCTAGGGGCGTCTCAGGCATCGTGGGCACGTGGCCCGATTGTGCTTCCGCACCATGGTTCGGGCCGGGCGTCGTCCTACCCGACAAGGTCATGGTGGGCGGCCCCGTGCACACTGGGCCCGTGCCGACACTGCGCGCCCTCCTCGACGTCCTCGCCCCCGCGGTCGAGGTCGTGGCGGGCGACGCCGGCCTCGACCACGAGGTCGAGGAGGTCGTCCTCGTCGGTCCCGGCGACCCGCTGCCCGACCTGCCCGGAGCGCTCCTCGTCTGCACCGACGTCCAGGCGCTCGGCGATGCGCCGCGCGCGGCCGGCGTGGTCGTCAAGCCGCGGGACGACGAGCGGGCCGCCCTCGCCGCTCTGGACGTGCCCGTCCTGGTGGCTGGGGACGGCGTGCCGTGGAACCACCTGCTGCACCTGCTCACGACGGCGGTCAGCACGGGGAGCCGCAGCAGCGACCTGTTCTCCCTCGCGAACGCGATCGCGGCGCACGTCGGCGGTGCGGTGGCGATCGAGGACGCCCGGCGCCGGGTCCTCGCTTACTCGTCGTTGCCGGACCAGCCCATCGACGAGGCGCGGCAGCGCGGCATCCTCGGCCGGCAGGTCCCGGACCTGCCGCCGAACGACGACCTCTACCGCACCCTGCAGCGCTCACCGGGCGTCATACGCTGCCCGATGGGCGACGGGCTCATGCCCCGCATGGCGGTGGCGGTGCGGTCGGGCGCCGAGCTGCTGGGTTCCATCTGGGTCGTGGAGAGCAGCCCGCTGGGCCGCGAGGCGGAGCAGGCGCTGCTCGACGCGTCCCGGCTCGCGGCCCTGCACCTGCTCCGCCTGCGCGCGGGCAACGAGGTGGAACGGCGCGCCCGCGGCGAGCTCCTGCGCGGCCTGCTCGACGGCCGCTCGTCCCCCGACCTCGTGGCCACGCGGCTCGGCGTGGACGCCACCGCCCCCGTGACCGTGCTCGCGTTCGGGCTCCAGGAGGCTCCTGAGGCGGAGGAGATCGAGGCCGAGGCGGTGGCTGACCTGCTCCAGGTGCAGTGCGCCGCGCTGTCCCCGCACGCGGGCGTCGTGGTGCAGTCCAGGGTCCTCTACGCCGTGGTGCCCGGCACGGCGGCACGACCGCGGCTGCTCCAGCTCGCGTCGTCGGTCGTGGACCGCTCGCGCACGGCCCGCAAGGTGGTGCTCGCGGGGGCGGTGGGCGCCACCGTCGCAGGTGTGGGTGAGCTGCTGCGCTCGCGTGCCGACGCGGACGCCGTCCTCCGCCTGGTCCGGCCCGGGGAGGTCGCGGCGGTCGAGCAGCTGCTCCCGCAGGTCGTGCTCCTGGACCTGCGGCAGCACCTCGCCTCGCAGCCGCACCTGTGGCTCCCGGAGCTGTGCGCGCTGCTCGACCACGACGCCGAGTACGCCACGCCGTACGCCGAGACGGTGCGGGCCTACCTCGCGGCCAACGCCGACGTGCCCGCGGCCGCGGAGGCGGTCAACGTGCACGCCAACACGTTCCGATACCGCCTGCGTCGCGTGCGTGAGCTGTTCGGCCTGGACCTCGAGGACCCGGACGTCCGGCTCGTGGCCTGGCTCCAGCTGCGCACCCGACCGTGACCGCACGACCTGGAGGACCCCCGTGACTGCCGGCTGGACCACCGAGGCCCTCGGCGAGCTTGTCTCCTGCGAGTCGCCGTCGACGGACGACGACGCCACCCGGCGCTGCGGCGAGCTGGCGACCGAGCTGGTACGGCGGCACCTGGGCGGCGATCCCGAACAGCTGTGCTCCGGCGGCCGCACGCACCTGCGCTGGACCTGGGGGGCGCCGCGCGTCCTCGTGCTCGGGCACCTCGACACGGTGTGGCCGCTCGGCACGCTGGCGCGCTGGCCCTTCTCGGTCTCGGGTGACCTCGCCACGGGACCGGGCGTCTTCGACATGAAGGCCGGCATCGTCCAGGCCCTCGCCGGGCTCGCGCAACTGCCCTCCCTCGAGGGCGTCTCGCTGCTGCTCACCGTCGACGAGGAGCTCGGGTCGCCGACCTCCCGCGACGTGGTTGTCGACTCCGCGCGCGGCTGCCAGGCGGTGCTCGTCTGCGAGCCGTCCCAGCAAGGCGCGCTCAAGACCGCGCGCAAGGGCATCGCGCTCTACGACCTCGTCGTCACCGGCCGCGCCGCCCACGCCGGTCTGGACCCGGAGAAGGGCGTCAACGCCGGTGTCGCGCTCGCGCACGCGGTGCTGGCTGCCGCCGCGCTGGACGACCCGGCGCAGGGCACCACGGTCGTGCCGACCGCAGCCACGGCGGGCACCACGACCAACACCGTGCCGGCCACCGCCCGGGTCGCGGTCGATGCCCGCGCCTGGGGGCTCGCGGAGCTCGACAGGGTGGACGCGGGGCTGCGCGCCCTCGTCGCCCAGGTCGAGGCCGCTGTGCCAGGGGCGGAGGTGGAGGTCCGCGGCGGCCTCAACAGGGCGCCGCTGGAACCCGCCGCGTCGGAGCAGCTGTTCGCCGCCGCGCAGCAGGTGGCGCGGTCGCTGGACCTGGCCGCGCTGTGCGGCGTGGCGGTCGGCGGCGGCTCCGACGGCAACCTGACGGCCGGCGCCGGCGTGCCGACCCTCGACGGGCTCGGGGCGGTGGGCGACGGCGCGCACGCCGAGGGCGAGCACGTGCTGCTGTCGGCGATGGAGCCACGGGCGCGGCTGCTGGCCGGGCTGGTGGACCACGTCCTCAGGGGAGCGCGCGTGTGAGCTCGCTCGTGCTGCGGGGCGGCCGCGTGATCGACCCGGCGACCGGGCACGACGCGGTGACCGACGTCCTCCTCGAGGACGGCACGGTGAGAGCGCTCGGACCCGACCTCGTCGGTGACGAGACCTGGGACGTCACCGGGCTCGTCGTCGGGCCGGGGTTCGTCGACCTCCACAGCCATGTGCACTCCGTCGCGGGCCAGCGGCTGCAGGCGTTCGACGGCGTGACCACCGCGCTCGACCTCGAGGCCGGCCTCATGCCGGTGGCCCAGGCCTACCGGCGCGCGGCCGAGGAGGGGCGGCCCCTGCACTACGGCTTCTCCGCGAGCTGGGCGCAGGCCCGCGGCACGGTGCTCGCCGGCGTCGAACCGGTGGCCGACTTCGCCGGCTGCACCCCGCTGCTGGGGATGCCGGAGTGGCAGCGCACGTCCACGCGCGCCGAGCGCGACACCTGGTTGGGGCTGCTCCGTGACGAGCTCGAGCAGGGGGCGCTCGGCATCGGCGTGCTCATGGGCTACGCGCCCCGCACGGACCCGGTCGAGTACGTCGAGGTGGCGCGCCTGGCCGTAGAGGCCGGCGTCCCGACGTACACGCACGTGCGCGAGATCGTCGAGTCGGACCCCACGACGCCCGTCGACGGCTCGAGCGAGGTCGCCCTCGTCGCGGCCGAGACGGGCGCTCACATGCACCACTGCCACGTGAACTCCACGTCGCGCCGCCACGTGGACCGGGTGCTCGCCACTCTGGCCCGCGCCCAGGCCGAGGGTGCACGGGTGTCGGTCGAGGCCTACCCGTACGGCGCGGGGAGCACTGCCGTGGGCGCGTTCTTCCTCGCCCCGGACCGGCTGGCGGCCTGGGGGCTGGTGCCGTCGTCGATCGTGCTGCTGCCCAGCGGCGAACGGGTCGCCGACGAGGCCCGGCTGCGGGAGGTGCGCGAACGAGCGCCCGGGACGCTGTGCGTGGTGGAGTTCCTGGACGAGCGAGACGCGCGTGACGTGGCGCTGCTCGAGCGGGCGTTGGCGTTCCCGGACGCCGTCGTGGCCAGCGACGCGATGCCGGTCCTGTTCCCCGACGGCCCCGCCGAGTCGCGTTCGTGGCCGCTGCCGAGCGACGGGGTGACGCACCCCCGCACGTCGGGGACGTACGCCCGGGCGCTGCGCATGATGGTGCGCGAGACCGGTCGCTGGAGCTGGCTCGAGGCGTTCCGCCGCTGCTCCTACCTCCCGGCCCGGTTGCTGGACTTCGCGCCCGCCGCCCGTGGCAAGGGTCACCTCGGCGTGGGCGCCGATGCCGACGTCGTGGTGCTCGACCCGGGTCGCGTCACGGACACCGCGACCTACCTGCAGGGCGCGTCGCCGTCGGAGGGCGTCCGGCACCTGCTCGTGGCAGGCACGCCCGTGATCCGCGACGGAGCGCTCGTGCCGGGCGCCTTCCCCGGACGCCCGCTGCGGGCGGAGCCGCGCTAGGGCGTCAGGTCGCGGGTCAGCGCCCGCGCGACCGCTGGCACCAGCACGAGGAGGGCGAGCGGCAGCAGCCAGACCACCGGGTAGGCGTAGCCGACCGTGATGGTGCGGGCCTGCGGCAGGGCGGTCAGCGGGGCGGCGGGCCTCGGCTCGGCGACGGGCGGTGCCGTGACGGACCCCAGGCCCGGGCCCGGAGCGCTCACCGACCCGAGCGGGGGCGGAGTCGCCGTACCCGTGTCGGTCGGCAGGGCGATCGGGGGCGCGCTCTCCTCGACCCGGCCGCCGGAGGTGAGCACCACGCGCAGCGTGGCCGGCGGGGTCTTGGCGCTGTCGGTGCGGCTGTGCGACGAGAGCACGACGTGCCAGACGTCGGTCTGCGCGGCTGAGGCCGCGTCGGGCAGCAGGACCAGACCGGCGCCCTGTGCCAGCGGCTCGCGGAGGCCGGCGAGGTCGGCGTGCAGGTGCGGCGTCGGCGTCGCGACGTAGGCGGCCTTGGCGCTCGCGGCGCAGGACGCCGTGGGTGGCGCGGTGACGGCCCCCTCGGCAGGCTGCAGCGCGCCCTGGAAGGCGCAGACGAGCACGTGCGAGCTCTCGGGTGTGATGCTGCCGTCCGCCTGCGTCGTGTCGAGAGGTACGTCGAGGCTCGCCTGCTGCAGGGCGCCGTCCACCAGCGGCAGCGCGAAGGAGAGGTAGGTCCGCGCCGTCTCCTGGCCGGCGTCGAGCGCGACGTGCAGCGTCCCCGCCGGGTACGGCGAGAGCGGGGCCTGCGCGGGTGGCTGCACCGGTGGCTGCGCGGGCAGCGCGCCTGGCTCGACGCACCCGGCCGGGCTGCCGCACGTGGGGTTCGGCTGGTACCACGCCTCGGTGCTCGGCGTGAGCACCAGCGTCGAGGTGGCGGCGTGCGCGAGCGGGAGGAACGCGAAGGCCGCGCTCCCGCCGACGAGCGCAGCGGTCACGAGCCGCGTCGCCCTCACGGCCGGCGTCCTGTCACGGCGTCGAGCAGCGCGCTCGCCTCGTCGAGCAGGTCCTCGGTCTCCGCCCGCTCGGCCGCGGCCAGCCGACGTCCCGCCTGCACCGTCGCGAGCCCGGCCCCCAGGGCCACCAGCGCCAACCCGCCGAGCCCGCCGCTGACGAGCGCGGGCACCTGCAGCGGCACGAGCAGCGTGCGGGCCGCCACCCGCCAGCCGAGCGCGATGGCGACGAACCCACCGGCGACGAGCCCGGCGAACAGCGCGAAGCTCGGCGCGGCCGGGTCCCGGGTCCAGTCGGGGCGCTTCACGACTGCTCCCCCAGGACCTGGCGCAGCTCGGCGAGCACGTCCCGCAGCTCCCCCAGCTGCCGGGTGCGCTCGGCGGCGTCCGCGCGCTTGGCGTCGATGCTGACCAGGGCCAGCCCCACCACGACGAGGCCCAGACCTGTGAACCCCGCCGACACGACGTACGGCGTCTGCAGCCCAACGTTGGTCAGCGCGGCCGTGCGACCCCAGGCCACGGCGATCAGCACCAGGCCGACCGCGCTCACGGCCACCCCCACCCAGGTGAGCAGGCGGGGCACGGCACGCAGCGCGGCCCACGGCCGGGCGAAGGGGGATCGCAACGAGCGGCCGTCGTCCTGCTCCACGAGGTCGAGGTACGGCTCGGCGGCGACGTCGGTCACCGGACGCTCCTCTCCGAGAGGGGGGACTGGACACGAGTGGCGCGGCCGGGCACCGAGGCGAGCGGGTCCTGGGTCGCCTGCGCGGCACCCGTCCCCGCGGAGCGCTCGATGGCTGTGAGCGAGCCACCGAGGTAGGCCTCCACGACCTTCGGGTCGTTGCGCACGTGCTCCGGCGTGCCCGCGCAGATGACCTCGCCGTCGGCCATGCAGACGATCCGGTCGGACAGCCCCATGATGAGCGGGATGTCGTGCTCGATGATCACCAGCGTCAGGCCGAGCTCGGCCTTGAGCCGCACGAGCAGCGCTCCCAGCGCCTCGGTCTCCTTCTGCGCGACGCCGGAGCTGGGCTCGTCGAGCAGCAGGACCTGCGGCTGCAGCGCCACCAGGCAGGCGATCTCGGTGATGCGCCGGGTGCCGGTCGACAGCTCCTGGATCTGGCTCGACCGGTAGCGCTCCAGCCCCATCCAGCGGACGAGCTCCTCGGCCTTGGCACACCGCGCCCGTTCGCCGCCGGGCAGGCCCAGCAGGGCGGGCAGGAACCGGGTGGGCTGGACCCTCTCGAGCGCCAGCTCGACGCACTCCAGCACCGTGAGCGTCGGGAACAGCGCGGCGTCCTGGAAGGAGCGGATCAGCCCCAGCCGACCGCGCGCCTCGGGACCGAGCGCGGTGACGTCGCGCCCGCCGTACCGGACGGTGCCGCGGTCGGCGCGCGTGAAGCCGGCGAGCAGCTCGAACGTCGTGGTCTTGCCGGCGCCGTTGGGACCGATGAGGCCCAGCGTCTCTCCGTGCCGGACCTGCAGGCTCACGCCACGCACGGCGCGGATGCCGCCGAAGGACTTGCGCAGCCCGGTGGCCTCCAGCAACGCACCGCTCGCAACCGCGCTGCGGCGGCGCGCGCCGCCGAGACGAGGCGCGGGCCCGGTGCCGGTCCCGGTGGCGTTGAAGCCGCGCTCCTGGGCGTAGGCCGCCTCGACGTCGATGCCCGCGCGGCGCGCCAGGAAGCCCGCGACCCGGTCGCGCAACGGGGTGACCAGCGAGCCGAGCCCACCCGGCAGGTACATGATGACGAGCAGCTGGCCGAGGCTGGTCGCGGCCAGACCCGCCGCGTCGAGGGGTAGGAAGGACGCGCCCTGCACCACGGCGGCCCCGAGGAACGGGCCGGAGAGCAGGCCGATGCCGCCGATCACTGCGATGACGACGACGTCGATGCTGGCCTTGGTCGGGAAGCTCGTGGCGCTGATGATCGACAAGGAGTGGCCGTACATCGCGCCGCCGAGCCCGGCGAGGAACCCGGCGAGGGCGAAGCCCTGCAGCTTCACCGCGGTCGCCGGGACCGTGAAGGCGCGGGCGGCGTCCTCGTTGTCCCGCACCGCCACCAGCCGCCGCCCCAGCCCGCCCGAGCGGACGTTGCGGGCCAGCCACAGCGCGACGAGCAGGGTCACCAGGCCGACGTAGTAGTAGGACCGGCCGGACTCGAGGGCGTGACCGCCGACGATCGGGCGGCCGGGGTTCTGCCCTGAGCCGAGCACCCAGTCCTGCTGCAGCACGTACGCCGGGACGACGAGCGCGAAGGACAGCGTCGTGACCGTCAGGAGCAGGCCCTTGACGCGCAGGGCCGGGATCCCGATGAGCACGCTGACGAGGGCCGCGGCGCACCCGGCGTACAGGAAGGACTCGAAGAAGTTTCCGGTTCGGCGGGAAACCTCGAACGAGACGAACGCACCCACAGCACCGATCGCGAACTGCCCCAGCGACAGCTGCCCGCCGAGACCGGTGATGACGCCGACCGAGAGCCCGATGACGACGAAGGCGAAGGTGCCCGTCAGCTTGACCGAGGTGGCGTTCGTGACGAACAGCGGCAGGGCCGCGAACACGCCGACGAGCAGCGCGACCAGGCCGAGGCCGAGCAGTCGCACGGTGAGCACCCGACGGATCGCGAGCGGAAGCGGGCGGGCGGCCTGCACGGCCGTCCACGAGCCCTTCTCCTCCGCGCGGCCCACGCGCTGCCGCTGCAGCAGCAGGGCGAGCAGGATGACCACGAACAGCACCAGCTGCACCAGCCCGGCCTCGGCGTAGTTCCACAGCAGCAGCTGCTCGGTGATGCCGATGGCACAGCCGGCGAGCATCGCCAGCGGCAGCGACTGCATGCGGGCCAGCACCGCGCCGGTGAGCGCCACGAGCAGCAGCGACGGGCCGAAGCTGTCGCCGCTCGTGAAGCCCTGGGTGGGTTGGGTGAGGATGGCCGAGAACGCCGCGAGCGCACCAGCGATGCCCCAGGCGAGCGAGCTCATCCGGCTCGCGAAGATGCCCGACATCCGGGCCGCCTCCGGGTTGGCCGCGGCGCTGCGGATGCCGAGCCCGAACCAGCTCAGCTTGAGGAACAGGCCGATCGCGAGGACCACCAGCGGCGAGAGCACGAGCATCGCGCAGTACGCCTTGGTGACGAGCAGTGCGCCGACCCGGAACTCCGGCATGCCCGCGGGCACCGGGTAGACGGAGCCGGCGCCCGCCTGGTTGTTGATGGCGAACGCGAACAGCACCAGGAACTGGCCCACGCCCAGGGTCGCGACAACGCTCATGATCGCGGGGGCGCGCCGCAACCGCCGTACGACGGTCGCCTCGGCCAGCGCGCCGGTGCCCGCCGCGAGGGCGAGCGCTGGGAGGAACGCCACCCAGTAGGGGATGTGCCAGCGCACGACCTCGATGCCGAAGAACGCGGCGCCGAAGGCACCCACCTGGCCGTGGGCGAAGTTGATGATCCGGTTGGTGCGGTAGATGAGCACCAGGCCGACGGCCAGCAGGCCGTAGGTCATCCCGATGATGAGGCCGAGCAGCATCACGGGAAGCGGCGACTCCCAGTGCCCCGAGCGGGTGTGCGAGGTGTCGATCGTGGGGAGCACCTGGGTGAGCAGCACCCACACGACCACTGCCCCGGCCGCGACCTTCAGGAGCCGCTGCGGGGTGAGTGCGGCGCGGAGCCCGGCCAGGGCCCGCTCGAGGAGGAGGCCGGCGTTCACCGCTCCGCCTTCGAGGCGCCCTCGAGGAAGACCGCCCTGAGCAGGTCGTCGCGCGCGAGCAGCTGCTGCGCGGGCCCGTCGAAGCGCATCTCGCCCTTCTCCATGAAGTACGCGTGGTCGACGAGGGACAGCGCGATGTTCACGCTCTGCTCCACGAGGACCACTGCCGTGCCGCCCTCGTTGATGCGCCGCACCATGTCGAGCAGCTGCCCGACGACGATCGGGGCCAGCCCGAGAGACAGCTCGTCGATCAGCAGCAGTCGCGGCTGCAGGATCAGGGCCTTGGACAGCCCGAGCATCTGCTGCTCGCCGCCCGACAGCGTGGCCGCCAGCGAGGTGCGCCGCTCGCGCAGCCGCGGGAAGGCCTCGAGGCAGAGCTCGATCGACTCCTCCACGCGCCGACGGTCCCGTCGCAGGCTGTAGCCGTAGGCCCGCAGGTTCTCGACGACGTCCATCGTCCCGAAGACCGCACGCCCGCCGGGGATCTGCGTGATGCCCAGCGGCACGCGCCGCTCTGCGTCCAGATAGGTGATGTCCTCGCCGCGGAAACGCACGGTGCCCTTGCTGGGCAGGCCGATGCCGGACACCACCTTGAGCAGGGTGGACTTGCCGGCACCGTTGGTGCCGAGCAGCGCGACCATCTCGCCGTCGTCGACGGTGAAGTCGACGTCGAAGAGCACCTGCAGCTGGCCGTAGGAGAAGTTCACGCCCTTGCACGACAGCATCGGCAGGTGGCCGCCGCGCTGCTTGACGACACGGATGTCCTCGCTCTCCAGGATCTCGTCGATCATCCTGTCCAGGTCCTGGTCGACGAGCCGCGCGGCGCTGCGGACGATGAGCCCCGCGACGACGCCGGGCAGCGTCAGGCTGGCGAGGGCCACCGACAGGCCGAGCCGCTTGTCGAGGCCCGACAGGAAGAGCACGCCGAGGATCGAGCCCGACGCGGTGAACATGCCCAGCACCGCGGCGGCGTGGGGACGGTGCCGCGCGTCGAGCACCGACATGAAGGCCGCCGTGAGGGTTGGGACGAGCAGCGCCAGCAACGCCTGCCCGGCAGCGAAGAAGAGGAACATGAGGGCGAACGCCGGCATCAGGGCAGCGAGGGCGATCATCATGACGGCGAGCACGAGCGCGAGACCCGCGAAGCGCACGGCCCAGGCGGGTGCCTCGCGGAACCGGCGCTCGGCGAGCGGCCCGAACACCACCAGGGCGACCACGCCGGTCGTGGCGAGCGCGGCGAAGAAGAAGCCGCGCCCGCTCGCGTCGAGGTTCCAGCGCACCTCGAGGAAGGCCGAGAGATAGGTCGCGAAGGGCACGAGGAGCACGCCCAGCGCGAAGTAGCCGGAGGCGAGGCGGCGCACAGTGGGGACGAGCAGCACCCGACGGACGATCTCGAAGAAGCCGAGGTCCACGTCCTGGGTGCCGCCCGCCGGCACGTCCGACGCTCCGAGCCGCTCGTGCTCCTCGGCCCGCAGCGCCTCGGTGTCGAAGCGCCCGGGGCCAGGGTCCTTCAGCCGCAGGGAGACGAGGGAGATGCCGATGCTCGTGAGCCCCAAGGCGAGGAAAGCTCCGCGCCAGGAGAGGTCGAGGGGGCCGGCGAGCAGGCTGACCAGCAGAGGGGAGGCGATCTGCGCGGAGGTCTTGAGCGCGGTGTAGCCCGAAAGGATCCGCACCCGGCCCTGCGGCGGGTACGAGTCGACCAGCAGCGGGGCGTGCAGCGCCGTGACGGAGCCGGTCGAGACGCCGTCGAGCACCAGCACCGCGACGAGGCCCAGCAGGCTGGTGACGAAGCCGGTGAACAGCGTGACGACCGACCAGGCGATCCCGGTGACCACGCAGATCAGGGCCCGCGTGCCGCGCCGCTGGCCGAGCGCCGCCATGGGCAGCGGCGCCAGGATGATCGCGAGGAACGCGAGGGTGCGCGCGGCGGCGATGGCCCCGAGCGACAGCCCCAGCGCCCGGCTCACCTCGGGTGTCAGGATGGTGAAGGCCTCGGCCTGGAAGGTGTCGGCGATCGCCAGCAGCCCCAGAGCCACCATCGGGTAGAACGACAGCCCGTGCTCGCGCAGCACCGGCCGCAGCGGGGAGCTGTCGTTTTCGCCGGACATCCCGAGCGTCGCCCGGG
>JBKOVB010000035.1:0-2511 GCA_046723735.1 Actinomycetota bacterium | reverse complement strand
GCGTACATCGCAGTGCTGGCCGTGGTGACGGGGGCGATGACCGTCGGCTATGTCGGATGGCTCGGCCTGAGCATGTACGACGTCGTCACGCCCCACTGGTTGGCGGGCCTCGTCGTGGCTCCGCTGGCGGGGCTGTTCCTCATCCTCGGCATCCGGCGGCTCCCTGCCGGACCGCCGCTGACGGGGCGCCATCTTGCGCTCGCGTTCGGGTGGGAGGGGGTGGTCTACGGCGTCACCGAGGGGTTGCTGCTCTCGACGCTGCCCGTGCTCATGACGTGGGAGGCGATCCACTCCCTCGGCTGGTCCGGGCCCGCCGGCGCGCTGGCCCGTTGGACCCTGCCGCTGCTGGCGAGCGTCGCGGTGATCGTGATCCACCACCTCGGCTACTGGGAGTACCGCAACCGGCTGCTCCGTCCCATCGCCGTCGGCTGCGGCCTGATGTCACTCGGGTACCTCGTCACCGCGAGCCCGCTCGCCCCCACGCTCGCCCACGTGCTGGGCCACGCCTCGAGCCTGCAGCACGGCAGCGAGCTCCCGCCGCACGCGCACGGCGCGCCCCCGTCCTCACTCTGGAAGCGCGTCATGGACGACACCGCAATACGCGGAGGGAGGTGAGCAGGAATGACGACGCTGACGCTCGAGAGGTACGAGCAGGCGGAGCGTGAGCTGAAGATGCAGGACGCCCGGGTCGGCATGTGGTGGCACGCAGTGGTGACCCTCGCCGTCTGGGCCGTGATCATCCCGATCAACATCTTCGTCGCGAACGAGTTCCCCTGGTCGCTGTTCGTGATCGGCGGCATGGCCATCGGGCTGTTCTTCCACTGGTTCGCGTACCGGCGTGTCCAGGAAGACATCCGGAGGCAGCAAGCCGTCGTCGAGGCCCGCGCTCGCGCGCTGGTCTGAGCCCGTGGGACGTGCCGGGTGAGGACCACGGCGGGGCGGCTACACAGCGGCCACAGCCTCGGTCGGCGCCGCCGGCAGTCCTGCGCGACAGCGAAGGGCCCCGCAGTCCTTGCGCCGGCACGAAGCGGCGAGCTGCGGCTGCTGCCTAGCGTGCGGGGGTGTCCAACCGTTCGCCCTCCGTAGCCCCCCGTTGAAGACCTCCGCCTCCGCGCTGACGTCGAGAGGGCCGGCAACCGGCGTGCCTTTCGTGTTCGCCGCCGCCGCCCTGTGGGGCACCACGGGCACCGCTCAGGCGCTGGGAACTCACGGCGCTCGCCCAACATCGGTCGCCGCGGTTCGCATGACGCTGGGTGGCCTCCTCATGCTGTCCTTCGGCCTGCGTGCGGGGGCGCTTCGGGCCGTGACGCGGTGCGACCGGAGAACGGCGCTGACCTTGGCCTGTGGCGTGGTGGGAGTCGTCCTCTACCAGCTCAGCTTCTTCTCCGCCGTTGCCAGGACGGGCGTGGCAGTCGGCACGGTCGTGGCGATCGGGAGCGCCCCCGTGTTCACGGGCGCAGGCTCGTGGCTGTTGGGAGGTCAAGCCCCGTCGCGTCGGTGGGTGCTGTCCACCCTGACAGCGATCGCCTCGTGCACGGTGCTGGTCCTCGGGGGCAAAGCCGCTGGCGTCGATGCAGTGGGCATCGTGTGGGCCCTGCTCGCTGGCGCCTGCTACGCGACGTACTTGCTCGTGGCGTCGGCGGTGGTGTCACGCGACCTGCCCGAGCAGGGGGTGATGGGTGTGCTGTTCGGCTCGGCCGCACTGGTCCTGCTGCCTGTGGCCTGGGCCTCGCACCCCACCTGGCTGCTCACCTCGCGCGGCCTCTCATCAGCGCTGTACCTGGGCGGGATCACCACGGTCGTGTCCTACATGCTCCTCGCGCGCGGGTTGCGAACGGTCCCACCGTCCGTGGCCTCGACGATCGGGCTCGTCGAACCCGGCGTCGCAGCAGTGCTCGGCGTGGTGGTCCTGGGCGAGCGGCTGGCTCTGCCGTCGTGGCTGGCGCTCGGCGCGCTCCTCTGCTCGATCCTCCTGCTCACGACGGCGGGGAGCCGCGAGCTGGAGTCCGACGACCCGGTGCGGGAGGACCTCAGCGTCGCTGCGAGCTGAGGTGCGAGGCGTCGCGCAGCTCCGTCTTCACGATCTTGCCCGTCGACCCCTTGGGCAGGCTGTCCAAGACCGTGATGTGGCGTGGGTACTTGTACGCCGCCAGCCGCGTCTTGCAATGGTGGATGAGCTCGGCGGGGTCGACCTCCGCCCCCGGCGGGGTGGCCACGAACGCGACCACCTCTTCCCCCAGCCGGTCGTCCGGCTGGCCGATGACCGCGGCCTCGACGACCAATGGGTGGGAGTAGAGCACCTCCTCGACCTCGCGGGGGTAGACGTTGTAGCCGCCACGGATGATCAAGTCCTTCTTGCGGTCCACGACGTACAGATAGCCGTCCTCGTCGAGGTGGCCGAGGTCCCCGGTGTGCAACCAGCCGTCGCGCACTGCCGCCGCCGTCGCCTCAGGATCCTTGTAGTAGCCCTTCATGACGTTGTGGCCTCGGATGAGGATCTCACCCACGTGC
>JBKOVB010000002.1:0-9775 GCA_046723735.1 Actinomycetota bacterium | reverse complement strand
GAATCGTCGGCAGCGTCAGATGTGTATAAGAGACAGGGTCAACGCCGCACGGGAGCTCGGCGGGGTCGTGGCCGTGGCCGGCCTGGGAGCGCTCGCGGTCGCGCGGCTGTCGGACCGGCTGGACGACGCGCTGCGTGCCGCCGGGCTGCCCGCCGGACGCCGCCCCGCGGTGCTGGACGCGCTGCTCGGCGCCCGGACGCGCGAGGCCCGGCGGCTGCTGGTCGAGGACCTCGGCGTGGCACGAGCGCTGCAGCTCGCGGGTCGGCTGTCGGACACGGCCACGTCTTCGTTCGTCAGCTCCACCCGCCTGGTGCTGCAGACCGGCGGAGTCGTGCTGCTGGCCGTCGCGGCGGCGAGCGGATGGCTGCTGTCGCGCCCCTCGGGTCACTCAGCACAGCCGACGGGTCGCCTGCTGTAGTCCGCTCTTGTCGGACCCCGGCCTGCGGCGAAGACTCCCCGGTGGCACACCAGCCATGAAGGGGGCCGACATGCGTTTCCTCATCGAGGTCAGCTACACCAGCGACTCCTGGGCCACCCAGGTCCGCAGCCACGCCAACGTGATCGACCGGATCTCACCCATGGTGCAGAAGCTCAGCGGGAGCATCGACAGCGTCTACTACTGCTTCGGCGACCGCGACCTCGTCGCGCTCGTCGACCTCCCGACGCCGGAGGACGCCGCCGCCTTCTCGCTCGCGGCCTCCGCGGGCGGGGCAGTGAAGTCGATCCGCACCACGCCGCTCATGAGCGTGGACCAGGGCATCACCGCGATGACCAAGGCGAACGAGCTGGCCGCGGTCTACCAGCCGCCGCTGAGCACCCCCGCGCACCACTGACGCGGCGAGCGGCTCAGCGCGCGCTGGCCTCGTGCACGTGGGCGACGACCCGGGCGAGCACGTCCGGGTCGGTTTCGGGCAGCACCCCGTGACCGAGGTTGAACACGTGCCCCTCGGCCTGCGCGCCCTGCGCCAGCACTCGGTCGACCAGCCCCTCCACGACCTCCCACGGCGCGAACACCGCGGTGGGGTCGAGGTTGCCCTGCACTGCCTTGCCGGGTCCCACCCGTCGTACGGCGTCGTCGAGCGCCACGCGGAAGTCGACGCCCACGACATCGGCCCCGACGGCGCCCATGTCGTGCAGCAGCTCCCCCGTGCCGACGCCGAAATGGATCCGCGGCACGTCCGCGACGCCCTCGAGGATCCGCGCGGAGTGCGGCGCCACGAAGGCGCGGTAGTCCTCGGCCGGCAGCGCCCCGACCCAGGAGTCGAACAGCTGCACGGCCGAGGCGCCCGCGTCGACCTGCACCCGCAGGAAGGAGAGCGTGATCGCGGCGAGCCGCTGCATGAGCTGCGACCAGAGCTCGGGGTCGCCGTACATCAAGGCCTTGGTGCGGCGCTGGTCCTTCGACGGGCCGCCCTCGACGAGGTACGACGCCAGCGTGAACGGCGCGCCCGCGAAGCCGATGAGCGGCGTGCTCCCCAGCTCGGCGACGAGCAGCTTCACCGCCTCCGCGACCTCGGGCACGTCCGAAAGGGGCGGCAGGCGGTCGAGGTCCGCGGCCGTCCGGAACGGCTCGGCCACGACCGGGCCGGTGCCGGCGACGATGTCGAGGTCCACCCCGACGGCCTTCAGCGGCACCACGATGTCGCTGAAGAAGATGGCCGCGTCGACGCCGAACCGGCGCACCGGCTGCAGCGTGATCTCGGCGACCAGGTCTGGCCGGAAGCAGCTCTCGAGCATCGGGATGCCCGCGCGGACCTTGCGGTACTCGGGCAGCGCTCGCCCGGCCTGGCGCATGAACCACACCGGGGTGTGCGGGACCGGTTCGCGCCGGCACGCCCTGAGGAAGGCCGAGTCGTGGGTGCTCACGTACCCACGCTAGTCGCCGTCGTACGGCGAGCCTCCCCCGTCTTGTCGGACCCCTGCCCCATGCTGCTGGGCCAGGAGGTGCACGCGATGGGCGGCGAGCTGGTGGACAGGTTCTGTGACGACTGTGGCGAGGTCCGCGCGTTCTTCACGCCGCCGTGCGAGGACGGCCACGGCGCCGACTGCACCGACCTCGCGTGCACGCACTGCGGTTTCGCCCTGACCGGCGTGGGGGTGCTCCTGGCGCACGACGTCGTGCTCGTCAGGGCTGCCTGATCACCCCGCGGAGAGC
This sequence comes from Actinomycetota bacterium, assembly GCA_046723735.1. Classification (GTDB taxonomy): domain Bacteria; phylum Actinomycetota; class Actinomycetes; order Mycobacteriales; family SCTD01; genus RYN-111. The sequence continues at coordinate 7,620 of JBKOVB010000002.1, read as the reverse complement.
AGCACCACCCCGCACAGCGTCCCGACAGCCCCAGAGACCTGCAGCGGCAGGAGGCGCTCGCCGTGCAGCTGACGGGCCAGCAGCACGGTCACGACCGGGTACAGGGAGGCCAGCACGGCCACCACGCTGAGCAGCCCCGCGCGCGACGCGAAGGCGTAGCCGGCGTTCGCCGCCACGTCCCCCGCGCCCACCGCCGCGAGCAGGGGGACGCCGCCTCGGAGCGCGGACCACTGTCCGAGTCCGGTCCGGGCGACGAGCACGGCCGCGCCCAGCGGCACCGAGGCCAGCCGCATCAGCACGAGCGTCACGACGACCGAGCCGGCGCTGCCGCGGCTGCCGTCAGCGACGAGCACCATCACGGTGCCGAACGCGCCGGCGGCGAGGACGGCGAGCCCGACCGGCCGCGCCGAGGTCTTCCCGCTGAGCTCCGGACCGCTGGCCAGCACGACGCCCAGCAGCGCGAGGGCGATCCCCAGCAGCTGCACGGTGTGCGGGCTCTCCCCGCGGAGCAGCCCCACCACGACCGGTACGGCGGCGCCGGTGGCCGCGATCGGCGCGACCACCCCCATCGTCCCGGCAGCCAGCGCCGCGTAGAACGCACCGAGACCACCCGCCCCCACGGCCCCCGCGAGCAGGCCCTGCCACGGCGCTCGCGGCGCGTCGCCCACGAACAGCGCCACGGGCAGCAGCAGCAGCAGCGCGGTCGCCTGTGAGAACGCCACCACCGCGGGCACCGGAAGCCTCCGGGACGCCGTCCCGCCGAGGAAGTCCGACGTCCCCCACAGCACGCTCGAGAACAGGGCGAGGACGACGGGCACGGCGACACCCTAGGGGCGGGCCTCTCGGTGCCTCCCGGCGCGTTGTCGTCCGCGGAGCCGTTTCGCGACCTACCGTGGTGCGGTGACCGTCCCTCTCGAGCCCGGCCCTCCGCCGGACGCCTTCGCCCAGGCACTCGAGGGGCTTCAGGTGGCGGTGGGACAGGCCGAACGGCCCGGGACGCTCGCGCTGACCGAGGTGCCGGCTCCTCGACGGCTCGCGCCCTACTCGGTGGCCTTCAGCGCCGAGGTGCTCGTCGACGGCGAGGACGTCGCCACCGGTCGGTTCGTCGTGCTGCACGACCCCGCGGGTCAGCCCGGCTGGCGTGGCGACACCCGGGTCGTGGCGTTCGTGAGCGCCGACGTGGATGCCGAGATGGCCCGCGACCCGGCGCTTGCCGAGGTGGGCTGGAGCTGGCTCACGGACGCGCTGCGCGACCGGGGCGCGCCGCACACCGCGGCCGGTGGCACCGTGACCCGAACGGCCTCGCTGACCTTCGGGCTCGTGGAGGACCCGGAGGAGACGAACGAGGTGGAGCTCCGGGCATCCTGGAGCCCGTTGCACGCGGAGAACGGGTCCCTCGACCTGGGGGTGCACCTGCTGGCGTGGTGCGATCTGCTGTGCCTGACCGCAGGACTCCCGCCTGCCGGGGTCACCGCGCTGCGCGGCCGTACGGGGGTCTGACCGTCAGCTGGTCGCGCGGTCGGACAGCCGCCGGCGCGGTGCCGGCTCCGGGTCCGGGTCGACGACGCTGAGCTCGGGCGCCGGCACCTGCGTCGGTCGAGGGAGCCGCAGCGTCAGCGTGGTGCCCTCGCCGCGTCGGCTCACGACCTCGAGCGAGCCGCCGGACAGCCGCGCCCGCTCACGCAGCAGGCCGAGGCCGACGTGCCGCCCACGGTCGGGCTTCACCGCGGCGGGGTCGAAGCCAGGCCCCTCGTCGCGCACCTGCGCCACGACCTCGTCCTCCTCCACCGCCAAGCACACGGTCGCCTCGTCGACGTCGGCGTGCTTGACGACGTTGAGCAGCGCCTCCTGGAAGAAGCGGTACACCGTGACGGCGCTCGCCAACGGCAGCGGGTACGGCGAGTCCGGCCACTCCACGACGACGTGCAGCCCGTAGCGGGCCGCCATGTCGAGCCGGAGGCCCCCCACCGCCGAGGCGAGGTCCCCGTCGCGCAGGGCCGGTGGACGGGTCCGCGCCATGACGGCCCGCACCTGCTCCTCCGCGTCCTCGACGTAGTCGTTCAGCTTGGCGAGCTCCGTCGGGGTGGACGGTTGGCTCGCGAGCAGGCCGCGGGCGATCATGAGCGACTGCGCGACGGTGTCGTGCAGCTCGGCGGCGAGCTGACCGCGCGCCCCCTCCTCGGCGGCGACGAGGCCCGAGAGGAGCTCGAAGACGCCCGCGCCTGCAGTCTCCGCCTCACGACGGTGCCGCTCACCGAGCTGGTCGGCCATGCGCACCCGCAGGTGGAGGGCGTCGAGCACCTGGGACAGCTCGCGCACCTCGAGGCTGGCCTGGGACACGAGCCGGCGGCTCGTCCGGATCGGCATGCCGGGCTCCGCCAGGCGCTGAACCGCGTCCTGGTGCAGCGAGCGCAGCGAGTCGGCGAGCCGGGCAGCGGCGACGACCGCGGCCAGCACGACCAGCCCGCCGGCGCAACCACCGGCGGCAAGCGCCGACTTCGTGCTCGCGGCCAAGCCGCCGCTCTGGCCCAGCACGACGGCGACCACCGAGACGACGGTGAACACCGCACCGCCGCCGAGGAGGAACGCCCAGACCGCGAGCGGCAGCCCGGACCTGGGCTGCACCCTCATGGCCGGCGGCGCCGCGTCCTCATCGGAGCACGCCCGTGGTCGTCCAGTCGGCAGCCGCCCGGTTGGGCGCCACGACGCCAGGCGCCTCCACGCCCACGAGCTCGGGATCGGCTGCCAGGGCGATCGCGCCGAGCAGCGACGCGACTGCGCGCTCCACGAGGTGCAGCTCGTCGACGATGTCGTCCACCCGGCCGTCGCTCTCGGCGAGCCGGGCGAGGCGGTTCGCCGACTCGCGCAGCACAGCGAGGGCCGGCGCCGTCGAGGCACCCAGGTCTCCGAGGGCGCGGGCCGCGTCCTCGGCCGCGTCGGCCTGGCGCTGAGCGGCCAGGGCCCGGTCGCTCAGGTCCGCGACGGACAGCCACGACTCGGCCTGCCCGACCAGCACCTCGGCCAGCCGGACCTCCCGGCGCCCGAAAGCGGCGGAGCCGTTCGGCCGACGGGCGACCAGGACCGCCTGCGGCGCAGCAGGGTCACCAAGGACAGCGGAGCACCACGGCCTGCCGCGGTCGACGCCTGTGGCGACGCCACGCGCCCCGAGAGCACGCATGACCCAGGGCTCGTCGAAGACGTCCGCCTCCACGCGCAGCCGCTGCGGCTCCGACACCTCGTCGCCCGCGTAACGGACAGGACCCTCGGCCGCCAGCACGATCATCTCGACGTCCGCGCCGCCGAACAGGCGGGCGGCGGCCGTGACGACGACCTGTGCCGAGAGATCGCTGGACCGGCCGGCAGCCCTCTCCTGGCCCGCGGCGAGCTCGGCGAACAGGCGCGCCTCCTGGCTGCGGCGGCTCTGCTGGTCGTACGACGACCAGAGCAGCGCGAGGGGCACCAGCAGGCCGAGCAGCCCGAACGGCGCCGCGGTCGCCAGGAAGCTGGCCAGCAGACCGATCGAGCTGTTTCCCGCCATGTGCACGGCCATCAGCGGCATCGAGCTGACCAGGAGCGGCACCAGACGGCGGCGGGTCGTCACGGAGACGGCGACCGACAGCAGCACCTGGTTGACCAGGAAGAAGACGGCGAGTCCTGCGATCGCGCCGTGGATGCCTTCACCGCTCGCGTGCGCGACGAACGAGGCCAGCGCCACCGCGCTGCTGAACATGGCGACGTTGAACTGCTTCTTGAGCATCGGTCGTCGCAGGTAGACCTGCGCGCTCAGGATGCCGATCGCGACGCCGACGACGAGCCAGGAGCCGGTGCCGGCAACCAGCGCCACCGCCAGCACGCTCTCCGTGAGCGAGAAGGTCCAGGTCTGGCGGCCGAACTGGAGCGGCACGACGGCCGACTCCGAGAGAGCCACGCCCAGGGCCAGGAGCGGCACCGCATACCAGGCAGGCGCGTCCCACGGCTGCTGAAGGGCGACCAGGACCGCGATGCAGGCGAAGATCGCCGCGACGAGCCGAACCCGGCGGTGCGGGCTCATGACGCGCCCCCATCGTCGCCGAAGTCGTTGGCCGCCCAGGCGCCAGCACCCCAGGCGCCTGCACCCCACGCACCCGCGCCCCAGGCGCCAGCGCCCCAAGCGCCAGCACCCCACGCACCAGCACCCCACGCACCAGCACCCCACGCACCAGCACCCCACGCACCAGCACCCCAGGCACCAGCACCCCAGGCGCCGGCACCCCAGGCGCCGGCACCCCACGCACCGGCGTCGAAGTCGACCTCACCGGTGGTGTCGCCGCTCCCGTCGAGCGCGCCGCCCTCGGCGTCGGCGCACAGCTCGTCTGCGAGGTGCAGCAGGCCCGAGCCATCCTTCTTGCCGTGCAGGTCACGCGACGCGCAGCGCAGCGACCCCTTGAGCTGCGCCGGCGTGGCGCCCGGGTGCGCTGCCAGCAGCAGCGCGGCCGAGCCCGAGGCGACGGCCGTGGCCTGGCTCGTGCCCGAGCCGCGGAACAACCCGTCCGACAGGTGGGTGGTGCCGGCCGCGCCCTCGAGCACCGACCCGCTGGGCAGCAGGCCGAGGACCTTGACACCGTTCGCGACCACGTCGGGCTTGCGGATGCCTGCGATGACGCCGCTGCCCGAGAAGCTCGCGACGCGCCCGGAGCTCAGGTCGGCGGCACCGACGGTGAGCGCCCCAGGGGTGAAGCCCGGGTCGCCGACCTCACCGGGCTTGTTCCCCGCCGCCACGACCGGCAGGACGCCTGAGGCTCGGACCGCCTCGACGGCTGCGGTGAGCGGGTCGACGCCGTACTGCGCTTCTGGGCGCTGCATCGCCAGGGACACGTTGACGACGTCGACCTGGTCGGCGTGGTCGTTGACCCACTCCAGGCCGTTGAGCACCCGGGACAGGCTGGTCGTGCCGTCCTGGTTGGCGACCCGCACGACCAGGACGGTCGCGCCGGGCGCCACTCCGAGCGCCTTGCCGCCCGTCGCCGCGACCGGCCCGCCCGCGACGAGGTTGGCCATGAAGGTCCCGTGGCCGTAGCCGTCGGTGTAGACCCCGCCGGTGCGCACCTCGCCGGAGCTGGTGTCGGCCGCGTCCACCAGGCGACCAGACGCCCGGGAGAGGGCGGGCGTGTCGCTCACACCCGTGTCGACGACCGCCACCCGCGTGCCGGCACCGGCACCCGGGCGTCCGGCCTCGTCGCCGAGGCCCTCCCAGGACAGGTGCCCCTCGCCCGTCGCGGAGGTCTTCTCGCCCGCCACGTGCACGGCGTCGTCGCTGGTGACGCCCACGACGCCGGGGGCGCTCGCGAGCCGGTAGAGCGCGCGCACGTCGCCCCGCACGACCGCCATGTGCAGCGAGGGAAGCGAGGAGACCGTGCTGACCCCGGCCACCGCCACCGGGGCGCCCTGGAACACCGCGACCGCCTGCAGGGCGGGCAGCACCGGCACGGCGGCAAGGCTCGCCGCAGCGGCGACGCCGAGCAGGGCGCCGGCGGCACCCCGACGGGTGCTCGAGAGGCGGCGCAGGGCTGGACGGGTCAAGGAAGCCTCCTGGTTCGGGCGTACGTCCCTCCCTCGGCAGCCGTACGGGCGAACTGCAGCACATCAGGCACACGTCAGCCGAACGGCGTAGCGGACCGGTTGGGCCACTCGGCGCAACTCGTGCTTCAGGACGACGTGATCAACGCCGAAGGAGAGCGGGAACGGCCGTCGCCGGAAGCACCGGCAGGCCCAGCACCAGGTGGAGGACGCGGTGGCAGCCGGTCTCGAGAACGCGCTGGACAGCATCCCGGCGCAGCAGTCAGGGACGGAGACCCCTGGCTTCTCCGCCATGGTCGTCGACGACCACCCGCTCGTGCGCGAGTCGATGGTGAACCGCCTGAAGATGATGGGCGCCCGTGAGGTCGTCGAGGCAGCCACCATCGGCGAGGCGCGTGCCCGTGCCAACGTCTCCGGCCCGCGCGAGCTGTGCGTGCTCGACCTCGGCCTCCCCGACGGCTCCGGCCTCGACCTGCTCGCCGACCTGCGGGCGGCGGGCTGGCAGCGCCTGGTCGTGCTGTCCGCCGCGGACGACCCCTACTCGGTGCGTGCTGCCTTCGTCGCCGGTGCCCAGGGCTACCTGCTCAAGTCGGCCTCCCCGGTCGTCGTCGCGGACGGCGTACGTCGGGTGCTGGACGGCGGCGTCTACGCCGACCCCTCCGTGGCCTCCCTCCTGGCGGCCGGCCTGCGCGGCGGTCCGGTGGAGACGGGCGTGAGCGAGCTCTCCGGCCGCGAGGTCGAGGTCCTGCGCCTCGTCGCGGACGGTCAGAGCAACAAGCAGATCGGCGACGAGCTCGGCCTGTCGGCGCTCACGGTGAAGTCCCACCTCGCCCGCATCGCGCGCAAGCTCGGCACCGGCGACCGCGCCGAGATGGTCGCGCTCGCCATGCGGGCCGGTGTCATCCGCTGAGACCTGCACCCGTCCTAGTGCGCCGTCGGGCACGAGAGCACCGGGCTGCCGTCGTACGCTCCTCGTGTGACGGAGACCCTGCCGGGTCCTGACGAGGAGGTGACCGGCGACAGGCCCTTGGACAGGGCGCTCAGCACCGTCCCCGAAGGTCGCGTCGTCACACCCCTGCTCGCCCCCCGGGAGGGCGTCCCGCCGGTCGTCGACACGGCCGTGCAGCTGGCCGAGGTCGTGGCCCGCTTCGCGGCAGGCACCGGCCCGGTCGCGGTCGACGCCGAACGAGCCTCGGGCTACCGGTACTCGCAGCGCGCGTACCTCGTCCAACTCCGCCGGGAAGGCGCAGGCACCGCGCTCATCGACCCCGTGGCCTGCCCGGACCTGTCCCTGCTGAGCAAGGTGCTGCAGGGGTGCGAGTGGGTGCTGCACGCGGCCAGCCAGGACATCCCCTGCCTGGCCGAGGTCGGCATGACGGCACCTCGGCTGTTCGACACGGAGCTCGCCGGGCGGCTCGCGGGCTTCGAGCGCGTGGGGCTCGGGACCATGGTCGAGAACGTCCTGGGGCTGTCGCTGGAGAAGGGCCACAGCGCCGCGGACTGGTCGACCCGGCCGCTCCCCCACGACTGGCTCGTCTACGCGGCGCTGGACGTGGAGGTGCTGCTCGAGCTCCGGGACGCGCTGGAGCGCGAGCTCGGCGAGCAGGGCAAGCTCGCGTGGGCGCACGAGGAGTTCGAGGCGGTGCGCACGGCGCCCGCTCCCGGGCCGCGCGTGGACCCCTGGCGGCGGACCAGCGGCATCCACCGGCTGCGGACGCGGCGCCAGCTCGCCGCCGTACGCGCCATGTGGGAGGCCCGGGACATGCTGGCGCGCCGGCGCGACACGGCGCCCGGACGGATCCTGCCCGACTCGGCCATCGTGAGCGCGGTCGTGGCCGCGCCCCAGACGCCCGCCGAGCTCACGGCGCTGCCCGTGTTCGGCGGCCGCGCTACGCGGCGGCACGTCGACCTCTGGTGGGGGGCGTTGCAGCGGGCCGCCACGCTGCCCGAGGACGAGCTCCCGACGAACGCGCCACCCGGCGACGGGCCGCCCGCGGCCAGCCGCTGGGCCGAGCGCGATCCGGTGGCCGCGCGCCGGCTCGCGCGGGCGCGCGCCGCGCTGAC
>JBKOVB010000054.1:0-3922 GCA_046723735.1 Actinomycetota bacterium | reverse complement strand
CAGCAGCCGGGCGTACGACATCTGCGACACCACGGCCTGCCAGGTCTTCGGCGGCAGCCGGAGCTACACGTCCTCCGGCACGATGACCAACCTGGAGCCCACGTCGACCACCCAGGCGGTCCAGGCCACCGCCAACGTGGTCCGGGCCGACGCGAACGGGCCGATCTTCGCGGAGTTCTCCAGCTCGAACGGAGGCTGGTCCACCGACGGCGGGACGCCCTACCTCGTCGCGCAGCGTGACGACTGGGACGGCGTCGTCGCGAGCTCGGTGCACTCGTGGGACGCGAAGCTGCCGGTCTCGGCGCTCGAGAAGCAGTGGGGCAAGCCGGCCGGGAGCTTCCGGACCCTCACGGTCACGCAGCGCGACGGCAACGGCGAGTGGGGCGGCCGGGTGCTGTCGGTCAGGCTCACCTTCACCGACTCCGCAGGCACCACCAGCACGGTGGACACCACAGGTCGCGGCATCTACAACGCCCGGACCTGGCCCGCCTACAGCGACGGGCTCAAGTCGTCGTGGTGGTGGGTCGTCCCGGAGTACACCGCGACCCTCCTGAGCCGGTCCGCCGCGCCGACCCTGGTGCTCCCGCCGGGCAACGCCAAGGGCAGCGTCACCGCGGTCCTGAAGAACACCGGTTCGGGCACGTGGCCCACGTCCGGGCTGCACCTCGCCCTCGCGTCGCCGGCCGGTGGCAAGGACCCGCTGTCGCACAACAGCACGACCCCCGGCCGCTTCGTGGGCAACCTGACGACCCCCGGGTCGACGACCGTGCTGCCCGGCGAGTCCGCGAAGTTCCAGCTGGACTTCGACGCCACCGGGCTGACCGCGGGCACCCGCACCACGTCGTACCGGCTGCGCATCGGCACGGCGGCGCTGTTCGGCCCGACCGTGGCCTGGACGGTGGTCGTCCAGGCGGCGGCGCTCACCGCCACCGCCGCGGCCGCGCCGGCGCTCGTCTCGACGACGCTGCCCTCCCAGGACGGTGCTCCGCCGGCGCTGTTCGGCGACCACCGCACCGTCGTCGTCCCGCGCAACGGCAGCACCACCCTGCGGCTGAGCGCCCTCAACACCGGCAACGTCACCTGGCCCGCGGGGGACGGCACCGCGGTCAGGCTGGGCACCTCCGGTCCGCGCTACCGGAGCAGCGACTCCGCCGGGTCCGACTGGCTCTCGGCGACCCGGGTGTCGCCCCTCGCGGCGGCTGCCGACGTCGCCCCGAAGCAGGCCGGCACCTTCGACCTGCCCCTCCACGGCAACAGCAAGCCGGCGGGCGTGACGAGCGAGGCCTTCGAACCCGTGTGGGACGGACAGGCCTGGATCACGGGCGACAGCACCGCGCTGACCGTCGTCCGGGTGGACACGGCGGTCGCGCGTGCCGCCGTCACGGACCGCGCGCCGGCCACGGGGTTCTCGCTGGTCAACGCCCCCAACGGCGCCGCGACGCTCGTGGTGCGGCTCCGGAACGTCGGTGGCCAGCCCTGGACCGTCGGCACGGAGCAGCTCGGCACCGCGACCGCGGCCGCCCTGGCCAGCGGGTGGCCGTCGACGACCAGGACGCCGCCGCTGGCGGCCAACGTCAGCCGCCCCGGCCAGGCCAAGGTGTACCCCGGCGAGGTCGGCCTCTGGCGGGTGCCGGTGTCGGCGTACCGGCACGCGGCCGGGACCTACGCCATGACCTTGCGGGCCGTCGGGCCCGACGGGTTCTTCGGCCCGTCGCTGCCGGTCAGTGTGAAGGTGGTCGCGGCCTCCTTCACGGCGAGCGTGGTCACCACGAGCAAGTCGGTCGCGGTGCCGTCGCACGGCACCACGAAGGCCGTGCTCTACATCAAGAACACCAGCAACTTCGCGTGGCCGGTGGGCGGCCTGCTGCGGTCCAAGATCTTCACGACCCGCTCCCCGTCGTACAGCTCGGTGTGGATCAGCGCGACCCGTCCGGGCACCCTGTCGTCGAACTACAGCCGGCGCGGCGCGACGACGGTGAAGCCGGGCGAGGTCGCACGGTTCGAGATCGTCCTGGCGGGCAACGGCAGGGCGCCACAGTCCACGAGCGAGCGTTTCGGCATCGTGTGGGAGGGCTGGCGGGCACCTGCCCTCACCGTGACGCTGCCCTACCGCGTCGTGTGACCCTTCGGGCGTAGGCTGACAGCTGATACGTCGGCCACGTCCCCGGAGAGGAGCCCACGCTGCCAGCCGCACGCTCGGGTCCTCGGGTCCTGCTCGACGCGACCGCGGTGCCTGCTGACCGCGGCGGGGTCGGGCGGTACGTCGACGGTCTCGTCGGTGCGCTCGGCGTGGCCGGCGCCGATCTCGCCGTGGTGTGCCAGCGCGCGGACGCCGAGCGGCTCGGCCGGCTCGACCCGGACGCGGAGATCATCCCCGGGCCGTCGGCGATCGCGCACCGTCCGGCCCGGCTCGCGTGGGAGCAGACCGGGCTGCCGATCGTGGCCCAGCAGGTGAACGCGCAGGTCATCCACTCGCCGCACTACACGATGCCGCTGCGCGCCGGTCGCCCTGTGGTCGTGACCGTCCACGACGCCACGTTCTTCACCGCCCCCGAGCTGCATTCGTCCGTGAAGGGCACGTTCTTCCGGTCTGCGACCAGGACCGCGTTGCGCCGTGCCGACCGGGTGATCGTGCCGTCGAAGGCCACCCGGGACGAGCTGGTGCGGGTCCTCGACGCCGACGCCACCAAGCTGTGCGTCGCCTACCACGGCGTCGACCAGAACCTGTTCCACATGCCGTCGCCGGAGGAGAGGGACCGGGTGCAGGCGCGCCTGGGCCTGGGCGGCCAGCCGTACGTCGCGTTCCTGTCGGTGCTCGAGCCGCGCAAGAACGTGCCCGGTCTCGTCCAGGGCTGGGTGAAGGCCTGCGAGGGCCGCGAGGACCCGCCCGCCCTCGTCCTCGCGGGCGGCGCCGGCTGGGACGACCGCGTCGACCGGGCGCTTGCCGAGGTGCCGTCGCACCTGCGGGTGCTGCGGCCCGGCTACCTGCGCTTCGTGGACCTGCCCGGCTTCCTGGGCGGCGCCACCGTCGTGGCCTACCCCTCCCACGGCGAGGGCTTCGGCCTGCCGGTGCTCGAGGCGATGGCATGCGGCGCCCCGGTGCTCACTACCCGGCGGCTGTCCCTGCCCGAGGTCGGCGGGGACGCCGTCGCCTACACGGAGCCCGACCCCGACTCGATCGCCCGGGCCCTCGGTTCGCTCCTGGACGACCCGGAGCGGCGCGCCGCCCTCGGGGCCGCGGGGCACGCGCGCTCGCGCGAGTTCACGTGGGCCGCCAGCGCCGAGGCGCACCTGGCCTGCTACGCCGACGCGCTGTCCTCGTGAGCGGAGAAGTCAGCTGAGGCACGCGCTCGTCCTGGCTGGTGGCTCGGGGACCCGGCTGTGGCCCTACTCGACCCGCACCGAGCCCAAGCAGCTCGCCCCGCTGTTCGCGGGCACCTCGCTGCTCGACCTCGCGGTCGAGCGGGCCACCGCGGTGGTGGACCCGTCGGCGGTCTGGCTGGCCGCGGGGGACGGGCTGCGCGCCTCGGTCACCCACGTGGCGCCGGACCGGCTGGTGCTCGAGCCGTCCGGGCGTGACACGCTCCCTGCCCTGGTGCTCTCGATGCTCACCATCGTCGAGCACGACCCTGCGGCGGTCGTGGCGGTCCTCACGGCCGACCACCTCATCGAGCCGCTCGACGTCTTCGCCGCGACGCTGAGCGCCGGCTTCGAGGTCGCCGAGCAGCGCGAGGACGCGCTGGTGACCTTCGGTGTCGTGCCGGACCACCCCGCCACGGCCTTCGGCTACCTGGAGCTCGGCCGGCCGCTCGGGGGCGGCGCCCTGGTGGTCGCGCGGTTCGCCGAGAAGCCCCAGCGGCCGCGCGCGGAGCAGCTCATCGAGCAGGGTGCGCTGTGGAACTCCGGCATGTTCGTCTGGCGC
>JBKOVB010000100.1:0-34323 GCA_046723735.1 Actinomycetota bacterium | reverse complement strand
GATGTCAGGTCCGTCACACCGGCGTTTCAGAGGTCGAGCGTGGGGGCGTGCTTGCGGGAGGTCCCGAGCACCAGGTGCACGACGCTCCAGGCCGCCGCGCACGCGATCGCCGTGATCCCCACGACCTGCTCGTGAACCCACGACGACCGGCTCGCGAGCTTCAGGACGACCAGGGCGACCACCAGGCGCAGCGCGTAGTTGACGGCGAGCACGACGAACGCGATCCCGCCGCGTCCGTGCTGGGTGTCGCCCGCCAGCACGAAGGGGATGGACCCGGTGGCGAGGAAGCCGACCGCGAGCGCCAGGCCGAGCAGCGCCGACGCCGCCCCGCTGCCGCCGTCCAGGGCGAAGGCGATCACGGCCGCGACCAGGCCGACTGCCGAGGTGACGAGGACGGCGACGCCGTTGCGGTGCCGGATCACGGCAGGTGCCGGGCGCGCAGCCGCGGCAGGCCCAGGGCGACGAGGCCGAGCGCCGCGATGCTCGCGGCGATGCCCAGCACCACGCCGACGCCGGCGAGGCTCACGGCGACGCCCGTGAAGGCCAGCAGGGCGGTCCAGAAGTACATGATCACGTCGGCGCGGGTCTGCGTGTGCCCGAGCTCGAGCAGCCGGTGGTGCAGGTGCATCTTGTCCGGCGAGAACGGGCTGCGCCCGGCCCTGGTACGCCGGATGACCGCGAGCACCAGGTCGACGAACGGCACGGCGAGCACCGCCACGGGCAGCAGCACCGGCAGCAGCACGGGGAACGCCGCCTTCGGCGGCAGGTTGGAGTAGTTGAACTGCCCCGTCAGCGACGTCACCGACGCGGCGAGCATGAGGCCGATCAGCATCGAGCCCGAGTCGCCCATGAAGATGCGCGCCGGGTTGAAGTTGTGCGGCAGGAAGCCCAGGCAGGCCCCGGCGAGCACCACCGCGATGAGGGCCGGCGCCGAGATGCGCTCCTGGGCCACCCCGAAGGTGACCCGGCCGCTCGCGAGCGCGTAGGAGAACACGAACAGCGCGAGGCCCGCGATCGCGCCGACCCCGGCGAGCAGGCCGTCGAGGCCGTCGATGAAGTTGACCGCGTTCACGGTCAGCAGCACGAGCAGCAGCGTCAGCGGCACGCCCATCGTGCCGAGGATGACGGCGCCCACGCCGGGGAAGGTCACTGTCAGCAGCTGCAGGCCTAGCAGGATCATCAGGCCCGCGGCCACGGTCTGCCCCGCGAGCTTGGTCACCGCGTCGAGCTGCCAGCGGTCGTCGGCGAACCCGAGGAGCACCAGGAACGCGCCCGCGACGACGACCGCCTCCACGTCGGAGTACTTGAAGATCGCCGAGAGCGCAGGGAGGGAGTGGGCAACCAGGAAGGCGGCGCATACCCCGCCGTACATGGCAAGACCACCCAGCCGCGGGATCGGGTGGTCGTGCACGTCGCGGTCACGCGGGTCGGCCATCGCTCCGACGCGGATCGCGAACCGGCGCGCGAGCGGCGTCAGCAACCAGGTGACCCCGGCGGCGACGCAGAGGACGAGCAGGTACTCGCGCACCGGCTGAAACTAACGGGGATAGGCGGGATACGCGGCCACGAGCGCGTCGACACCCCGGCGGATGTCCTCGGCCTGGGCGCCGTCCTCGTCACGCACGGCGCGCGCGATGAGCGAGGCGATCTCCTTCATGTCGTCCTCCCCCATGCCCTGCGTGGTCACGGACGGCGTGCCCACCCGGATGCCGGAGGCCACGGACGGCGGCTGCGGGTCGTAGGGGATCGCGTTCTTGTTGAGCACGATGCCCGCGGCGGCGCAGCGCGACTCGGCCTGCTGGCCGGTGACGCCGATGCCCTGCAGGTCGAGCAGCGCGAGGTGCGTGTCCGTGCCACCGGTGACGGGGCGCATGCCCTCAGCCGCGAGGGCGTCCGTGAGCACCTGGCTGTTGGCGATGACCTGGCGGGCGTAGGCGGCGTACTCGGGGCTCGCGGCTTCCTTGAGCGCGACGGCCTTGGCCGCGACGCAGTGCATGAGCGGACCGCCCTGCATCATCGGGAACACGGCCTTGTCCAGCTTCGCGGCGTGCTCCTCCTTGCACAGCAGCATGCCGCCGCGCGGGCCGCGCAGCACCTTGTGCGTCGTGAAGGTGACCACGTCGGCGTAGGGCACAGGGCTGGGGATCGCGCCGCCCGCGACCAGGCCGATGAAGTGCGCCGCGTCGACCATGAGGATCGCGCCGACCTCGTCGGCGATCTCGCGGAACGCCTTGAAGTCGATGAGCCGCGGGATCGCGGAGCCGCCGCAGATGATCATCTTGGGGCGGTGCTCGCGCGCCAGGTCACGGGCCTGGTCGTAGTCGATGTCCTCGGTGTCCTGGGCGACGCCGTAGTGGACTGCGTTGAACCACTTGCCGCTGAAGCTGACCTTGGTGCCGTGCGTCAGGTGGCCGCCGTGGGGCAACGACATGGCCAGCACGGTGTCGCCGGGCTGCAGGAACGCGCCGTACACGGCGATGTTGGCGCTCGCGCCGGAGTGCGGCTGCAGGTTCGCGTGGTCGGCGGCGAAGAGGTCCTTCGCGCGCTGGATGCCGATCTCCTCGGCCCGGTCGACCACCTCGCAGCCGCCGTAGTAGCGCTTGCCGGGGTAACCCTCGGCGTACTTGTTGGACAGCGTGCTGCCGAGCGCGGCGAGCACGGCGGGCGACGTGAAGTTCTCGCTGGCGATGAGCTGCAGCCCGCTGCGCAGGCGTGTGAGCTCGTCCAGGACGACCCCGGCGATCTCCGGGTCGGTGTGCTGAAGGTCGTCGAACGAAGGACCCCAGAACGTCACGGCGAGCTCCTCGAGCTGGTGGCGGGCGGTACGTGCCAGCCTACTCGGGCGTTCCGGCCCGGATCGCTCGACGTGCACGGCTCGGGCGCTCTCTCCCGCTTGTCTCGCGAGAATGCGGCTTCCTGGCCGCAGGACGCCCTCTCGCACGCTCATGCCGGCCGTGATCCGGCCCGTCGGACCGCATTCTCGCAAGCCAAGCGCCCGGGGTTCAGGCAGAGGCAGCGGAGGCGAGCGCCACGAACCGGGCGAGCAGCTTGTCGAGGGTCTCGACGCAGGTGACGAAGCCCGCCTCGGGCCCGAGGTAGGGGTCGACGAGGTCGTCGTCCTCCGCGCGGACGGGCGGGATCAGCCCACGCTGCGCCCTGGCAGCCGCCACGAGGTCGTCGACGGGCCCGGTGGTGCGCGACAGCAGCCGGTCGAGCTCACCGACGGTGAACGTGCGGGCGGCGGCGCGCGGTGACAGCGTGACCACGTCGGCCCGGTGCCGGCGAGTCGCCGTCAGGACGAGGTCGGCGACCTCGATCTGCTCCCCGCCCAGCTGCCGGGCCCGGAAGGCCGACCCGTCGATGCCGCGAGCGGCCAGTGCGGAGAGGGCGAAGGGCTGCATCGGCTCCCCCACCAGCGCACCGGTGCCTGCGCTCGAGACGTCCAGACCTGGTAGGGCGGTCCGCAGCAGGTGCTCGGCCATCGGCGACCGGCACACGTTGCCGGTGCACACGACGAGCACCTTCACGCGGGCGCCTCCAGGCCGGGCACGACGCCACGCAGCTCCTCGACGGACAGCGCCCCCGCGCGCAGCACCCGCGGCACCTCGCCGGTCAGGTCGACGATCGTGCTCGGCACCGCGTCGCCGCAGGGACCGCCGTCCAGGTAGATCTCCACCGCGGTCCCGAGCTGCCGGGCAGCCTCGGCGGCGTCCGTCGCGGGAGCCAGCCCGGACCGGTTGGCGCTCGAGACGGCCAGGGGGCCGGTCTTCTCGAGCACCGCCAGCGCGACGGGATCCAGCGGCATCCGTACGGCCACCGTGCCCTTGGTGTCGCCCAGGTCCCAGGCCAGCGTCGCGGCGTGGGGCAGCACGAGAGTCAGCGCGCCCGGCCAGAACGCGTCGACGAGGTCGCGCGCCGCCTGGGGCACGACGTCGACCAGCCCGTCGAGGGTCCTGGCCGACGGGACCAGGACCGGCACGGGCATGTCGCGGCCCCGCCCCTTGGCCTCCAGCAGCCGTCCGACGGCGGTCGGGTTGAAGGCGTCAGCCGCGATGCCGTAGACGGTGTCGGTCGGCAGCACCACCAGCTCACCGCGGCGCAGGCCCTCGACGGCCTCGGTGACGCCGGTGGCGTGGTCTGTGCGGCAGTCGTACGTGGTGCTCATCTCGGGGTCCCCGCGGCGGCGTGAGCGCAGCGAGCGGCTGCGTGGGGTGAGTTCACGCGAGCCATCTTGCCGTGACGAAGCGGGGACGGCCCGTGAGGTCGTCGTGGTCGGTGACGTCGACCCAGCCGCCCGCCTCACGCAGCAGCGCGGGCGCGGCCTCGCCGTGCGTCACGTCGTGCTCCACGACCAGCAGGCCGCCGGGCTTCAGCAACCGTCGGGCCGCGGCCTCCACCTGGCGTACGACGTCCAGCCCGTCGAGGCCGCCCCAGAGGGCGAGCTCGGGGTCGTGCTCGGCGGTCTCGTGATCCAGCTCGCTCCCAGGGGGGAGGTACGGCGGGTTGCTGACCACCAGGTCGACCGCGCCGTCGAGCTCAGGCAGGCAGCCCTCCACGGGGCCGAGGTGCCAGGTGACCTTGGCCTCGGGATCGTTGCGGCGGGCCCACTTGAGCGGAACCGGGTCGACCTCCAGCGCGTGGACGACGGCGCCGGGCACCTCGTGCGCGAGCGACAGCGCGATCGCGCCGGAACCGCTGCACAGGTCGACGGCCAGCGGGTGCGGCGGCGCGTGCTTCACCGCCCAGTCCACGACCACCTCGGTCTCGGGGCGGGGCAGGAAGACCCCCGGGCCCACGGCCAGGTCGAGGTAGCGGAACGCGGCGCTGCCCACCAGGTGCTGCAAGGGGATGCGCTGGGCACGCTGGGCCACCAGCTCGTCGTACTCGTCCTGGGGGATCTCCTCCACTGCCAGCAGCTCGCCGGGCCGCCACAGCCCGAGGACGTGCAGCGCGAGCATCCGCGCGTCGTGCTCAGGGCTGGCCACGCCCGCCGCGGCGAGCGTGCGCGTGGCCCGGGCGAGGGCCTCGTCCAGCCTCAGCGGTCGTCGCCCTTCAGTCGCTGCTCGGTGTCGAGGTCGACCATCGACTGGATCACCGCGTCCAGGTCGCCGTCGAGCACCTGCATGAGGTTGTTGGCCTTGTAGCCGCTGCGGTGGTCGGCGATGCGGTTGTCCGGCCAGTTGTACGTGCGGATCTTCTCCGACCGGTCGACGGTGCGGATCTGGGCACCACGCGCGGCGGAGTCCTTCGCGGCCTGCTCCTCGAGCGCCAGCGCCAGCAGCCGGCTGCGGAGCACGCGCAGCGCGGCCTCCTTGTTCTGCAGCTGCGACTTCTCGTTCTGCATCGACACCACCACCCCGGTCGGGACGTGCGTGATGCGTACGGCGGAGTCGGTCGTGTTGACGGACTGGCCGCCGGGGCCGCTCGAGCGGTAGACGTCGATCCGCAGGTCGTTCGGGTCGATCGTGACGTCGACCTCCTCGGCCTCCGGCAGCACCAGCACGCCCGCCGCCGAGGTGTGGATGCGGCCCTGCGACTCCGTCACCGGCACCCGCTGCACACGGTGCACGCCGCCCTCGTACTTGAGCCGGCCGAACACCGGGTTCGCGGGGTCGCGGCTCTTCACCGCCATGCTGATGTCCTTGTAGCCACCGAGCTCGCCGTCGGTCTGGCTCACGACTTCGGTCTTCCAGCCCTGACGTTCGGCGTACCGCGTGTACATGCGCACCAGGTCGCCGGCGAACAGCGCCGACTCGTCGCCGCCCTCCCCGGCCTTGACCTCGAGGATCACGTCCTTGGCGTCGGCCGGGTCCTTGGGGATCAGCATCTGGACGATCTGGGCGTCCAGCGCGTCGAGCTCGGCCTCGATGCCCGGGATCTCCTCGTCCATCCCGAGCTCCTTGGCGGCCTGCAGGTCGTCCCGGAGGGTGTCCCGGCGCTGCGCCGCAGCGACGACCGGCCCGATCTCGGCGTAGCGGCGGCCGAGCTCGCGGGCGAGCCCCTGGTCGGCGTGCACGGCCGGGTCGGCGAGCTTCGCCTCGAGGTCGGCGTGCTCGGCCAGCAGGTCGTCGAGCGGTTCAGCCACGGTGGGTCACTTCCTGAGGTCGTTCGGGGGAACAGCAACGGCGCCCGCCCCCGAGATCGGGGACGGGCGCCGCAGGGTCGCTACTTGGAGCGCTTGCCGAAGCGCTGCTCGAACTTGGCGACACGGCCGCCGGTGTCGAGGATCTTCTGCTTGCCCGTGTAGAACGGGTGGCAGGCCGCGCAGACCTCGGCGCGGATCTCTCCGCCGCCCTTGGTGCTGCGCGTGGTGAACTCGTTGCCGCAGGTGCAGGAGACGTGGGTCTCGACGTACTGCGGGTGGATGTCAGCCTTCACGGTGCCTCTTTCGTCGTGGCCGCCGGGTCGCCCCCGAGGGGACGTGAACCGGTGCCGGGTCGTGTCCAGTGTGCCAGAGGCCTGAACGGGTCTTCCAACGCCGACCGTGCGGGGTTCCTTCCCGGCGTACCGGCCGTCCGCCGACCTCCCCTTCTTGATCAACAGGAATCTGGGCCTCGCGACACCGGCGTGTCCGTGAACGCCCTTCCTGTTGATCAAGAAAAGGGGGGCTGGCTAGGAGGCGGCGCCCGCCTCGGACTGCTCGACGGTCGTCTTCTGGATCTGCATGAGGAACTCGACGTTGGTGCGCGTCGACTTCATCTTGTCCAGCAGCAGCTCGAGCGACGCCGAGGTGTCGAGGGCGTGCAGCACCCGACGCAGCTGCAGCACGACGCGCAGCTCCTGCGGCGCGAGGAGGAGCTCCTCCTTGCGGGTGCCCGACGCGTCGATGTCGATCGCCGGGAAGATCCGCTTGTCCGCGAGCTTGCGGTCGAGCTTGAGCTCGGCGTTGCCCGTGCCCTTGAACTCCTCGAAGATCACGGTGTCCATCGCGGAACCGGTCTCGACGAGCGCCGTGGCGAAGATCGTCAGCGAGCCGCCGTGCTCGATGTTGCGGGCGGCGCCGAGGAAGCGCTTCGGCGGGTAGAGCGCCGCGGAGTCCACACCGCCGGTGAGGATGCGGCCGCTCGCCGGGGCACCCAGGTTGTAGGCGCGCCCGAGACGGGTGATCGAGTCGAGCAGGACCACCACGTCGTGACCGAGCTCGACGAGGCGCTTGGCGCGCTCGATCGACAGCTCGGCGACCGTGATGTGGTCCTGCGGCGGCCGGTCGAAGGTCGAGGCGATGACCTCGCCCTTCACCGAGCGCTGCATGTCGGTGACCTCCTCCGGCCGCTCGTCGACGAGCACGACCATGAGGTGGACCTCGGGGTTGTTGGTGGTGATGGCGTTGGCGATCGCCTGCATCACCATCGTCTTGCCGGCCTTCGGCGGGCTGACGATCAGGGCGCGCTGGCCCTTGCCGACCGGCATCACCAGGTCGATGACGCGGGTCGTCAGGCCCTCGGGCGCCGTCTCGAGACGCAGCCGCTCCTGCGGGTACAGCGGCGTGAGCTTCGTGAACTCGGGCCGCTTGCGGGCCTCCTCGACGTCCATGCCGTTGACGGTGTCGAGGCGGACGAGCGCGTTGTACTTCTCCTTGCGCTCGCCCTCGCGCTGCTGGCGGACCGCGCCGGTGACCGCGTCACCGCGGCGCAGGCCGTACTTGCGGACCTGCTGCAGCGACACGTAGACGTCGTTCGGGCCGGTGAGGTAGCCCGAGGTGCGGACGAACGCGTAGTTGTCGAGGATGTCGAGGATGCCGCCGATCGGGATCAGGACATCGTCCTCGCTGATCAGCGGCTCCGCCTCGCTCCCCAGGAAGCGGTCGCGGCTGCGGTTGCGGTTGCGGCCACGTTCACGGAACCGGCCGCGACGGCCGAGGTCGTCGTCCTCGCCCTGCTCGTGCCGGTCCTGACGCGGCGCACCCTGGTCCTGACGGGCCTGCGGCTGCTGACGCTGCTGCTCTCGGGCCTGCTGGCGCTGCAGCTCCCGCTGCTGGCGCTCGGCCTGGATCTGGGCGGCCGCCTCCTCCGGGTCCATGCCCTCGGCGACGAGCTCGGCGATGCGCTGCTGGCGCTTGGCCTCGCGCTCGAGGAACCGCTCCCGGCCCCGGTCGACGCGGGTCGGCCTCTCGCCGTCCCCGTCGTGGTCGCCGTGCTCGCCCTCGGAAGTCTCGCCCTCGGAGGTCTCGGCCGGGGGGGTCTCGGTCGTGAGGGCCTCGGTCGTGGGGGCCTCGGTCGGCGCCTCGGACGCAGCGGCGGCGGTCGCGGCAGCAGCGGCGCCCTCGGCCGAACCGGCCTGGTGGGCCTGGATGGCCTCGATGAGCTGGCTCTTGCGCATCTTCGCCACGCCCGGGACACCCAGGTCGTTCGCCAGGCGCTGGAGCTCGGGGAGCAGGAGCGAGGCGAGACCGCCGCCCCCGCTGGTGGCGCGTCGGCGCGCCTTGGGGGCCTCAGGAGCGTCAGCGGTCGTCGCCGGCTGCTCCTGCAGGTCGATCGTGTCTGTCAAGGAGAGTCCTCCTGGTGGGACCGCCGCGCGGGCTCTGCTCGCCGCGCCGACGGTGAGGGGTGCCGGCCGGGGCCGGCGGCCTCGACGCACACGACGTCGAGGAGCATGAGGGTCAGACCGGGGCAGCGCTGCCGCCTGCTACGGCGGGTGCGCGCCCGGACGGTCCATGTGGGGCACCGCACGCCATCGAGGCTGCTGGTGCAGGTACAGCGTAACGGTGGCGCTGCACCCCGATCAACACAGGATGCGATCGGCGTGTTCCCGGCCCGGCTTGAGACAAACCGTCACCGCCGCGTGCGGCCGGGCGTCACAGCGGTACGACGGAGGCTCCCGTCGCGTCGACAGGCAGCGGCAGCGCGTCGAACCCCCGGGGCGCCCGCGCCACGACCGCGTCGCAGGTGGCGCGGGTGGCCAGCGCCAGCACCGTCGGACCGGCGCCGGAGATCACCGCCGGGACGCCCTCCGCGCGCAGCGCCGCGACCAGCGACGCGCTGCGGGGCATCGCGGACGCGCGGTAGGACTGGTGCAGCCGGTCCTCGGTGGCGTCGAGCAGCAGCTCCGGCGAGCGGGTCAGCGCCAGCGCCAGAAGCGCGGTGCGGGCCGAGTTGGCGGCGGCCTCGGCGTGCGGGACGGTCTCCGGCAGCAGGCCGCGTACCTTCTTCGTGGACGCCTTGGACGAGGGCACGAACGCCACCGGCGCCAGGTCGGGGTGGGCGTCCACGCGGTGCACCCGCACCCCCTTGTCCCCGGTCCAGGCGAACGTCAGCCCGCCGCGCAGGCAGGCCGCCACGTTGTCCGGGTGGCCCTCGATCTCGGTCGCCAGGGCGAGCGCCCCGCCGTCGTCGAGCTCCTCCTCCCCGCCGAGCACCAGTGCCCGGGCCGCGACGACCGCCGCGACGATCGCGGCCGACGAGGACCCGAGGCCGCGGGCCTGGGGAATCCTGTTGGCGCAGACGATCTCGAGCCCCCGCGGCTGGCCGCCGAGCGCGTCGAACGCGGTGCGCAGCGACTTCACGACGAGGTGCCGCTTGTCGCGCGGCAGGCTGTCGGCGCCCTCCCCCGCGACGTCGACCGAGAGCCCGCGGTCGCCGATGCGGACCACGACGTCGTCGTACAGGCCGAGCGCGAGGCCGGCGCTGTCGAACGCCGGGCCGAGGTTGGCGCTCGTGGCGGGGACCCGCACCCGCACGGGTGCGGCGCGGAAGGACGGCACCTACGCCAGCCCGAGCGCTGCGGCGGCGGCCTGGGCGCTCGCCCGGACCGTGACGGGCTTGGGCGCGCCGGCGATGGCCCAGTCGGGGTCCTTCAGCCCGTTGCCGGTGACGGTGCAGACGATGCGCTGGCCGGCGTCGAGCTGGCCGGCCTCGTGCAGCTGCAGCAGGCCGGCGACCGAGGCGGCCGACGCAGGCTCGACGAACACCGCCTCCTTCTGCGCGAGCAGCCGGTAGGCGGACAGGATCTGCCGGTCGGTGACGGACTGGATGTCGCCCTTGCTCTCGTCGCGGGCGGAGACGGCCTGCTGCCAGGAGGCCGGGTTGCCGATCCGGATCGCGGTCGCGATGGTCTGCGGCGAGGGCACCGGCTCACCACGCACGATGGGCGCTGCGCCGGCGGCCTGGAACCCCATCATCCGCGGGCTCGTGCCGTACTCCTGGTAGCCCTTCCAGTACGCCGTGATGTTGCCCGCGTTCCCGACCGGAAGGCAGTGCAGGTCGGGCGCGGCCCCGAGGACGTCGACGATCTCGAACGACGCGGTCTTCTGGCCCTCGATGCGGAACGGGTTGACCGAGTTGACCAGCGTGACCGGGTAGTTCTCGGACAGGTCGCGGCAGACGTTCAGGCAGTCGTCGAAGTTGCCCTCGAGCTGCAGCAGGCGGGCGCCGTGCACCAGCGCCTGGGCCATCTTCCCCAGCGCGATCTTTCCCTCGGGCACGAGCACCGCGCAGGTCATGCCGGCGCGGGCGGCGTAGGCGGCGGCCGAGGCGGAGGTGTTGCCGGTGGAGGCGCAGATGACGGCCTTGCTGCCCTCCTCGGCGGCCTTGCTGATCGCCATCGTCATGCCGCGGTCCTTGAAGGAGCCCGTCGGGTTGGCGCCCTCGACCTTGAGGTAGACCTCGCAGCCCGTGAGCGCGGAAAGGTGGTGGCCCGGCACGAGCGGCGTGCCGCCCTCGAGCAGCGTGACGACCGGCGTCGCCTCGCTCACGGGCAACCGGTCGCGGTACTCCTCGATGAGGCCGCGCCAGCCGGCACGGGCCCCGGTCACCGGACTGGTCGTGCTCATGCGGGGCCCCCGCGCAAGCGTGAGCGCAGCGAGCGGCCGCGAGCGCAGGGACGAGCTGCGCCATGCAGCGAGTGCCGCAGCGAGCCGACAACTCTGCGTGGGGAAATCATGCCTCGCCCTCCACCCTCATGACCGACGCGACGTCGCGGACGACGTCCAGATCGCGCAGATCCTCCACGACGGCCTGCAGCGCCGCATCCGTGGCCTCGTGCGTGACCACCACGAGGGTGGCGTCGTCGAGGTGGCCCTCCTGGCGCACGGTGCCGATCGAGACGTCGTGCGTGGCGAAGGTCGTGGCGACCGCGGCCAGCACGCCCGCCTTGTCGGCCACGTCCAGGCTGACGTGGTAGCGGGTGACGACGTCGCCCATGGGCAGCACCCGCAGCGCGGCGTACCGGGACTCCCCCGCACCACGGGCGCCGGAGATCGCGTTGCGGCCGACCGCGACCAGGTCACCCAACACGGCGCTGGCGGTCGCGGCACCACCCGCACCGCGGCCGTAGAACATCAGCTGCCCCGCGGAGGCGCCCTCGACGAACACGGCGTTGTAGGCCTCACGGACGCTGGCGAGCGGGTGGTGGTCCGGGATCATCGCCGGGTGCACCCGCACGCTGACGCCGTCGCCGCGGCGCTCGGCGATCGCGAGCAGCTTCACGACACAGCCCATCTGCTTCGCGCTGGCCACGTCCGCTGCGGTGACCTCGGTGATGCCCTCGCGGTGCACGTCCGCGGCGGTGACCCGGGTGTGGAACGCGAGCCCGGCCAGGATGGCGGCCTTCGCCGCGGCGTCGAAGCCCTCTACGTCGGCGGTGGGGTCGGCCTCGGCGTACCCGAGCGCGGTGGCCTCGTCGAGCGCCTCGGCGAAGCCCATCCCGAGCTCGTCCATGCGGGTGAGGATGTAGTTGGTCGTGCCGTTGACGATCCCCATCACCCGGGTCACGTCGTCGCCGACGAGCGACTCGCGCAGCGGGCGGACGATCGGGATGGCGCCGGCGGTGCTGGCCTCGAAGTACAGGTCGGCGCCGCCCCGCTCGGCGGCCGCGTGCAGCGTCGCGCCGTCCTCGGCGAGCAGCGCCTTGTTCGCGGTCACGACGCCCTTGCCTGCCTCGAGCGCGCTGACGATCAGCGAACGGGCCGGCTCGATGCCACCGATCACCTCGACCACGATGTCGACGTCGTCGCGGGCCACCAGTGCCGCGGCGTCGGTGGTGAACAGCGCCTCGTCGACGTCGAGGTCGCGGTGCTTGCCGAGCCGGCGTACGGCGATGCCCACCAGCTCGAGCGGGGCGCCGACGCGCGCCGCGAGGTCGTCCTGGCGGCTCTGCAGCAGGCGCACCACCTCGGAGCCGACGGTCCCGCAGCCGAGCAGGGCCACCCGCAGGGCGTCCGCCATCACCGCACCTCCACCGGGTCGTGGACGGTGCTCGTGCAGCAGGTGCAGGTGCGGCCCGTCTCCGCGGGGACCCGGAGAGCACGGGCCCGGCGTACCAGGACCACCAGCAGCGCCACGACAGCCGCGACGTAGGCGACGAGCGGCACGGGACCGAGCGCCGCCACCGCGAGGCCCACCACCGCGAGGAGTCCGAGGAGTGCGGCCAGGAACAGCGCCGCGAGGCGTGCGGTCATCCCATGTCCAGCGCCAGCAGGTCGTCCTCGGTCTCCCGGCGGACGATGACGCGAGCCTTGCCGTCGGCCACTGCGACGACCGGCGGCCGCGGCACGTGGTTGTAGTTGGAGGCCATCGCGCGGTGGTAGGCCCCGCAGGCCGGTACGGCGACCAGGTCACCCGGCGCCAGGTCACCCGGCAGCGGTACGTCGTGCACGACGATGTCGCCACTCTCGCAGTGCTTGCCGCACAGGGTCACGTTGCGCGGCGCGGCGTCGCTGGCACGGCTCGCGAGAACCGCGGAGTAGCGCGCGTCGTACAGCGCGGTCCGGATGTTGTCGCTCATGCCGCCGTCGACGCTGACGTAGGTGCGCAGCCCCGGCAGCTCCTTGACGGTCCCGACCTCGTAGAGCGTCACGGTGGTCGGCCCGACGATCGCCCGCCCCGGCTCCACCACGACGAGAGGTACGGCGAGACCGGCCGCCTCGCACTCGCGCTCCACGATCGTCCGCAGCCCGGCGGCGTGGTCGGCGGGCGCCATCGGGTCGTCGGCGGCGGTGTAGGCGATGCCGTGGCCGCCCCCGAGGTCGAGCTCGGGCAGCTCGACGCCGTGCTCGTCGCGGATCTCGGCGAGCAGGCCGACCATGCGGTGCGCGGCCAGCGAGAAGCCGTGGGTGTCGAAGATGTGGCTGCCGATGTGGCAGTGCAGCCCGACGAGCTCCAGGGGCTCGAGGGCCAGCACCCGGCGTACGGCCTCGGCGGCGGCACCGGAGGCGAGGGAGAAGCCGAACTTCTGGTCCTCCTGACCGGTCTGGACGTACTCGTGGGTGTGCGCCTCGACACCCGGGGTGACGCGGACGTAGACCCGCTGCCGCCGCCCGGCCTCGGCCGCCACGGCCGCCAGCCGGACGATCTCCTCGAAGGAGTCGAGCACCACCGTCCCGACGCCCACCTCCACCGCGCGGGTCAGCTCGGCGACCGACTTGTTGTTGCCGTGGAAGACCAGCCGTTCGGCGGGGAACCCGGCCGTCAGCGCGACCGCGAGCTCGCCGCCGGTGCAGACGTCGAGGTCGAGCCCCTCCTCCTGCACCACCTTGACGACGGCCTTGGCCAGGAACGCCTTGCCGGCGTAGGCGACCTTGGCACCGGAAGGCCAGTCGGAGAAGGCCTCCTTCCAGGCGCGGCAGCGCGCTCGCAGGTCGTCCTCGTCCAGCACGAGCAGGGGCGTGCCGAACTCCGCGGCGAGGTCGCGCACGTCCAGCCCGCCGAGCTCGAGCACGCCGGCGTCTGAGCGCGCAGCCCCTTGCGGCCAGACCGCAGGTTCCAGGTCGGTCACATCCGCTCCGGTGCGCTCACGCCCAGCAGGCCCAGGCCGTTCTCGAGCACGACCCGTGTGGCCTGCCACAGCAGCAGGCGCGGCGCGGTGGTCGGCGCGATCTGTTCGTCGCCCTTGGGCAGCACCTGGCAGTCGTCCCAGAACCGCTGCGCCGCCTTGGCGACCTTCTCCTCGAGGAAGCGCGCGACCCGGTGCGGCTCGCGCAGGTTCGCCGCGGCGGCCACGACGCTCGGGAACTCCGCGAGCGCGAGCAGCAGGTCCTGCTCCCGCTCGTGGGTCAGCAGGGAGACGTCCGCGGCCTCGTCGACCTCGATGCCCATCTCGCGCCCGTTGCGCAGCACCGAGGCGGCCCGCGTCGCGGCGTACTGCACGTAGAAGACGGGGTTGTCGTTGGTCTGCTTGGCCCACAGGTCCAGGTCGATGTCGAGCTGGCTGTCGGCGCTGGAGCGGGCGAGCGCGTAGCGCGCCGCGTCCTTGCCGATGGCGTCGACCAGGTCCTCGAGGGTGAGCACGGTGCCGGCCCGCTTGCTCATGCGCAGCGGCTGGCCGTCACGTAGCAGATTGACGAGCTGCCCGATGAGGATCTCGAGGTTGACGTGCGGGGTGTCGCCGAAGGCGGCGCACATCGCCATCATCCGACCGATGTAGCCGTGGTGGTCCGCCCCCAGCATGATCACGACCCGGTCGAAGCCGCGCTCGCGCTTGTCGAGGTAGTAGGCCAGGTCGCCCGAGATGTACGCCGGGGCGCCGTCGCTCTTGATGACCACCCGGTCCTTGTCGTCGCCGAACTCGGTGGTCCGGAGCCAGACGGCGCCGTCCTTCTCGTAGATGTGGCCCAGCGACTTCAGCCGCTCGACCGCGTGCTCCACGGCACCGCTCTCGTGCAGCGAGTTCTCGTGGAAGTAGACGTCGAAGTCGACCCCGAAGTCGTGCAGGGACTGCTTGATCTCCGCGAACATCAGGTCCACGCCGTGCGCGCGGAAGACCTCCTGCGGGTCCGGCTGCTCGAGCGCGTCGGGGACCTCGGCCAGGATGCGCTGCGCGATGTCGGTGATGTAGTCGCCGCCGTACCCGTCCTCGGGGGTGGGTTCGCCCTTGGCGGCCGCGAGCAGCGACCGGGCGAAGCGGTCGATCTGGGCGCCGTGGTCGTTGAAGTAGTACTCGCGGGTGACCTTGGCGCCACTGGCCTGCAGGAGGCGGGCGAGGGCATCGCCGACCGCCGCCCACCGCACGCCGCCGATGTGGATCGGGCCGGTGGGGTTGGCGCTGACGAATTCCAGGTTGACGGTCTGCCCGGCGGCCTGGTCGTTGGAGCCGTAAAACCGGCCCGCCGCCACGACCTGGCGGGCGATCTCGCCGAGGGCTGCGCCGGCGAGCCGGATGTTGAGGAAACCCGGACCGGCGATCTCGACGGCGTCGACGCCGGGGGCGTCCGCGAGCCGGGCGGCGACGAGCTGGGCGACCTCACGGGGGTTCTTGCCGGCGGGCTTGGCGAGCTGCAGCGCTACGTTCGTCGCGTAGTCGCCGTGCTCCTTGACCTTGGGCCGCTCGACGACGACCTTCTCGGGAACCGCGACCGCGAGCTCGCCGTTGTCGACGCAGGCGGCCACGGCCGCCCGGACGGCGTCCTCGAGCTCGGCAGGAGTCACGTGCCGAGGCTACTAGGGCCTTACCACCTACTATCTGCGCGCACCGCCAACCCGATCTCGAGGAACTGGACCCGCATGTCGAAGCGCAACGACCCCGTCGCCCGCGCCCGGGGCCGCAGCAAGGCCACCCCCGTCAAGAAGCCCTTCCCCGTCGGCTTCGTGCTGGGCAGCGGCCTGCTGGCGGCGGCCCTGATCGGGATCCTGGTCTACGCCGTCGAGAACCAGGGGCTCGGGGACAAGTCGAGCCTGAAGTACGCCGAGAGCAAGATCTCGGGGCTCCAGAGCAACCACGACCTCGGCCGGAACCACGTAGACGGGACGGTCAGCTACCCGAACCAGAGCAACACCCCGCCGTACGGCGGCAACCACAACGGGACCCCGCAGTCCTGCCAGGTCTACAGCCAGCCGGTCGCCAACGAGCACGCCGTGCACTCCCTCGAGCACGGTGCGGTCTGGGTCACCTACAACCCCGACAAGGTCCCCGCGGCCGACGTCGCGAAGCTCAAGACGCTCGTGGACGGGGACCCGTACCGCATCATGAGCCCCTACCCGGGCCTGAAGGCACCGATCAGCCTGGAGGCGTGGGGCGAGCGGGTGTTCGTCGACAAGGTCTCCGACAGCCGCGTCAAGAAGTTCCTGGACCTGTTCACGAACGGGCCGCAGACGCCGGAGAAGGGCTCCGTCTGCCAGGGCACGACGACCACCGGGGCGCTCAACGCCTCGGCGCCGACGCCGGGCCAGAGCACGATGCCGGCCGCGACCCCGAGCAAGTAGCCGTACGCGAAGGGCCCGCCTCGAGGCGGGCCCTTCGTCGTGCTGGGCGCTCAGGTGGGCGGGAGGCCGGCCAGCCGCCGTACGGTCTGGATCAGCTCGTCGGGGTCGAAAGGCTTGGTGAGGTACGCGTCGACGCCGATCCGGCTGCCGCGCTGGAGGTCCGCCTCCTGCGCACGGGCGGAGAGCAGCACGACCTTGACGCCCTCGGTCGCGGGGTCCTCGCGCAGCCGGCTGGCCGCCTCCCAGCCGTCCATCCTCGGCATCATGATGTCGAGGGTCACGACGACAGGATCGACCTCCTTGACCTTGTCGAGACAGTCCTGGCCGTCCACCGCGGTCGCGACTTCGAAGCCCTCGAGCTCGAGGTTGACCGAGATGAGCTGACGTATCACGTCGTCGTCGTCCACGACGAGGACGCGCCCCAGGCTGCCGGACATGGGGGGAACCGTACCGGACGGCGGCTCGGGTCCGGCTGGTAGCGTTGCGGATCCTGAGCCCCCGTAGCTCAGGGGATAGAGCACTGCCCTCCGGAGGCAGGTGCGCAGGTTCGAATCCTGCCGGGGGCACTCATCGGTGTGCCGCATCTCCTGTCGGCGACGTATCACGGGTCGCGGGGCAGGCTCTGGTCGAAGGGGCCTGGGCACCGCCGCAGGAGGACGCCGCGCGATGCGCCGCAGCAGCCGGCCGACGTCGCCGTCCGTGCTGCTCCGGCTGGGGATGGCGTGCCTGGTGGGCGTACTGGGTGCCGGCTGCGCGTCCGGCCGGTCGCCCTCCGACGAGCGCTCGACCAGGGCGGGCCCCACGAGCACGAAGACGCCCCCGACAGCGTCGAGGGAGCTGTGGGTGTCCCCCGCCGGCAACGACGCCTCGCCCGGCTCGCGGGCTCGGCCGCTGCGCGAGGTGGCTCGAGCAGCTCGGCTCGTCACGCCGGGCAGCGTCGTGCACGTGGCTCCCGGGACCTACCAGGCGGTCCGGAGCAGCAACGGCGGCCACCCCGGAGCGCCTGTCGTCTTCCGGTCCGAGCGGCCCGGAGCCGCTCGCATCGAGGCGCACGGCGCCGTCACCGCCTGGCGCATCAGCGCCGACTGGGTGACGCTGCAGGGCTTCTCGCTCTCCGGCGCCCGCTGGAACGGCATCCTCACCATTGCCTCGCACGGCAGGTTCGAGCACAACCACGTCCACGACATCCGGGCACCGAGCTGCGCGCGAGGCGGCGCCGGCATCGTCGTCGAGAGCTACACGGCGGTCGACAACGACACCACCGGCAACCTGGTCGACGACGTCCGGGCGCCGGGCGACTGCGGGCTGCTGCACGGCATCTACTACCAGAGCCCGCACGGCGGCCGGATCACCAACAACGTGGTGGCTTCCACCAGCGGCTGGGGCATCCACCTGTGGCACAACGCCCGGGACATCACGATCGCCAACAACACCGTCGTCGACAACGCCCAGGGCGGGATCGCGGTCGGAGGCTCGCTGGAGGGCAACGACAGGCGGCCGGGGCGGGCCACGGACGTGACGGTCACCAACAACGTGGTGGTCGACAACGGTGGTGCGGGGATCGCGGAGCTCGGACGGGTGGGCCGCAACACGTACGTCGACAACCTCACGTTCGGCAACGCCGAGGGCGGCTACGGGCTGGCCCACGGCCGCCTGCCATCGCAGCGGGTGGAGGCCGAGCCGCGGTTCGTCGACGCAAGGACGGGCGACTTCCGCCTGCAGGCCGAAAGCCCCGGCGTCGACGCCGGGACCGCCCTCGGCGCACCCTCCCTGGACAGGAACGGCGTGCCGCGGCCGCGCGGTCGCGCCGTAGACGTCGGGGCCTACGAAGCGGCCTCTTGACAGCCTCTCCGAGGTCTTAGCACTCTAGAGGTACGAGTGCTAAGTCGCCCGACGGGGCATGCCCGTCGGGGTGCGAGAAGGAGGGACGACGACATGGCACTGCGCGCATGGGACCCCTTCACCGTCCTGGCGAGGCTCGACGACGACTTCGACGACCTGGTGCGACGCACGTGGGGCGGCGCCTCGGGCATGACCTCCGGCTACGTCCCGGCGATCGAGATGACGACGGACGGCACCGACGTGGTCATCACGCTCGAGCTGCCGGGCGTGGACATCGACCAGGACGTCGATCTCGAGGTCCACGAGGGCCGGCTGACGATCAGCGGCCGGCGCCGCGAGGAGCAGGCCAGCGAGAAGGCCGGACGGACGCTGGTTCGTGAGCTGCGCTACGGCTCGTTCCGGCGCGAGTTCGCGCTCCCGCCCGAGGTCACCGCGGAGGACATCGAGGCGGCGTACGACCGCGGTCTGCTCCGCGTCCGGGTGCGCAACGTGACCAAGCCGGCGCAGGAGCCGAAGAAGATCCCGGTCACCCGCTCGGAGGCCGTGGGCGCCGGCACGAAGGCCAAGGCGATCGAGGGCGAGACCGGCTGAGCGCGACCGCGGACGGAGGGGCTGTGCGCGACGCGGCCCCTCCGCCGTCCCGCGATCAGGGCTTCCGCTTCGTGCCGGTTCGGGCTTCGATGGTGGCGTGACCACGCTGGACACGCCGCGCACCGCCGCGGCCCGTGAGGTGTTCGTCGGCCTGCCGCCGCGCTACGACCGGCTGGCGTGGCTGCTCTCGTTCGGGCAGGACCGGCGGTGGCGCGCCGCCGTGGTGGACGCCGTCGTCGCGGCCCGGCCGACGCGGGTGCTCGACGTCGCCACCGGTCCCGCCGGTGTGGCGCTCGCCGTCGCGTCGCGCTGTCCCGCGTCCGTCATCGGGGTCGACCTCAACGAGCCGATGCTGCGACGCGGGGCCGCGAACGTCGCGGCCGCGGGTCGCGACGCGCAGGTCAGGCTGGTCGTGGGACGCGGCGAGCAGCTGCCCTTCGCCGACAGCACGTTCGACGCGATCTCGTTCTCCTACCTGCTCCGGTACGTCGAGGACCCGGCCGCCACCGTCGCCGAGCTCGCCCGGTGCCTGCGCCCGGGCGGCACGATGGCGAGCCTGGAGTTCTTCGTGCCGACCCACGCCGGGTGGCGGGCGCTGTGGCGGCTCTACGTGACCGCCGTGCTGCCGGTCGCAGGATTCCTGACCGGTGGTCCGGCGTGGTGGCGCGTCGGCCGCTTCCTCAGCCGCAGCATCCCCGAGCACTACGCGCGCTGCCCCCTCGAGGAGCACGTCCGCGCCTGGGAGCAGGCCGGGATGCGCGACGTCCGGCACCGGGTGATGAGCGTCGGCGGCGGCCTCGTCATGCAGGGCACCAGGGCATGACCCACGCCGAGAGCCGGCCCGCCTTCTACGCCCGGAGCACCGGCACCGGGGGGCTGCGCGACTGGATCACGGTGCTGCACCCGCCGTACACCGCCTGGCACCTCTCGTACGTCGCGATGGGCGCGGCGCTCGCGCCGCGGTTCGAGACCTGGCGCCTGGCCGGGACGCTGGTCGCGTTCTTCCTCGCGGTGGGGGTGGGCGCGCACGCCTTGGACGAGCTGGCGGGGCGGCCGCTGCAGACCGGCATCCCCTCGTCCGTGCTCGGGGTCGCGGGCGCGCTGGGCGTCGGCGTCCCGGTTGTGGTGGGAGTCGTCTACGGCGGCTGGAAGATGGTCCCGTTCGTCGCCGTGGGCGCCGGGCTGGCCGTCGCCTACAACCTCGAGCTGGCAGGCGGCCGGGCTCACAACGGGGCGGTGTTCGCGTTCGGGTGGGGGGCGTTCCCGCTGCTGACGGGTTACTACGCGCAAGGCTTCACGCTCGGGCTCGAGGTCGTGCCGGCCGCGCTCGCCGCGTTCCTGCTGTCCTGGGCGCAGCGGGCGCTCAGCACCCCAGCCCGCACCCTGCGCCGGCGCACGAGTGAGGTGACCGGTCAGGTCGTCTACCGCGACGGCACGAGCCAAGCGGTCGACCGGGCGTTCCTGCTGGCACCGCTGGAGACGGCCCTCAAGTGCACCGCCTGGGGCTTGGTGGCGCTCTCGATCGGCATGGTGGCGAGCAGGCTCTGAGGTGACGCTGGCACGGGTCGACTACCGCGGGACGCACTGGTTCCCGGTCGCCCCGGTGCAGCTGTGGGACACGGTCGAGGACTTCGACCGGTTCGGCTCCTGGTGGTCGTGGTTGCGCGAGTTCCGCACGGATGCGCCGGGGCTCGTGCCAGGCAACGTGCTGCACGGAACGGTGATCCCCCCGGTGCCGTACCCGCTGCGGCTCGACGTCCGGCTCGAGCGGTGCGACCGCCCGCGCCTGCTCGTGGCCCGCGTGGAGGGCGACCTGAGGGGTACGGCGGCCATCTCCTTCGCACCGCTGCGTGACGGCACGGAGGTGCTCACCCAGTGGTCCCTCGACCTGGCCAGCCCGGCGCTGCGGGTCGCCTCGATCGTGGCCTTCCCGCTGCTGCGGTGGGGCCATGACCGCGTGGTGGAGATGGCCGTGAGCGGCTTCCGCCGCCGTGCCCTCTCCTGAGCTCAGCGCCGCACGGCGGCGAAGGTGAGCAGCACGACGGAGTCCGCGAGCGCCTCCACGTCGTGCGAGCGCTGCGGCACCACGATGAGGTCGCCCGAGCGGCCCTCCCAGGACGTGTCGCCGGCGTTCAGCCGCACCCGGCCGCTCAGCACGTGCAGCGTCGCCTCGCCCAGGTTGTCGTGCTCACCGAGCCGGCTGCCCTCCAGCAGCGCGATCACCGTCTGGCGCAGCGTCCACTCGTGGCCGCCGCACACCGTCTCGGCGCTGCGTCCCGCCGTACCGGCGCGGGCCCGCTCCAGGTGCTCGCGGCCGAGGGCGTCGAGGGACATCTTGTTCATCCGGCCTCCTGAGCGCATCGCCCGTGGTGCCGCCAGGATGTCACGATCGCGGGTATGAGCACGCCTCCTGTCGAGACCCCGCTCCTGCGTCGCATCCGGCAGTCCGTCATCGGGGACGACGAGGTGCTGCCGGGTCCGTACGGCCCGCGCCGGGTGACCTACGCCGACTACACCGCCTCCGGACGCGCGCTGACGTTCCTCGAGGACTTCGTCCGCGACGAGGTGCTGCCGCGGTACGCCAACACCCACACCGAGTCGAGCGGGACCGGGCTGCAGACCACGAGGCTGCGCGAGGACGCCCGCGCGCTCATCCGCGAGGCGGTCGGCGGTGACGACGAGACGCTGGTCGTCTTCGCCGGCTCGGGCAGCACCGGGGCGATCGACAAGCTGATCGGCATCCTGGGGCTGCGCATCCCCTCGACGCTCGAGGATCGGCACCACCTCAGCGCGCACGTCCCGGCCGACGAGCGGCCGGTCGTCCTCATCGGCCCGTTCGAGCACCACTCCAACGAGCTGCCCTGGCGTGAGTCGGTCGCCGACGTCGTCGAGATCGGCCAGGACGCCGACGGCCACGTCGACCTGGACCAGCTCGAGGCGGAGCTGCTGCGTCACGCCCACCGGCCGCTGAAGATCGGCTCCTTCTCCGCCGCCAGCAACGTCACCGGGATCGTCAGCGACACCCGCCGGATCTCCGCGCTGCTCCACCGGCACGGCGCGTTGTCGTTCTGGGACTGCGCCGCGGCCGCGCCCTACGTCGCCATCGAGATGTACGACGACAGCGACCCCCTCGCGTACAAGGACGCCGTCTTCCTCAGCCCCCACAAGCTCATCGGCGGCCCGAGCACGCCGGGGGTCCTCGTCGTACGGCGGGAGCTGCTCACCAACCGCGTGCCCGACGTCCCCGGGGGCGGGACCGTGGCCTACGTCAACCCGACCGAGCACGTCTACCTCGCCGACCCGGTGCAGCGCGAGGAGGGCGGCACCCCGGCCATCGTGGAGGCGATCCGCGCGGGCCTGGTCTTCCAGCTCAAGCAGGCGGTCGGCATCGACGTCATCCGGGAGCACGAGGAGCACTACCTGCGACGGGCGTTGGCGGCGTGGGCCGAGGAGCCCGCGATCGAGGTGCTCGGCAACCTCGAGGCGCCCCGGCTGTCGATCGTGTCGTTCGTGGTCCGGGCGCCGAGCGGCCGCTACCTGCACCACAACTTCGTGGTGGCGCTGCTCAACGACCTGTTCGGCATCCAGTCCCGCGGCGGCTGCTCCTGCGCCGGCCCGTACGGCCACCGGCTGCTCGGCATCGACCTGGACCGCTCGCACGAGTTCGAACGGGAGATCGCCCACGGCTGCGAGGGCATCAAGCCGGGCTGGGTCCGGGTGAACTTCAACTACTTCATCTCCGAGCAGGTCTTCGCCTACGTCGTCGAGGCGGTCCGGCTCGTCGCACGGGAGGGCTGGCGGCTGCTGCCCGACTACCGGTTCGACCCGATGACCGGGCTGTGGCACCACCGGGCCGGCGCGGCGGAGCCGCCGCTGCGGCTGCATGAGGTTCGCTACGACGAGGACGGCGTGATGCGCTACCCCCGACACGGCGAACGGGCTTCCGAGGAGGTCTTCGCGGACTACCTCGCCGAGGCCCGGGCGCTGTTCGCGGCTGCGCCGCCGGCGCCGGCCGGCGAGGGGGCCGTGTCCGCCGACTTCGACCACCTGCGCTGGTTCGACCTCCCCGTGGGCTGTCTCGGCGAGCACTGACCGCGTCGTCGCGACCGGGGCGTGAGAGGCTGCGCCGCCATGGCGATCCAGTCCTTCTCCCATGTGGGCATCTGCTGCCGCGACCTCGAGGCCTCCACGCGCTTCTACTGCGAGGTGCTGGGCTTCACGGAGCTGTTCACCGTCGAGCTCGGGCCCGAGGTGAAGAACACGATGGAGGTCGACGGCCGCTTCCGCTCGCGCATGCTGGCGCGCGAGGAGGTGCTCGTCGAGCTCCTGGGGTGGATCGAGCCAGAGGCCCAGGGCGACGGCACCCGCCGGCCCATGACGGAGCGGGGGCTCACCCACCTGTGCCTGCGCGTCGACGACGTGGACGACCTCGCCGACGCGGCGGCCCGGGCCGGCGGGACGGTGCTGCGCGAGACGCTCAGCGTGCAGGACGGTGCCGGGGTCGACGGAGGGCCGGTCGCCACCATGTACCTGCTCGACCCTGACGGCGTCCGCGTCGAGGTCATGGCGGGCACGCCCGACCTGCGGGCCCTGGCGGCGCACCGGCTGAGCCGCGCGGCGCGGGGCTGAGCCCCACCAGGGCAGAAAGGCCCGACGACGCCGGGTCCCGAGACCGGTGCACGACCGGCGCCACTGGGCTTGACTGAGACCGTTCAGGCACTCGCCGCAGGAGGTCGCATGAGCACGCCCACGCGCCGAGGCGCTGCCGCGCAGCGTGCCCTCGAGCGTCGCCGGCAGGAGGCTCGCCGGGCACGCCGGCGTCGCGCCTTCGCCGTCATCGGCGCGGTGGTGCTCGTCTTCGGCGTGCTCGTCGCGCTGCGGCTCGCCGGGGTGGGCGAGAAGAAGAGCAAGCCCACCGGCGCGCTGGACCCCGGCGTCATGAGCACCGTCGAGAGCGTCCCCGCCTCCGCCTTCGCGGCCGTGGGCGGCGGCACCGCGAAGGACAACCTGATCGCGCTCCCGGGCCCGACGCTGACCAAGGACGGCAAGCCGAAGATCGTGTACGTCGGGGCGGAGTACTGCCCGTTCTGCGCGGCCGAGCGCTGGGGCCTGGTCGTCGCCCTGTCCCGCTTCGGCACCTGGTCGAACCTGTCCGAATCGCACTCCGCGGCCGACGACGTGTTCCCCAACACGCCCACGTTCTCGTTCCACGGAGCCGGCTACACCAGCGACCACGTCGCCTTCGAGGGCGTCGAGACGAACACCAACGAGCGCGTGGGCGGCACCTACGCTCCGCTCGACACCCTGACCCCGGAGCAGACCCGGCTGCTGGAGAAGTACGACGCCCCGCCGTACGTGCCGAAGCAGTCCGCGGGCGGGATCCCGTTCCTCGACCTGGGCGACCGGTACATGTCCAACGGCGCCAGCTACAGCCCCGAGCTGCTCGCCAACAGGTCTATGGCCGAGATCGCCAAGGAGCTCAAGGACCCGAGCAGCGAGGTAGCCAAGGCGGTGCTGGGCTCCGCGAACCAGATCACCGCGGCGATCTGCGCCCTGACGAACGACGAGCCGGCGTCGGTCTGCACGGCAGCACCGATCCCGGCCCTCAAGGCCCAGCTCCCGCATGACTGAGGCCACCACGACCGGCGTGCCGGCGTGGGTCAGGCACGCCTCGTTGGGGCTCGCCCTCGTCGGGCTCGCGCTGTCGGCGTACCTGACGGTGGAGCACTTCACGAGCCCCACGCTGCTGGCCTGTCCCGAGACCGGCGTCGTGAACTGCGGCAGGGTCACCAGCAGCCCGGAGTCCAAGCTGGTCGGCGTCCCCGTCGCCCTGCTCGGCCTGCTGTACTTCGGGGTCGTGGTCGCGCTCATGACGCCCTGGGCGTGGCGGCAGCCGCGGCTGGCGTCGTCGCGCATCTGGACCCTCAGCGCCGGCGTGGCGATGGTCGCATGGCTCGTCTACGCGGAGCTGTTCCGCATCAACTCGATCTGCCTCTACTGCACCGGCGTGCACGTCGTCACGGTGGCGCTGTTCGCCCTGGTGCTGCTGTCGGAGGCGTCCCGCGACCCACGGTGACGAGAGCCACGGCCCGCCGTACGGGGTGGTTGAGTAGGGACCGCCATGGGTACGCCGGAGTCCGTGAACCCCGACACCTCGACCGCGATCACCCCTGCCTCCGTGCGTCCCCGGGGCTGGTCGGTGCTCGCCAGCGACTTCGACGGCACGCTCGCCGACGAGGGCTGGGTCCCCCTGGAGACGCTCGCCGCAGTAGCCCGCTTCCGGGCGGGTGGTGGCCTGCTGGTGCTGATCACCGGACGTCGGCTGCCCGAGCTGGACGCGGTGTTCCCCGAGTGGGGCGACGTCGTCGACCTGCTCGTGGCCGAGAACGGCGGGGTGCTGCTCGACCCCCGGACACCCCCCGCCCGGCCGCTCGCCCCGACGCTTCCTCCCGAGCTGCCGGCGCTGCTCGAGCAGTACGGCGTGGGACCGGCCGAGCTCGGCGAGGTGCTCGTCTCGACGGACCGCGAGGAGGAGGTCGCGATGGCCCAGGTCGCGGCCGCGCTGGCGCCGACCTGGCCCTGCCACGTGATCCCGAACAAGGACCGCCTGATGCTCATGCCGGCCGGCGTCGACAAGGGCACCGGTTTGCGGGCGGCGCTGGAGGTGCTCGGCCGGG
Organism: Actinomycetota bacterium; assembly: GCA_046723735.1. GTDB lineage: Bacteria > Actinomycetota > Actinomycetes > Mycobacteriales > SCTD01 > RYN-111. The sequence goes on along the minus strand of JBKOVB010000100.1, from coordinate 9,080 downwards.
AGATGAGCGACGTGCTCGCGATCGGGGACGGGGAGAACGACATCCCACTGCTGCGCGACGCGGGGCTCGGCGTGGCCGTCGGTGACGCGGTGCCGAGCCTGCGAGAGCACGCCGACGTCACCACGACCGCCTGCAGCTCGGCCGGCGTCGTCGAGGCGATCGAGCGACTGCTCATCTCCTGATGGGGGCCGTTCAGTCCTGACGGTGATCGTGGGAGCTGGGGACCACCAGGAAGTGGTGCAGGTCGCCCACGATCACGGGAGTGTGCCGCCCACGGCTCGGTGACGCTGCCGCCGGCGGTCAGGCCACGGTGGCCGGTCGCAGCGAGGCGATGTCGCGCAGCTGGTGGTTCAGCCACCGGGCGGAGTCGTTGCGCTCCACGACCAACCGGCAGGCCAGCGCCCGGTCGTGGCGCTCCTCGCGGTCCATCACCAGCGCCCGGTGCAGCGCCTCCGCCTGACCCTCCACGTCGAGCGGGTCGACGCTGAGGCCGAACCGGCCGAGCTCGGCGTGGGCGCCGGCGCCACGCGACAGCACCAGCACGCCGTCGCGCGTGTTGAGGGCGACGCCCTCCTTGGCCACGAGGTTCATGCCGTCGGCGATCGGGTTGACCAGCAGCACGTCGTACTCCTGGTAGGCCGCGACGGCCCGCGCCAGCCCCTCACCCACCCGCAGGTCGACCGGCTGCCAGGCCGGGTTGCCGAACTGCGCGTTGACCTCCGCGGCAGCCCGGCGTACGTCGTCGAGATGGCTCACGTAGACCGCCACGTCCTGGCGCGACGGCTGCACGAGCGCGAGGAACTGCACCCGTCCGCGGTGCTCAGGATGGTCGCGCAGCATCTGCCCGTAGGCCTCGAAGCCGCGGACGATGTTCTTCGTGGGGTCGGCGCGGTCGACGCGCACGATCAGCTTCTCGGGGCGGTGCGCCTGCAGCGCGGCCCGCTCCTCGGAAGCCTCCCGGCCGCGGGCGAACGTGCGCAGGGCGACAGGGTCGATCGAGACGGGATACCACCGCAGCAGCACCGACCGGCCGTCGAGCCCGACCCGCCAGGCGTGATGGTCCACGTCGAGGCCCAGCACCTCCTGGCAGGTCCGCAGGAAGTTCCGCGCGTAGCCCTCGGTCTGGAAGCCGATGATGTTGTTCGCCAGCAGGCCCCGTAGCAGCTGCTCGGCCAGGTGCCGCGGCAGCTCGAACCAGGCCTCCGGCTCGGGCCACGGGATGTGGATGAAGTGGTGCAGGAACGCGTCGGGCCGGCGCCGCCGGACCTCGTGGGCCACGAGGTAGAGGTGGTAGTCGTGCAGCATCACGATGGCCTCGTCGCCGCGGCGGTCGAGCTCGGCGACGACAGCGTCGGCGAACGCGGCGTTCGCCGGCTCGTAGCCCGCCTCGAAGGCGTCCGCCCCGCCCGGGTCCGGCGCGGTGGCGAGGTTGCCCATGGTGTGCTGCACGAACCAGAGCACCGGGTTGGCCGCCACCGTGCTGGTGAGCCGCGCCGCCTCAGGGTCGAGCCGGACCATGCGGACCAGCACCGAGCGGTCGCGCACCCGGACGGGGAACGGCTGGTCGCGCACCTCCCTGGCGACGGCGTGGTCCTCGGGCGTCATCGCCGCGCAGATCCACACGCCGCGGTTGCGCAGCGCCGGGAGCGAGAGCAAGGCGGTGACCAGTCCGCCGGAGGGCGCCGGGTGCGCCCGCCGCTGCCCTCCGTCCAGCTGGTACGAGACGGGCCCCCGGTACGACACGACGACCACCTCTGGCGGTCGTCGGTCGGGCTGGCGGGGAACCACCAGCTGAGGCGGAGCGGTGGTCCCCCACCTGCTGGTCATCTCGTCGTACCCCCTTTGGGCTCCGGGAGCCCGTACCCGTTGGTACGCCGCGAGAAACGCAGCGTCAACGGGTCCAGGCCCTCGCTCACCCGGTCAGCGGTGCTCGCCGGCCGCTCCGCGTGGTGAGGAGCCGCCGATCCAGCCGCGCTGCGACTTTCGTCACGCTGCGTCACGACAGCCCGTCGTTCCGACGGGAGCCGGTCGAATGCCGCTACCGTCACGTCACGCAAAACAGCAACACGTCCTAGAAATGGGGAGGAACCCGTGCGCCGGTACGTCACCGAGCTCATCGGCACGTTCGCGCTCGTCTTCACGATCGGCCTGGCGACGCTCGGCAAGACACCGCTCGCCCCGCTGGCGATCGGCGCCGTCCTGATGGTCATGGTCTTCGCCGGCGGCCACGTCTCCGGGGCCCACTACAACCCGGCAGTCAGCCTCGCGGCCCTCGTCCGTGGCCGGCTCCCGCTGACCGACCTGCTGCCCTACTGGGCCGCCCAGGTCGTGGGCGCCGTGCTGGCGGGCATCGCGGCCCGCTACATCACCGACACCCATGGCAACGCCACCACGCCGCACGGCCGCGACATCAGCGTGATCCTGCTGGCGGAGTTCCTCTTCACGTTCTTCCTGGCCTACGTCGTGCTCAACGTCGCGACGAGCAAGGACACCGAGAACAACAGCTTCTACGGGCTGGCCATCGGCTTCACCGTGCTGGCGGGTGCCGTCGCCGTCGGGCCGATCTCCGGTGCGGCCTTCAACCCCGCGGTCGCGGTGGGTGCCTGGGTCATGGACCTGTTCACCGCGGGCTCGCTGTGGATCTACTTCCTCGCCACGTTCGCCGGCGGCGCCGCCGCAGCGTTCGCCTTCAGGGCGCTCAACCCCGAGGACGCGTAGGCGCCACGTTCCCGGAGGCCGTCCCCGCAGCGCGGGGGCGGCCTTCGCCCTTCTCACTGCAGGCCGTGCCACGCTGGTCCGCATGATGGCGGGCGCGGGCTACTCGGGCACGCCGCTGCCCACGAAGCTCGGCATCACCCCGGGGAGCCGGGTGCTGCTCGTGGACGTGCCGCCCGACCTGGTGCTCGAGCCGCTACCGGAGCGCGTCACGGTGCACCGCAGGGCCGGGCGGCCGCCGTACGACGTGGGGGTGCTGTTCTGCCCCGACCACGCGACGCTCGTGCGACGGTGGGCCGGCCTGCACGAGGCGGTGACCCCGGCTGGCCGACTGTGGGTGGCCTGGCCCAAGCGCAGCAGCGGCGTCGCCACCGACCTGGACGAGAACCGGGTCCGCGACCACGGGCTGGGCCACGGCAGGGTCGACGTGAAGGTGTGCGCGATCGACGGCACGTGGTCGGGTCTGGCCTTCGTCGTCCGCCGGTCCGACCGAGGCTGACCAGTCACCCGATCGGGTATCAAGCGGCGCCCGTGTCAGGGCAAGACAGGACGCCTCGGACCCACTGCGGCTCAAGGGATCTCGTACTCGGGCCGACCCCCGCGAGCACACCCAGCAGCGCGGTCGCCCATGAGGTGGGCCCGCCGTCCCGAGAGGGGATTCATGCGCGCGTTCACGAGGAAGACGAAGCTGACGGTGGCCGTGTCCGCGACGGCCGCCCTGGCGGCCACCGGCGGCATCGCTTACGCCTACTGGGGCACCAGCGGCAGCGGCACCGGGTCCGGCACGGTGGAGAGCACGACCGGCACCCTGTCGCTCAGCGCATCGTTCCCGACCACCGGCCTGCACCCGGGTGGCTCGGTCCCCGTGAGCTTCCGCGCGTCGAACGCTACGTCGACGGATCTCATGCTGAGCACCATCCACGCGGTCGTCACGACCAGCCCGTCGACCTGCCTCGCGACCGACTTCACGATGCCCGACGTCATCGCGAACGAGGTCATCCCGGCGAACACCGCGAACGTGCTGGTGACGAGCAACGGAGTGCTGACCTTCACGAACACCTCGATCTCGCAGGACGCCTGCAAGGGCGCCACGGTCACGTTGACTCTCACCAGCTGACCCGCCTCGCTCCGGGTGGGACGGCGGGCTCCCTTCCGCCCCACCTCCCCTCAGACGGAGTCGAGACGGAGGCGAGGACCCCCAGGGATGCGCTACACCCCCAGGCACGCCCGCCCAAGGAGCCGTCGTGCCCTGCTCGACACGGCGACCACCGCGGTCGCGACGGTCATAGCCGTAGGCGCGACGAGCAGCACCGCGTTCGCGCTGTGGACCACCACCGGCGCCGGCACGACGAGCGCGACGGCCGACCGGGCACGCGACCTGACCGCATCGCCGGTCACGGTCGGGACGAACCTGCTCTACCCCGGCGCGACGGTCGACGCGAAGGTCACCATCAGCAACCCGAACCCGTGGGCCGTGACCGTATCGACCATCACCGGCGGCACGGTCGCGTCCGACAAGGGCACCGGCTGCGACGCCTCCACCGGCGTGACCTTCGTCGACCAGCGGGGGAGCTTCACGGTGCCGGCGAGCAGCAGCGTGACGTTCGCGCTGCCCGGCGCCGTCTCCATGAGCAACGCCTCGGACAGCAGCTGCCAGGGAGCGGTCTTCACCATCCCCGTGACGCTGTCCGGGACGAGCAGCTGAGGTGCGCGCATCCGCCCTCGCGCTGAGCGGCGCGGCCGCGGCGCTGGTCCTCGGCGCCGCCCCGACAGCGGTCGCCGCGTGGCTCGGGGTGGGCGGCGGCAGCGTCGCCCTACGGGCCGCGACCCTGGCCGCCGCGACCGGCGTGACCGCCAGCGTGGTCGCGCCCACCGCCAGCGCCCTCGACGTGACCTGGACGGTCCCTGCGAATCCAGCTCGACGACGTACGCGGTCGAGCGGGACAAGACCGCGACCGGGGCGCCCGGGTCGGTGACCCTGGCGTGCACGTCCTCGCCCTGCCACGACACCGGGCTCGCCCCGGGCACCACGTTCACGTACACGGTCGTGACCTCGCTGGGCGCCTGGCGTGCGCGCAGCGCCACCGCGACCGCGACCACCACCACGGGCCTGCTCGCCGTCACCGGTCACCAGGTCAACGGCTCCGGCAAGACCCGGCTGTCGGGCACCGCACCGACCGCCAGCCAGGTCGACGTGGCCCTGTGCCGAGCGACCGTGCCCGTGTGCACCGCGACCACCCCGGGGTACGTCGAGACCGCGACCGCGACGCCGACCAGCGCCGGGGCGTGGACGACGAGCCCCACCGCCGCGAAGCTGGTCACCGGCACGACGTACACGGCCACCGCCACGCAGGGAGCGGCCATCTCGGCGCCGTACGCGTTCACGCCCTGAGCGCACGAGGGCTCCCTCCCGCGTCGCGGGAGGGAGCCCTCGTCAGGCTGCTAGGCCATCAGACGGCGCCGCAGCGCGTAGCCGGCGACCAGCAGCAGCGAGCCCCCGAGCGCCACGAGCGGGGCGCCACCGGTGAAGGCCAGCGCACCGTCGCCACCGCGGCTCGCCGGCAAGCCGGGGCTCAGCACCGACGTGCTGGTCACCGTCGGGCCGCCGGTGCTCGGCGTCCCCCCGGTGCCCGAGTCGGGCGTCACGTCCGCGGCGTTCGGCAGCGTCCCGGAGCTGGCGAGCACCTTCACCGTGACGGCGAGCTGCTTCGAGCTGCCCGCCGGCACCGTGCCGAGCTTCCAGGTGATGAGCTGACCGGAGACGGTGCAGCCGTGCGTGCAGGACACGAACGCCACGCCGGACGTGAGCGAGTCCTTCACGACGACACCGGTGCAGTCCTGGCCACCCTGGTTGAAGACGTTGACGTAGTAGGTGAACGTCTCGCCCTTCACGACCTTGAGGTGGCTGGCGAACTTGGTGGAGCGGCTCAGGTCGCACGGGCCCTCGCCCGCACCGTCCACGGTCGGGCCGTTGACGGTCACCGTCTTGGAGACCGGCTGCCCGCCGTACGTCGCCGTGATGACGGCCTTGTTGCTGTACTCCGTGCCGAGCGCCGCACCGGACGGCACCTTGAAGGTCAGCACGATCGTCTTGACCTGGTTGGGCGCGATGGTGCCGAGCGAGAAGCGGTAGGTGCTACCGCTCGAGGAGACCGGCGCGGGCACCGCCTTGACGAGGGTCAGCGCAGGCGAGCCGCTGACCGTGTCGACCACGGTGACGTCTGTCAGGGGCGCGTCGCCGCGGTTGGGCACCGTGACGGTGTAGTCGAAGGTCTTGCCGGCGTTGACCGTGGCGGCCGCGAGGTCCTTGCGGGCGTCGCGCAGCGGGTTCTCCGTCAGCGAGGTGGTGCAGGCCACGCCGCCCGCCGGGGCGGTCGCGGCGGCGCTCACGTCGCCGACGGACAGGTCAGCGAGCGTGATGGTGCCGGTCACGTCGAGCAGCTTCAGGCTGACCAGGTTGCCCGAGCCGCTCGCGCTGGTGCCGTTGGCGGCGACCGTTTTGGAGAGCTGGCCGACGTGCAGCTCGATGACCGGGCCGCCGGGGATCGCGATCGGCGCCAGGTCCTGGCCGGCGAGCAGCGTCTGGCCGTTGACCCGGATCACGGGCTGCACGAGGTCGACCGAGGCGGTGCCGGCCACGCCGGTAGCCGTGGCCGTCACCTTGGGGGCGGTGATGACGTCAACGACGAGCTGGTCGAGGACGTTGATGGACGTCACCTGCGTGGAGCTGGTCGTCCGCACCGCGAAGTTGGCAGCGCTCGCTGGCTTCTTCACCAGCCCGACGGTGGTCTGGGAGACCACGGCGCCGGACGGGTCCGCGTGGTTGTCCAGGGACAGCAGGTCAGCTCCCAGCGGCGAGGCCGGGAGCAGCGTGAGGTCGGCGACCTTGCTGATGGCGTTGGAGAGCTGGCCCGTGGTGAGGCACGAGTCGTCGGCCTTGAAGCGCGAGTGCGCGTCAGCGGTCGCGACGCTGGCCGTCAGCAGCGGCGCGGCCGGGATGCTGAGCAGCTCGTCGTGGACCCCGGCGGCGTGGTCCGGCGCCGCGGTCTGGGATGCGTCGACGAGGAGGTTCTGGGCGCCGCTGCCGAGCAGGTCGAGGGAGGCGTTGGTGGCGTGCGACGTGACACGCGGCGTCGTGGCCGTCGACACCTTGCTGGTCGAGGGCGCCACCGTGGCGTCGAGCACGTCGACGACCCCGGGGATGTTCACGGCGTTGAGGTGCACGAGGTCGGCGGCGGTGTTCGCCGAGTAGGCGCCGGTGGGGGGCGCGGCTGCGCTCATGATCGGCGCGCCGCTCGCGCTCGGCGCGAAGGCGACGAGCGCGCTGCCGGCGAGGGCGAGGACGGAGGTTCGGCTGAGCGCTGTGGCCCTTCGGCGCACGAGGGGGTGCATGACGGCTCCTGGCTGTAGAGAGTGGTCACCCGTACAACGAGCGACCTACCCGTTGCGCTATGTCATGCAACGCGCGAGTGACCTGAATCGCACCTAAAGCCGTATTTGCCGTATTTACCCAGGATTGCTAGCAGCGTGCGGGATGGGGGACGGTCAGGGACACCAGGTAGGCGTTCACCGGCTTGAGCAGGCACGCCGGGGCGCCTTCCCGGTAGACGGTGTGGCCGTCGCCGACGTGCGTGATCAGCACGGCGCGGGAGAGCTGGTTCGAGAGGCCCTGCGCCCAGGCGTACGGCGTGGCGGGGTCGCGCGTGGTCCCGATGACCACCACCGGCGGGCTGCCAGGAGCCGTCACGCGGTGCGGCCGGCTGACCGGCCCCACCGGCCACACCGCGCACCCGAGCCCCGAGAGCGCGATGAACGGGCCGAACCGCGGCGCCTTCGGCCGCACGTGGGCGGCGAGGGCGTAGTACGGCGCCTCGGCGCGCGGCCACGGGCGGTCGATGCAGTTCACCGCGAAGTTGGCCTCGGTGATGTTCGTGTAGCCCGTCGGGCCGCGCTCCAGGTAGCTGTCGCTCAGGTCGAGCATGGCCGCGCCGTCCCCGTGCTGGGCGTCCGCGAGCGCCTGCGCGAGGTAGGGCCACCCGGACGCCCGGCTGTAGAGGGCGGCGCCCGTGCCGAGGCTGAATTCGTCGGGGCCCACCGTGCGGCTGCCGTCGCCGGGGAGGTCTCGCACCTCCACACGGGCAGCCAGCGCGTCGTACGCCTTGTGCAGGTCGCCCGAGACGGCGCGACGGAATGCGCACCGGGTGCGCTGGCAGTGATCGAGGAACGCGTCGAGCGCCCCGTCGAAGCCCGCGGACTGGCCCTCGAGGAACTGGTTCCAGGTCAGCGTGGGGTCGAGCGCGCCGTCGAGGACCATGGCGCGGACCCGGGTCGGGAACTGGTCGAGGTAGCTGGCGCCGATCGCGGTGCCGTAGGAGTAGCCGAGGTACGTGAGCTTGTCGTCGCCGACGGCCTGCCGCACTCGGTCGAGGTCCTGCGCGACGACGACCGTCGAGACGTGCGGCAGCACACGCCCGGACCTCCGCTCGCAGCCGGTGGCGAGCACCTTGTTGCCGGCCAGCAGCGCGGCCCGCTCCCGCTGGTCGTCGGGGACCGGGTCGAGGTGGAAGTAGCGGTCGAGCTGCGGCGTGGTCAGGCAGCGCACCGGCGCGGTGCGCCCGACACCGCGCGGGTCGAAGGCCACCACGTCGAAGTGCTGCCGGATCGTGGCAGGGAGCTCGTCGTACGAGCCCTGGATCCAGTCGACCGCGGACGCACCGGGACCGCCGGGGTTGGCGATGAGCGAGCCGATCTTCTTGCCCGTGGCGCGATGCCGGGTGAGGGCCAGCGCCACGGTGCCCTGGGCGGGGTGGGCGTCGTCGAGCGGCACGGTGAGCGTGGCGCACTCGAAGCCGACGTCGCACCGCTTCCAGGCCGACAGCCTGCCGGGCTTCGGCACGGCGGAGGTCGGCGTCACGGTCGGGGCGGCGGTCGCGCCGGGCGTCGGGCTCGTGGTCGCGGACGGGGTCGGACCGGCCTCCTTGGCACCGCTGCTGCAGGCCGTGAGCCCGAGCAGCACGGCCAGCACGGCGGGGACCACACGGACGGGACGCAGTGTCAGGCGCACCGCCCCATCCTGTCAGTTTCCCGACGGGTAGCCTTTCTCAACCGAAGAAGGAAGTCTTCCGACCCCATTCCAGAGGCGGCGTTTCAGCGTGTCGACGCAGACCGGGCAGCACAACGACTTCGGTGCGAACGAGTGGTACATCCAAGAGCTGTACCAGGACTTCCTGAAGGACCCGAACAGCGTGTCCGAGGCGTGGCGGGCGTTCCTGGCGGACTACCAGCCGGAAGCGCTCGGCCGCTCCTCCGCCCCTGCCGACGGCGCCCCGGCCGCCGCTGCCGCCCCGCCCGCGACGCCCACCGCG
>JBKOVB010000018.1:0-6477 GCA_046723735.1 Actinomycetota bacterium | reverse complement strand
CCCGTGACGTTCCCCTCGTTCACCCCCTCTCGATCTGTGCTCGCGCGCGCCGCCAGCAACGCCGAGACGCTGTTCCTGGCCGTGATGCCGCACGGCGGGCAGGGCACCGCCCGCCGCAACGCCTGGCGCGCCATGGGTGCGGACGCTGCCGGCGCCCGGGCTCGGCGGGAGGCGCAGGAGGCCGTCGCCCGCGCCCAGGACCGCGCGGCCGCGCGCGGGGAGCACCACGCCACCCGCTGAGACTCGCGGCTGCAGCGGCCGCTAGCGTCAAGGCATGGTCGAGCCCGTGTACATGCCCGTCATCGGGTTCGCCCGGGTGCTCTTCACCGCGATGGGGCTCCGCTTCACCGTGACGGGCGCTGAGCACGTATCGCCCGCTGGCGGCGCGGTGGTCGCGATGAACCACGTCGGATACCTCGACTTCGCCCTCGTCGGGTACGCGTTCCGGCCGCGCCGGCGGCTGCTGCGGTTCATGGCCAAGAAGGAGGTCTTCGACCACCCCGTCAGCGGCCCCCTGATGCGCGGCATGAAGCACATCCCGGTCGACCGGGAGGCCGGCGCCGACAGCTATCGCGCCGCCGTCGAGGCGCTCCGCCGGGGTGAGCTCGTCGGGGTGTTCCCGGAGGCCACGATCTCGCAGAGCTTCGAGCTGAAGGACTTCAAGACCGGCGCCGTGCGGATGGCGCAGGAGGCCGGCGTCCCCGTGCTGCCGGCGATCGTCTGGGGCAGCCAGCGGCTCTGGACCAAGGGCAAGCCGCGGTCGCTGTGGCACCGGGGCACCGAGATCCGCATCGCGCTGGGCGAGCCGTACTTCCCCGCGGGCGACCCCGCCGTCGCGACCGGGGAGCTCAAGACGCGGATGCAGGCCCTCCTTGAGCAGGCGCGGTCGTCGTACGGCGGGACGCCACGCACCCCGGACGACACCTGGTGGATTCCCGCGTCCGTGGGCGGCACCGCGCCCACCCTTGACGAGGCCGAGGCCGCGGACGCCAAGGAGCGTGCCGAGCGGGCCCAGCGGCGTCGCGCCGAGGACCCGACCAACTAGGGTCTTCGCCCATGGCACTGCTGCGACGACGGAAGACGACGCGCCCGAAGAGGCAGGGTCCCTCGCGGCGAGAGCAGCTCAAGCAGGTGCGGCTCGCGTTCAGCATGACGCGCAAGGCCGACCCCAAGATGCTGCCGCTGGTGATCGGCGCCTTCGTGATCACCGTCGCGGTCCTGGTCGGCCTCGGGGCTGCCCTCGGCCACCCCGTCTACCTCAGCGTCATCGGGCTGCTGCTGGGCTTGCTGGTCGCGGTCATGGTGTTCGGCCGGCGGGTGCGCAAGACCGCGTACAGCCAGGTCGAGGGCCAGGTCGGCGCGGGCGCAGCCGTGCTGCAGAACATGCGCGGCAACTGGCGCGTGACCCCGGCAGTGCAGCTCAACCGCGAGCAAGACCTCGTGCACCGGGTGATCGGGCGCCCGGGCGTGCTCATCGTGGGCGAGGGAAACCCCAACCGGCTGCGCAACCTCATGGCCACCGAGCGGCGGACGCTGTCCCGCGTGGTCGGCGAGACGCCGATCTACGACCTCGTGATCGGCGACGGCGATGGCCAGGTGCCGTTGCGCGAGCTCGAGCGGTACTGCATGCGGCTGCCCCGCAACATCAAGCCTGCTGTGGTGAACGCACTCGACGCCCGGCTGAAGGCGATGCGCCCCGCGATGCCGATTCCGAAGGGTCCCGTGCCGACGCGCGTGCCGCGCGGCAAGATCCGCTAGTCGCGTACGACGACGCAGCCGGCCGCGAGGTCGTGCAGGCCGCGGCCGTCCTTGGTGAAGAACCCGGCGAGGCCCACCGTGCCCAGCAGGACCACGGTGCGCAAACCCGCAGGAACCAGGCCAGGCACCCGGTCGGGGTCCTTGAGCCGCACGACCTTGAGCCCGAGCAGCCGCATGCCGAGAGTCGCGCCGGTCAGGGCCACGGTGAGGATCAGCTCGAGCGCGAGCACGGTGTAGGCGGCGATCTGGCGCTCGGCGGGCGTCGGGTCCTGGATCACGACGTTGATCAGGGCTGCGACCAGGGCGCTGGCCACGATGTCGATCGCGAACCCCATCGCGCGGGCGCTGAAGCTCGCGACCGAGCCGGGGCCCTCTTTCGGCAGGCCGAGGCGCGAGCCCGGCCAGGCCTCCGGGTGACGCAGCTCGCCGAGGGTCACCTCGGGGCCCGAGAGCCAGGTTCCGGTCCAGCGCGGCATGCCTTCAGGCTAGGTGACCCCGCCGTACCGGCTGGCACGCGGGGCGCTAGCGTCTGTTCAGGGCGTGGGCGGGGGGCGTTACCCCGCTGAAACAATCGGGACACTGGTCAGTCACACGCCGTGACTAGCGTCCTGGTCACGTCTGGACGAGCTTCGGAGAGGACGACGTGTTCACCACCGCCGACGAGGTGCTCAGCTACATCAAGAACGAAGGCGTCGAGATGGTCGACGTCCGCTTCTGCGACCTGCCGGGTGTCATGCAGCACTTCACAGTGCCGGCCGGCTCGTTCAGCGCGGACGTCTTCTCCGACGGCCTCGGGTTCGACGGGTCGTCGATCCGCGGTTTCCAGCAGATCCACGAGTCGGACATGCTGCTGCTGCCGGACCCGACGACGGCCCGGATCGACCCCTTCCGCACCCGCAAGACCCTGATCCTCAACTTCTTCATCCACGACCCGCTCACGGGTGAGGCCTACAGCCGCGACCCGCGCAACATCGCCAAGAAGGCGGAGGCCTACCTCAAGGGCTCCGGCATCGCCGACACGGCGTTCTTCGGCGCCGAGGCGGAGTTCTACATCTTCGACTCGATCCGCTACGACTCGACGCCCGAGTCGAGCTACTACTACATCGACGCCGAGGCTGCGGCCTGGAACACCGGCAAGGACGTCCCGGGCGGCAACCTCGGCTACAAGCCGCGGTACAAGGGCGGCTACTTCCCGGTCTCCCCGACCGACCACTACGCGGACCTGCGCGACGAGATGGCGGTGAAGCTCGAGGAGGCCGGCATGGTCGTCGAGCGCGGCCACCACGAGGTCGGCTCCGCCGGTCAGGCGGAGATCAACTACAAGTTCGGCACGCTCCTCGAGAGTGCCGACAACATGATGCTGTTCAAGTACATCATCAAGAACACCGCCCACGCGGCCGGCAAGACGGTGACGTTCATGCCGAAGCCGATCGCCGGCGACAACGGCTCGGGCATGCACTGCCACCAGTCGCTGTGGAAGGACGGCGCGCCGCTGTTCTACGACGAGGTCGGGTACGCCGGTCTGTCGGACACGGCTCGCTACTACATCGGCGGTCTGCTGCACCACGCCCCGTCGCTGCTGGCCTTCACCAACCCGACGGTGAACAGCTACCACCGCCTGGTGCCCGGCTTCGAGGCCCCGGTCAACCTGGTCTACAGCCAGCGCAACCGCTCGGCCTGCATCCGCATCCCGATCACGGGCAACAACCCGAAGGCCAAGCGCCTCGAGTTCCGCTGCCCCGACCCGTCCTCGAACCCGTACCTGGCGTTCTCGGCGATGCTCATGGCCGGCCTCGACGGCATCAAGAACAAGATCGAGCCGATCGCTCCGGTCGACAAGGACCTCTACGAGCTCGCCCCCGACGAGCTGGCCTCCGTGCCGCAGGTCCCGGGCTCGCTCTCCGAGGTGCTCGACGCCCTGGAGAAGGACCACGACTACCTGCTCGAGGGTGGCGTCTTCACCGAGGACCTGATCCAGACCTGGATCGAGTACAAGCGGACCACCGAGATCGACGCGCTGCGCCTGCGGCCGCACCCCTACGAGTTCGCGCTCTACTACGACATCTAGTCAGAGCCGGTACGACGGAAGGCCGGTCGCTCCCCGCGGAGCGGCCGGCCTTTTCGTTTGCGGCACCTCATGAATCTCCACGAGTCCTTCACAAGTGCTGCAGATCATCACCACGTGTGACCCCTAGTGTCGCCAGCATGAGTCAACGCCGGGTGCTCGTGGTCGATGACGACCCGACCATCGCCGACTCCGTAGCCGTCCGGCTTCGCGCTGAGGGCTTTGACGTCCAGACCGCGGCCGACGGGCCATCGGCCGTTGCCGCCTCCCGGACCGGCCACCCCGACCTCGTCGTCCTGGACATCATGATGCCGGGCTTCGACGGGCTTGAGGTGTGCCGCCGCATCCAGGCCGATCGGCCTGTCCCCGTGTTGATGCTCACCGCCCGCGCTGAGGAGACCGACGTGCTCGTCGGACTCGGGGTCGGCGCTGACGACTATCTGATCAAGCCGTTCAGCATGCGCGAGCTGGTCGCGCGGGTTCACGCGCTTCTACGTCGCACCGACCGGGCAGCCGGCCTGAACGGCTCGGGCGGGACGGTGCTGGTTCTCGGCGAGGTGCGGCTCGACGTCAACGAGCGCCGGGTCTGTCGCGGCGTCGAGGAGGTGCACCTCACTCGCACCGAGTTCGACCTGTTGGCCTACCTCGCCGCCCGCCCGAGGGTTGCGGTCGCGCGTGAGGCTCTGCTGGCAGAGCTCTGGGGGTGGGGCGATGACGCAGGTAGCCGAACCGTGGACAGTCACATCAAGGCGCTGCGGCGCAAACTCGGCAGCGAGCTGATCAGGACCGTGCACGGCGTCGGGTACGCACTCGAGGTGCCACGGTGAAGCGGCTGCTGGAACGGATGCCCCGGCCGTTGGACCCGATGCGGTCCTTCAAGGTGAAGGTTGCGCTTCTGGTGGGCCTGTCGCTGTTGGCGAGCAGCCTTGCGTTCTGGGCCGGCTCAAGTTGGCGCTTCCGCTACGCCCTGCTGACCGCACTCGTCGTCGCCGTGCTCGTGACGCAGCTCCTTGCGCATGGGATGACGTCGCCGCTACGGGAGATGACCGCCGCGGCGAAGGCGATGGCGCATGGGGACTACGAGCGTCAGGTACGGGCGACCTCACGCGATGAGGTCGGCCAACTCGCACTTGCCTTCAACCAGATGTCGACGGACCTCGCAGCCGCCGATCGGCACCGGCGTGAGCTGATCGCGAACGTCTCCCACGAGCTCCGCACTCCGATCGCCGCGCTGCAAGCCGTCCTGGAGAACGTGGTGGACGGCGTGACCTCACCGGATCAGGCGACGATGCGCAACGCACTCAACCAGACCCAGCGGCTCGGCACCCTTGTCGCGGAGCTCCTTGACCTATCCCGGCTCGACGGTGGTGCGCTCCCCCTTGCCCGGGAGATCTTCGCGGTCCAGCCCTTCCTCATCAACGTCGTCGACCAGGCCGGTCTGGCAAGCGTCCGACTGGACGTCTCACCGCCAGAGCTGACCGCGGACGCTGACCCGTCCCGGCTTCACCAGGTCGTCGCGAACCTTCTCGACAACGCCGCACGCCACAGCCCACACGGCGTCGAGGTCCTGGTCCGGGCCCGGCAGCTCGGGCCGCAAGGCGGGCTGTTGCTCGACGTCACGGACCAGGGACCGGGGATCGCCGAGTCTGACCGCTCCCGGGTGTTCGAGCGATTCACACGCGGCGGCTCCGACGACGGCGGCACCGGGCTCGGCCTGGCCATCGCGCGCTGGGCCGTCGAGCTGCACGGCGGCTGCATCGCCGTCGTCGGCGAACCGCCTGGCTGTCGCATCCAAGTAGTGCTGCCACCCGCCTAACCCCACCTCACTGCACGTACGGCACCGCACGCGCGGGGCCGCGACCTCGCCTGCCCATCTTCAGGAGGACCCGTGTCTGCAGACCCCTTTGCACCGCCCGTCGCATCCCCACGACCGTCTCGCCTCTGGCCGTCCGAACCGGACACGGCGGCGAGCCGCGCGGTCTTGGCCTCGGCGCTGGCTGTTGGCGCCTTGGCGGCGCTGACCCTCCGGCCACAGGTCACCGGATCGGCGTACCTCCTCGCCGGCGCAGGCATCCTGGCCGTCGCACTCGGCGCCCGCCGCCACGACCTCACGGGTCCGCAGGTAGGGGCAGCCGTCGTCACGGTCGCCCTCCTCGGCGTCACGCTCATGCGTAGCGCCCCCTGGCTGGTGACCCTCTGCCTGCTCGGCGCCTGCCTCCTCGGCACGCTCGCCCTTGTGGGCGGGCGAACCTGGACCGGGCTGGCCGTGGGCGCGCTCTCGAGCGGCCTGGTTCCACCCCGGGCGGCCAGATGGGTTCAGCCGACCGTCGCCCAGATTCGGCTTCCTGGCCTGCGATCCAGGCGGGTCTGGCTGGTCGCGGCCGTTACCGCCGGGCTCGTAGCGCTCTTCGGCCTGCTGTTCGCCACGGCAGACCCTGCCTACGCGGCTCTCCTCAGCCGAGCCGTCCCGACCGTGGACATCCCCAACTTCATGCAGCGACTGCTCCTGCTCGGTGCGGTCACCACCGCCGCGATCCTCGCTGCCTACCTAGCTCACCAGCCACCGAGCACCGACGCCCTCGCACCCGCTCCAGGGCGTCCCGTCCGACGCTGGGAATGGGCAGTACCGCTCGTCATGCTGGACCTGCTCTTCC
>JBKOVB010000026.1:0-33105 GCA_046723735.1 Actinomycetota bacterium | reverse complement strand
GCGGTACACGACGAGGCTGACCGCCACGTAGTGGACCGTGAAGGCCGCGAGCGTGAGCGCGTGGAACACCTCGTGGAAGCCGAACCACTGCGGGGACGGATCCGGCCACCGGCGCGCGTAGACGACTGCGCCCACGGAGTAGAGGACCCCGCCGACGGCGAGCAGCACGAAGACGGCGACCCCGCCCTCGTGCAGCACCTGCGGGAGGATCCCGACCGCCACCCAGCCGAGGCCGAGGTAGAGCGCGACGTAGACCCAGCGCGGCGCGTCCCAGGCGGTGTTGCGCGTGACGATGCCTGCAAGCGCGCCGCCCCAGACGATGCCGAGCATGGTCCAGCGCAGCGGTCCGTGCAGCAGCAGCAACGTGAAGGGTGTGTAGGTGCCCGCGATGAGCACGAAGATCATGGAGTGGTCGAGGCGCTCCATGCGGGCGCGGGCCGCCGGGGACCAGGCGCCGCGGTGGTAGGCCGCCGAGGTGCCGAACAGCAGCACCACGGATGCGGCGTACAGGGCCGCCGCCACGTGGGCCAGCGCGCCTGGGGCCAGCGCGATCAGCACCGCCCCCGTGGCGATCGAGGCCACGAAAGCGCCTTGGTGAAGGACGCCGCGCAGCCGCGGCTTGAGGGGCGTGGTGAGGGCTGATGCCGGTGACGTAGAGGTTTCTGTCACGTAGCCCTCACCTTTCGTAAGGGTGCCCTTTGTCACAGGCCCCTTCCCTGTCGGTCTTCCGGTTGAAGCGGCACACTGCAGGGATACCGTCGGGTAGACGGTGTCCCCACCGTATGAGCGGCACCTCGATGGAGAGGATCCCATGACGACTTCGGCCACGATCCCCGGGCTCGAGCAGGCACCGACCAAGAACGCGAAGCTCATCGCCTGGGTACGTGAGATCGCCGAGCTCACCAAGCCCGACCGGGTTGAGTGGGCCGACGGTTCTGAGGCCGAGTGGGACCGCCTCACCAAGCTGCTCGTCGAGCACGGGACGTTCGTCAAGCTGGACGAGAGCAAGCGGCCGAACAGCTTCTACGCCACCTCCGACCCGAGCGACGTCGCCCGCGTCGAGGACCGCACCTTCATCTGCTCCGAGAAGCAGGTCGATGCAGGCCCGAACAACAACTGGATGGACCCGGCCGAGATGCGGGGCATCCTCAAGGGCCTGTTCGACGGCTGCATGCGCGGCCGGACGATGTACGTCGTGCCCTTCTCCATGGGCCCGCTCGGCTCGAAGATCAGCCAGCTCGGCGTGGAGATCACGGACTCGCCGTACGTCGTGGTCAACATGCGGATCATGACGCGCATGGGCCAAGCCGCCCTCGACGAGATCGGCGAGGACGGTTTCTTCGTGCCGGCCGTCCACTCCGTCGGCGCCCCGCTCGAGCCGGGCCAGGCCGACGTGAAGTGGCCTTGCAACGACACGAAGTACATCACTCACTTCCCGGAGACCCGCGAGATCTGGTCCTACGGCTCCGGGTACGGCGGCAACGCCCTGCTCGGCAAGAAGTGCTTCGCGCTGCGCATCGCCTCGGTCATGGGCCGCGACGAGGGCTGGATGGCCGAGCACATGCTCATCCTGAAGCTCACGCCGCCGAGCGGTGAGCCGAAGTACGTCGCCGCCGCGTTCCCCAGCGCCTGCGGCAAGACCAACCTCGCGATGCTGCAGCCGACGATCCCGGGCTACAAGGTCGAGACCGTCGGGGACGACATCTGCTGGATGCGGTTCGGCGAGGACGGCCGCCTCTACGCCATCAACCCCGAGGCCGGCTTCTTCGGCGTCGCGCCCGGCACTGGCGAGGACACCAACGCCAATGCCGTCCGCACCTTCTACGGCAACAGCATCTTCACCAACGTCGCGCTCACCGACGACGGCGACGTGTGGTGGGAGGGCTTGACCGAGGAGCCGCCGGCGCACCTCATCGACTGGAAGGGCAACGACTGGACGCCCGCCAGCGACACCCCGGCCGCGCACCCGAACGCCCGCTTCACCACCCCGGCCGCGCAGTGCCCCACGATCGCCCCCAACTGGGAGGACCCGGCGGGCGTGCCGATCTCGGCCATCCTGTTCGGCGGCCGCCGCGCCACCGCGGTGCCGCTGGTGACCGAGTCGTTCGACTGGCAGCACGGCGTGTTCCTCGGCTCGACGGTCTCGTCCGAGACGACCGCTGCGGCCGTCGGCGCCATCGGCCAGCTGCGCCGTGACCCCTTCGCCATGCTGCCGTTCTGCGGCTACAACATGGGCGACTACATGGGCCACTGGCTCAAGATCGGCAAGGCCACCAGCGCCGACAAGCTCCCGAAGGTCTACTACGTCAACTGGTTCCGCAAGGACGAGAACGGCCGCTGGCTGTGGCCCGGGTACGGCGAGAACAGCCGCGTCCTCAAGTGGATCGTGGACCGCATCGAGGGCCGGGCGCACGGCAAGCAGACCCCCATCGGTGTCCTGCCCGCCGAGGGCGAGCTCGACGTCGACGGCCTGGACGTCTCCGCTGAGGACCTCGCCGTGCTGACCTCGGTCGATGTCGCGATCTGGAAGCAGGAGGCGGCGCTCATCCCCGAGTACTACCAGCAGTACGGCGACCGCCTGCCGGCCGAGATGGCCGAGGAGCAGGCCAAGCTCGTGGATCGCCTCGAGAAGGCGTAGCCCCGTCGTACGAGCCCTGCTGAGGCCCGCCCCGTGCCCGGGTGCGGGCCTCAGCCGTCTCCCGCTGGATAGGCTCGGGGCCGTGGGGCTGAAGCAGCTGGTGTACGGCGCGTACGAGCGCCGGCTGACCGCCCGGCTGCAGCACACCGCGATCCCCAAGCACGTCGGCGTCATCCTCGACGGCAACCGCCGGTGGGCGAAGGCGATGGGTGCCTCCTCCCGCGAGGGCCACCAGGCTGGTGCCGACAAGATCGTCGACCTGCTCGGCTGGTGCGGCGAGGCCGGGGTCGAAGTGGTCACCCTGTGGCTGCTGAGCACCGACAACCTGGCGCGTCCCAAGGCCGAGCTCGACGCGCTGCTGGGCATCATCACCAAGCTGGTGGCCGACCTGGGGCGGGACGAGAACCCGTGGCAGGTCAACGTCGTCGGCGCCCTCGACCTGCTGCCGCCGGAGACCGCTGCCCCCCTCAAGGAGTCGTCCGAGCGAACCGCCGGGCGGCACGGCCTCGTCGTGAACGCGGCCATCTGCTACGGCGGCAGGCGGGAGATCGCGGACGCGGTCCGCTCGCTGCTGCAGGCCCACGCCGCCGCCGGCCGGTCGCTGGAGGAGGTCGCGGACCTGCTCGACGTCGAGCACATCGCCGACCACCTCTACACCCGCGGTCAGCCCGACCCCGATCTCGTCATCCGCACCAGCGGCGAGCAGCGCCTCGGTGGGTTCCTGCTCTGGCAGAGCGCGCACAGCGAGTTCTACTTCTGCGACGCGTACTGGCCCGACTTCCGCAAGGTCGACTTCCTGCGGGCCCTGCGGGCGTACGGCGCCCGCCACCGCCGCTTCGGCACGTAGCCCCTCCGGCGGCCCCGGGCGGGGCGTTCACCCGTGTGGCCGGGCGTGTCGTGCCCGGGACGGGTGGGGGCGCGACCTACCGTCAGGGCAGCGACGGACGACCCGTCCGTCGCACGGGAGGCCCAGTGCGCGCAGCCGCGTGTGAAGGGGGCCGCGACCCGGCCCCTGGGGCCGGGTCCCGCCCCTGACACGAGAGGCCTGCGCATGCCGACCCCCAGCACGAAGACCTTCGTCCTCGACACCTCGGTGCTGCTGTCCGACCCGGGGGCGCTGGGGAGGTTCGCGGAGCACGAGGTGGTGCTGCCCCTCGTGGTCGTCTCCGAGCTGGAGGGCAAGCGGGACCACCCGGAGCTGGGGTGGTTCGCGCGGCAGGCGCTGCGGTTGCTGGACGACCTGCGGATCGCGCACGGTCGGCTCGACGAACCGGTGGCCGTCGGGCAGGGCACCCTGAGGGTCGAGCTCAACCACTCGTCGGTGGAAGCCCTGCCCGCCGGGTTCCGCGTGGCCGACAACGACAGCAGGATCCTCGCGGTGGCCGTCAACCTCGGCGCTGACGGCCACGACGTCGTGCTGGTGACCAAGGACCTCCCGTTGCGGGTCAAGGCGGCCGCGATCGGCGTAGCGGCCGAGGAGTACCGCGCCGAGCTGGCACCCACCACCGGCTGGACCGGCATGGCCGAGCTCGTCGTGGAGGCGGCGGAGCTCGACGAGCTCTACGAGGACGGCCGGCTCGACCTGCCGGCGGCGCGCGAGCTGCCCACGCACACCGGCCTGGTGCTGCTGTCCGAGCGCGGCTCCGGGCTCGGTCGGGTGGCCCCGGACAAGTCGGTGCGCCTGGTCCGAGGCGACCGGGACGCCTTCGGCGTGCACGGCCGCAGCGCCGAGCAGCGGGTGGCGCTGGAGCTCCTCCTCGACCCGGAGGTCGGGATCGTCTCCCTCGGGGGTCGGGCCGGGACGGGCAAGTCCGCGCTCGCGCTGTGCGCAGGCCTCGAGGCGGTGCTCGAGCGTCGTACGCAGAAGAAGGTGGTCGTGTTCCGGCCGCTGTACGCGGTGGGCGGGCAGGAGCTGGGCTACTTGCCGGGCGACGCCGTGGAGAAGATGAACCCCTGGGCGCAGGCGGTCTTCGACACCCTCGGGGCGCTGGTGCAGCCCGAGGTCGTCGAGGAGGTCATGGCCCGTGGTTTGCTCGAGGTGCTGCCGTTGACCCACATCCGCGGGCGCTCGCTGCACGACAGCTTCGTCATCGTCGACGAGGCGCAGTCCCTCGAGCGGGGTGTGCTGCTGACCGTGCTGTCCCGTCTCGGCCAGGGCTCCCGCGTGGTGCTCACGCACGACGTGGCGCAACGCGACAACCTGCGCGTGGGGCGGCACGACGGCGTCGCGGCTGTCATCGAGGCCCTCAAGGGGCACCCGCTCTTCGCGCACGTGACCCTCACCCGCTCCGAGCGGTCGCCGATCGCTGCGCTCGTCACGGAGATGCTGGAGGACCTTCCTCTTTAGGTATGACCGGTGTCACGTCCGGCTGCGCGAGGTTTGCGGCGCACCGGCGTTGAGTAGGAGGAAGGCGGGCCTACAGGCCCCCTGCGGACCCCGAGGCCCGCTCCTCCCTGCTGGGTGGGAGGAGCGGGCCTCGGCTCGTTCCGGACGGAGGTCTGATACGGGCAGGTCGGCCACTCCGCGCCTGGCTACTCCAGGTATTCGAGCCTCACTTTCGTGACGCTGTGTATCCGTGTGGTGACGGTGCGCCGATAGTTCGGACGCAGAGAGTCACGAAGCGGACACAACTCTTGCACACCAGGGGAAGTAAGAGTCCGATGAGCCTTGTCCCGCAGCGTGTATCAGCACGCTGAGTGACCGGGTCCCGCGACCCGCCGGGGAGTCCGGCGCCTCGCCTGATCCGCCCGTTCGTGACCGTCGTGGGGCGCACCCCGTCCCACGGAGTGGGGGGTTCGACGTGACAGCACGACGCCTTTCCCGGCTTCCCTGGGGCCCGACTCGCCGCACGGCCCGCCGTGCCACGGTGGTGGCCTCGGTCGTGGCGGTGCTGGCCTCCTACGGCGTGGCCGGCCCGGGGGTGGCGAGCGCAGGCTCGATCACCGGCAGCAGCTTCGAGGTCGACAGCGACGCCAACCTGGTCGTGGACGGCGGAGGCGGCGCCGTCGACTGGCTCAGCGGCGGTCACGGCTCGTCCATGCGCAGCGGCGTGCTGGTGCGTGACGACCGCCCGACGGGGCAGGACGACGACTCGTTCACGCAGGGCACGTCGGAGGACGACGCGCACACCACGATCACGACCGGCTCCATCCCGAACAACAAGTCGGACCTCACGCACTTCGGCGTGTACGTCGAGCGCTACAGCTCCTCGACCTTCGTGAACGTCTTCTGGACCCGGGTCCAGGAACCCAACGGCACCACCAACATGGACTTCGAGTTCAACCAGTCCGCCGTCCGGGACAACGACGTCTCCAACAACTCGGGGCTGTCCACGCACACGATCCCGGTCCGGACCACGGGCGACATCCTCATCACGTACGACCTGACGAAGGGTGGCACGCACCCGGTGCTGAGCCGTCGCACCTGGACAGGCAGCGATTGGGGGCCGGCGACGACGTTCAGCGACACGCAGGCGCTGGGCAGCATCAACAGCACGGCGATCAGTGCCACCGACTCCGACGGGCTGTCGGGCCTCTCCGCGCGCACCTTCGGCGAGGCGTCCATCAACCTCGCGGCGCTCGTGCCTGCGTCCGACCGGTGCACGACCTACGGCTCGGTCTACGTGAAGAGCCGGGCGTCGGACTCGTTCACCGCCGAGCTCAAGGACTTCATCGCCCCCGAGCCCGTGACGATCAGCAACTGCGGTGCCGTGAGCGTGCACAAGACCGACGCGCACGGGGCGCTGGCGGGCGCCGGCTTCACGCTCTACAAGGACGTCGCGCCGACGGGTGGCGTCAGCGCGGGGGCGGAGGACAAGGTCGCCGCCAACGTGATCGGGACCTGCACCACCGACGCCGGTGGTGACTGCACCATCAGCGACGTCCCCAAGGGCGGCTTCTGGCTGGTGGAGACGACGGTGCCGGCTGGGCACGACCCTGCTGCCGACCAGCACGTCACGATCAGCGCGGGTGATCAGGTGGTGGCCCTGACCCTGAACGACCCGATCCAGCACGGCACGATCACGGTCACGAAGAACGCCGTGCCCGACGACCCGCAGGACTTCACGTTCTCGCTCGACGGCTCGTCGTTCACCCTCGACGACGACCCCTCGGACGCGACCCAGCCCAGCACCCGGTCGTTCACCGTCGAGGTGGGCACCCACAGCCTGTCGGAGACGAGCGTCCCGACAGGCTGGGTCAACACGGGCCTGGTGTGCAGCGACCCGACCTCGGACACGACGGTCTCGGCCCCGGACGCGACGGTGAAGGTCGCCAAGAACGAGACGGTCGCGTGCACCTACACGGACACCTTCACCAAGCTCAACCCGGACCTGCAGACGCAGTCCGCCGAGGCGAGCGCCAACACGAGCTGGAACGACACGGCGAGCCTCACCGGTGACGGCATCCACCCGATCACCGGCACGGTCGCCTTCTTCGCCTGCGCCGCAGGGGCTTCCGCGACGCCGTGCACCAGCGGTGGCACCCAGGTCGGCACGGCTGCGCCGGTCACCCACGTGAGCGGTGCGTCCTACACGGCGGCGACGACCTCGCCGTACACGCCGACCGACGCAGGCTGGACCTGCTTCCGGGCGGAGTTCACGAGCACCAGCCCCTACTACGCCGACAGCTCGCACACCAACGCCACGACCGAGTGCTTCCTCAAGCACAACGCGAACCTGACGGTGAGCAAGACCGCGACGCCCGCGTTCGGCCGCACCTACCACTGGACCATCAGCAAGCAGGTGGACCAGACCCGCGCGACCATCGCAGAGGGCGGTACGGCGACGTTCGACTACACGGTCAGCGTGGCCAACACGCACAGCGACGACGCCTGGAACGTCACCGGGACGATCACGGTGACGAACCCGAACGCGGTGCCGTTCGAGCACGTGAACGTCAGTGACCACATCGACAACGGCGCGGGTGACTGCGCGGTGACGGGCGGCACGGACGCGACCATCCCGGCCAACGGCTCCGCGACGTTCGACTACCTGTGCACCTACACAACGACCCCCACGCAGCCGACCGGCACCAACTCCGCCACGGCCACCTGGGACAGCGGGGCGTACTTCACGACGGCCTCCTCGGCGTCGGGCACCGCGTCGGTCGACTTCTCCGCCCAGGAGCCCACGACCACCGACGAGAGCATCACGGTGACCGACTCGGTGCAGGGCGTCCTCGGCACGGTCAACGCCGCGACCGACACCAACCCGAAGGTCTTCACCTACTCGGTGACGCGTGCGGGTGAGGCCGGCACGTGCACGAGCTACGACAACACCGCGACGTTCACGACCAACGACTCGGAGAGCACCGGCTCCTCGTCGCAGAGCGTCGACGTCTGCGTCGGGTCGGCGCTGCTGACGACGGCGACGGGCACCGGCTCGTTCGACCGCTCGTACAGCTGGGCGATCGGGAAGACCGGCACCCCCACCTTGATCAGCAATGCCAACGGCAGCACGGGCACCTTCTCCTACACCGTGACGGTAACGCCGACCGGCACCACTGACGGAGGCTTCGCCCTCGGCGGTGAGGTCTCGGTGGCCAACCCGAACGACTGGGAGGACGTGGTCGCTGACGTGACCGTGACCTCCGACCTCGGCGGCGGTGTCACGTGCACCGTGACCGGAGGCTCGCAGGTCACCATCCCGAAGAGCGGGTCGGTCACCCTGCCGTACAGCTGCTCCTTCACCGGCACACCGGCCACGAGCGGTACGGCGACGGCCACCGCCACGTGGGACGCGAGCGCGGCGTCCACGCCGAGCGGCTCCTCGTCGGCCGACGTCCCGGTGACGCTCACCCTGGACCAGGAGGTCAACCGGGTCATCACCGTCGTGGACGACAAGACCGACCCGGCCAACCCCGTGACCCTTGGGACGTGGGACTACCTCGACGGTCCGCACGACTTCACGTACACGCTGACCCAGGCGGGTGCTGACGACGTGTGCACCGACTACACGAACGTGGCCACGATCGTGCAGACGGAGCAGTCCGCGACCGCCACGGTGACGCTGTGCCACACCTTCACGGGTGGCGGCGGCACGCCGAGCCCCGGCCCGACGCCCTCGCCGACGCCTCCGCCGACCCAGGGCGGTGGCCTGCCCTTCACCGGTGACTCCCTCAGTCTGCTGGCCCGCACGGCGATCGCGCTGGTCGCCGCCGGCCTGATGATGCTCGTGGTCAGCCGGAGGCGGAGGAGCCCGAGCCGCTGAGGAGGCGAGGGGCCCGCAGCGGGCGTCAGCCCTGTGGCCTCGCCATCCGCAGCACGTCGAGCGCGGCATCCAGATCAGCCCCCGAGAGGGTGCCGCGCTCGACGTGCCCGCGCTCGACCACGACTTGGCGGATGGTCTTGCCCTCGCGCACGGCCTGCTTCGCGATCGCAGCGGCCTCGTCGTACCCGAGGTAGGGGTTGAGGGCTGTGACGATGCTGGGCGAGCTCTCGGCGTAGGTGCGGCACCGCTCGACGTCGGCGGTGATCCCCGCGATGCAGCGGTCGGCGAGCAGGCGGGTCACGTTGCTGAGCAGGCGCAGCGACTCGAGCAGGTTGCGACCGATCACGGGCAGCATGACGTTCAGCTCGAGATTGCCTGCGGCGCCGCCGAAAGCGACCGCGGCATCGTTGCCGAGGACCTGGGCGACGACCTGGCAGACCGCCTCGGGGACCACCGGGTTGACCTTGCCCGGCATGATGCTCGAGCCCGGCTGCAGGTCGGGCACGTGGATCTCCGCCAGCCCGGCCCGCGGGCCGCTGCTCATCCAGCGCAGGTCGTTTGCGATCTTGTAGAGGCCGACTGCGATGGTCCGCAGGACACCGCTCAGCTCGACGAGCGCGTCACGCGCTCCCTGCGCCTCGAAGTGGTTGCGGGCCTCGGTCAGGGGCAGGCCGGTGCGCTCGCGCAGGTCGGTGACGACTGCCTGCGCGAAGCCCGGCGGCGCGTTGAGGCCGGTGCCGACGGCGGTGCCGCCGAGGGGCAGCTCGGCGACCCGCGGCAGGGTCGCGTCGAGACGCTCCCCGCCGTACCGCACCTGCGCCGCGTAGCCGCCGAGCTCCTGGCCCAGCGTGACCGGGGTGGCGTCCATGAGGTGCGTGCGGCCCGCCTTGACGACGTCGCGGAGCTCCTCGGCCTTGCCGCTCAGCGTGTCGGCGAGGTGGTGCAGTGCCGGCTTGAGGTCCTGCTCGACGGCGCGGGCGGCGGCGAGGTGCAGCGCGCTGGGGAACAGGTCGTTGCTGCTCTGGCTCGCGTTGACCTGGTCGTTGGGATGGACGTCGCGTCCGAGCGCCTGGGTGGCGAGGGTGGCGAGGACCTCGTTCGCGTTCATGTTGGTGGAGGTGCCGCTTCCGGTCTGGAACACGTCGACGGGGAACTGGTCGAGGTGCTGACCCTGTGCCACCTGCCCGGCGGCGTCGGCGATTGCCGTCGCCACGTCAGGGTCGAGCAGTCCGAGTGCGGCGTTCGCGCGGGCCGCCGCAGCCTTGAGCTCGGCCAGGGCCTTGACGATCGCCGGCTCGACGGGCTGGCCGCTGACCGGGAAGTTGTCGACTGCCCGTTGCGTCTGGGCGCGCCAGAGCGCGTCGACCGGGACCTGCACCTCGCCGAGGGAGTCGTGCTCCGTGCGCCACTGCGTCATAGGCCGATCTTCCCCCGCCCAGCCCCCTTGCGTCCTGATCCGTCGGCGCAGTCGTGGGGGGAGATCCACGGGGCCGCGCCCTTGCGGAGGAGCAGGAGGGCGTGGTGCCAGCTCCATCACCCTCACGGCAGAGGGCCGCAGCGTGGTCAGGATCCCGCTGGTCGCCTGGCGCCTTGGGCGGGAGCAGGTACGTCCTAAGGAGTGCTCCCAGAGGTGTGCGGACGCCTGAGGACGTAAGGGGAGGGGAGGGGAGGGGCTAGGGCTTGGGGCCGATGGTCACTGGGGTCGGGCCGGCGGCCGCGGGATCGGCGAAGAAGTCGTTGCCCTTGTCGTCCACGACGACGAACGCCGGGAAGTCCTCGACCTCGATGCGCCAGACGGCCTCCATGCCGAGCTCGGGGTACTCGAGGACCTCGACCTTCTTGATGCAGTCCTGCGCCAGCCGCGCGGCCGGGCCGCCGATGGAGCCCAGGTAGAAACCTCCGTGGCGAGCGCACGCGTCGGTCACCTGCTGCGACCGGTTGCCCTTGGCCAGCATGACGAGCGAGCCACCCGCGGCCTGGAACCTGTCGACGTAGGAGTCCATCCGGCCCGCCGTGGTGGGGCCGAACGAGCCCGACGCCATGCCCTCAGGCGTCTTGGCAGGACCGGCGTAGTAGACCGCCATGTCGCGCAGGTAGTCCGGCATCGGCTCGCCCGCATCCAGCCGCTCGGCGATCTTGGCGTGTGCGATGTCGCGCGCGACGACGAGCGGTCCGGACAGTGACAACCGAGTCTTCACCGGAAGCGTCGTGAGCAGAGCACGGATCTCGCTCATCGGCCGGTTCAGGTCGACGTGCACGACGGCGTCGTCGAGGTGCTCGTCGGTCACCTCGGGCAGGTAGTGCGCCGGGTCGGTCTCGAGCTGCTCCAGCCACACGCCGTTCGCGTCGATCTTCGCGCGGGCCTGCCGGTCAGCGGAGCAGGAGACCGCGATCGCGACCGGGCACGAGGCGCCGTGCCGGGGGAGGCGGATGACGCGCACGTCGTGGCAGAAGTACTTGCCGCCGAACTGCGCCCCGATGCCGAGCTTCTGGGTCAGCTCGTGCACCTGCAGCTCGAGGTCGAGGTCGCGGAAGCCGTGCCCGGTCAGGTCGCCCGAGGTCGGGAGGTTGTCGAGGTACTTGGCGCTGGCGTACTTCGCGGTCTTCAGCGCGTACTCCGCGCTCGTGCCGCCGACCACGATCGCCAGGTGGTACGGCGGGCAGGCCGCCGTCCCGAGCGAGGCGATCTTCTCCTCGAGGAACCGCATCATCGACGCGGGGTTCAGGACCGCCTTGGTCTCCTGGTAGAGGTAGCTCTTGTTCGCCGACCCGCCGCCCTTGGCCATGAACAGGAACTCGTAGTACGGCTTGGCGGAGGCGTAGAGCTCGATCTGCGCCGGCAGGTTGTTGCCGGTGTTCTTCTCGTCCCACATCGTCAGCGGCGCCAGCTGCGAGTACCGCAGGTTCAGCTTCGTGTAGGCGTCGTACACGCCCCGCGAGAGGTGCTCCTCGTCGCGGCCGTCGGTCAGCACCGTCTGCCCGCGCTTGCCCATGACGATCGCGGTGCCGGTGTCCTGGCACATCGGCAGGACACCGCCGGCCGCGATGTTGGCGTTCTTCAGCAGGTCGAGCGCCACGAACTTGTCGTTGGGGGACGCCTCGGGGTCGTCGAGGATGCGACGCAGCTGCGCCAGGTGCGCGGGGCGCAGCAGGTGCGCGATGTCACGCATCGCCGTACGTGCCAGCAGCTGCAGCGCGTCCGGCTCGACCTGAAGGAACGTGCGCCCGAGCGCCTCGACCGTCGAGACCCCGTCACTGGTCAGCAGCCGGTACGGCGTGTCGTCGGCCCCGGTCGGAAGCAGGTCGGAGTAGGCGAACTCAGGCATGGCACGAGTCTAGGTACGGCCGCTCAGGCGACCGAGCGGAGCACCACGAACGACGCCACGGCGCCGAGGAACGCCCCGCCGTAGCACAGGGAGGCGACGGTGCGGCGCATCTTGATCTGCAGCCCGTCGTACAGGGTGAAGCGCAGCCGGTGCGCGGCGTGGACGAGCATGAGCACGAAGATGACGAGCAGGCCGACGAAGGCGATCGGGGTTGCCAGCAGGTCTTGCAGGTGCCCCAGCCGGGGACGATCGACCCAGCCCAGAGGCACCGCGAGCCCGAACAGGAGCGCGAGCACCGGCAGGAACACCGCCGCCATCACGCCGCCGGCGCTGAACAGCAGCCACACGAGCGGCTCGACACGCCTGGTGCTCACCGGGTCACCAGCCACAGCACGAGGGCCGAGACGACCAGGAGGCCGACGTACTGCGAGGCGAGGATCAGCCACGGGGGCGCGGTCCACGACCGGACCTTCACCACCATCGCCTTCGGCGTGAGGTGGAACCACGTGATCGTGTGCAGCACCAGGAAGGCCAGGCCGAGGACGTTGAGCGCCACGAGCCAGGGCGCGTCGGCCTCGTCGAGGAAGTCCTGGTAGGCCGCCTCCCCGCGGCTGAGGGCGTGCAGCAGCAGCAGCAGGTAGACGACGAACCAGGCGACGAACAGGCTGCTCAGCTCACGCATCACGAAGAGGAAGTAGCTGCGCTTGCGGATCCACCAGAAGACCGGCACGCGGCGGCGGTAGAGCCGCACCTCGCTCACCGTGCACCCCGGGGGAGGATCATCGAACGCACCGAGGCCTGTGCGGCTTTCAGCTTGTAGCGCTGCAGAGCCCCCGCGGGGTCGACGTTCTTCGGGCACACCCGGGTGCACTCGCCGACGAAGGTGCAGCCGAAGACGCCCTCGTGGTCGGAGAGGAGGTCGATGCGCTCCTGCACGCCCTCGTCGCGCGAGTCCAGGTCGTACCGCTCGGCCAGGGCGACAGCGGCCGGCCCGATGAAGAACGGGTCGAGGCCGTACACCGGGCAGGCGGAGTAGCAGAGCATGCAGTTGATGCACATGCTGTCCTGCTTGAACGCGTCGAGCTCCTCGGGTGTCTGGAGGTACTCGCCCTCCTCGACCGGCATCTCCTCCTCCCGGACGATCCATGGCATCACCTGCGGGAGCTTCTGCACGAACGACGTGATGTCGACGACGAGGTCGCGGATCACGGGGAAGTTGCTCAGCGGCTCGACGCGCACCGGACCCGGCGCGAAGTCGGTGAGGAACGTCCCGCACGTGAGCCTCGGCTCGCCGTCGACGTTCATCCCGCAGCTGCCGCAGATGCCCATCCGGCACGACCAGCGGAAAGCCAGCGTCGGGTCGAGCTCGTTCTTCACGTGGTTGAGCCCGTCGAGCACCGTCCAGTCCCGCCGGAGCGGCACCTCGAAGTCCTCGAGACGGGGGGCGCGGTCGCTCTCCGGCCGGTACCGGGTGACGCGGAGGCCGATGGTGTCCGCCACGGTCCCTACCTCCCGTACTTGCGCTCGCCCGGCGGCCACCGGGTGATGGTCACCGGGAGCGGCTCGACTCGCGAGCTCCCGTCGGGGTTGCGGTGCACGAGCAGGTGCGTGAGGAAGCGCGCGTCGTCCCGGGTCGGGAAGTCGGTGCGCTGGTGCGCGCCGCGCGACTCCTCGCGGAGCAGCCCGGACTGCAGGATGGTCTCGGCGACGTCGAGCATGTTCGCCAGCTCGAGCGCTGCGATGAGCTCGGTGTTGAAGGTGCGGCTGGTGTCGGAGACCCCCACGGATCCCATCCGCTCCTGCAGCTCGGCCAGGACGTCCGCGCCCTTGGTCATCCCCGGCCCGGTCCGGTAGATGCCCGCGGCCTCCTCCATCGTCGCCTGCATCTGGTCCCGGATCGCGGCCACGCTCTGCGTCCCGGACCTGTCGAGCAGGGCCGCGATGCGCCGGCGCTCGTCCTGCGCCTGAGCCTTCACAGACGGTGGCGCCGGCGCCGCCGTCGAGGCGTGCTCCGCGGCGGCTCTGCCGGCACGGGCGCCGAAGACCAGGCACTCCGGCAGCGAGTTCGACCCCAGCCGGTTGGCCCCGTTGATGCTCACGCAGGCCGTCTCGCCGGCGGCGTAGAGGCCCTCCACGGGTGTCGCGCCCTCGATGTCGGTGTGAACCCCGCCCATCATGTAGTGCACAACCGGGCGCACCGGCACGAGCTCGGTGACGGGGTCGATGCGCTCGTACTGCAGGCACAGCTCGCGCACCATCGGCAGCTTCGTCTCGATCACCTGCTTGCCGAGGTGGCGCAGGTCGAGGTGCACGATCGGCCCGTACGGCGAGTCGACGGTCCTTCCCTTCTCGACCTCGTGGACGAAGGCCTGGGACAGCCGGTCGCGGGGCCCGAGCTCCATGCTGCGCAGCACCGGGGTAGGGGACGGGGTGCCCAGGTCGTAGTCCTGCAGGTACCGGTAGCCGTCCTTGTTGACGAGGTAGCCGCCCTCGGCGCGTGCCGCCTCAGTGATGAGGATCCCCGTGAACGGCAGCCCGGTCGGGTGGTACTGCACCATCTCCATGTCCTTGAGCGGCGCGCCCGCGCGGTAGGCCAAGGACATTCCGTCACCGGTGTTGATGTTCGCGTTCGTGGTGAACGGGAACACCTTCCCGCAGCCGCCGGTGGCGAGGACCACGGCCTTCGCCATGATCGCCTCGACCCGTCCGGTCATGAGCTCGACCGCGACGACCCCGTGCACCCGCCCGTCGTCGACCAGGAGCCGGGTGACGAACCACTCGTCGTACCGGGTCATCTCGCCGTACTTCAGGGATGTCTGGAACAGCGTGTGCAGCATGTGGAACCCGGTCTTGTCGGCCGCGAACCACGTGCGCATCTTCTTCATGCCGCCGAAGGGGCGGACCGCGATGCGGCCGTCGGGTCGGCGGCTCCAGGGGCATCCCCAGTGCTCGAGCTGCAGAAGCTCTTTGGGGGCCTCGGCGATGAACGCCTCGATCGCGTCCTGGTCGCCGAGCCAGTCTCCGCCGGACACGGTGTCGTAGGCGTGCTCGTCGAAGCTGTCGTCCTCCGCGATGACGCCCGCCGCGCCGCCCTCGGCCGACACGGTGTGGCTGCGCATCGGGTAGACCTTCGACACGACGGCGACGTCGAGCTGCGGGTTGGTCTGCGCTATCCCGATCGCGGCTCGCAGGCCGGCGCCGCCACCGCCCACGAGCAGGACGTCGTGCGAGGGGAGGGCCGGGTCGTCACCCACCTCGTAGTTCCTCGTCCAGGCGGACCTTGCCGAGGTGGTCGACCAGCATGCGGTGGTAGCTGCCGTCGTGGAACTCCTCGAGGGTGCTCCTGCAACCGCACGAGAACGTGATCTCCTTTGTGACCAGGCCTTCCTGGTCTTCGATCACCAGCTGGTCGCCCTCCTGCATCCGGCCGCAGGGTGCGAGTGTCGCCTGGAAGTGCGTGGTCGTCGCTGCCACGAGCTACCTCCCGAAGGAAAGGTGCTGACTCACCCAATGTGCTCCTGGGCGGACGGGTTGTGAAGAGCGATCTACGCTTCGTCCGTGCTCCCGCTGCACCGGCCGCTCGTCCTCGACGGGGGTATGTCCAACGCCCTGGAGGACCGCGGCCACGACCTGTCGGGTCCGCTCTGGACCGCGCGCGTGCTGCAGGAGGCGCCCGGCGAGGTCGCGGCGGTGCACCAGGCGTACCTGGAGGCGGGGGCCGACGTGATCACAGCAGCGAGCTACCAGGCGCTGTTCGAGCTCCTCGCGGTGAGCGTGCTGCTGGCCCGCGAGGCTCGTGACGCATCAGGGCGGGGCTGGGTCGCGGCGTCTGTCGGGCCGTACGGCGCGGCGCTGGCGGACGGCTCCGAGTACACCGGCCGGTACGGCGTGCCGGCGGGCGTCCTTCGTGACTTCCACGCCCCGAGGCTCGAGGAGCTGCTCGGCGCAGAGCCGGACGTGCTCGCGGTCGAGACGGTGCCCGACGTGGACGAGGCTCTCGTCCTGGTCGAGCTCCTGGAGGAGCTCGGCGCGAACGCGTGGTTGTCCTACTCGGTCGAAGGCGGCCGCACGCGGGCCGGCCAGGAGCTGGCGGACGCCTTCGCGCTTGCGTCCAGCCCGGCGATCGTCGCCGTGGGCGTGAACTGCTGCGCGCCGTCCGACGTCGACCAGGCGCTCGCCGCGGCGCGCGCATGCACCGACAAGCCGCTCGTGGCCTACCCAAACAGCGGCGAGGCGTGGTCCGGAGCTGCGTGGACAGGACCGACGCGCTTTGACGCGACCGCCGCGCCGCGTTGGATCGACGCGGGCGCTTGCCTCGTCGGTGGCTGCTGCCGGGTCGGTCCGGCGGAGATCGCCGCAGTGGCCGCGCTCGTGGGCACGTCCCCATGAGGTGGGTGCTCCTGCTGCGCGCGGTCAACCTCGGACCGCGGAACAAGCTCGCCATGAAGGACCTGCGCGCCGTGCTCGAGGAGCTCGGGTACGAAGACGTGAAGACCGTGCTCAACAGCGGGAACGCCACGTTCAGCTCGTCCCGGCGCAGCGCGCAGCGGGTGGCGGACGACGTCGAGCAGGAGCTCGCGAAGAAGGTGGGGCTCTCGGTGCGCGCGGCGGTCGTGACCCCCGAGCAGGTCCGTAAGGCACTTGAAGAGGTGCCGAAGGACTTCGACGGGTACGTCGTGGTGTCGGTGCTGCTCGGCAAGCCGGACCGCGCGGGACTGGCTCGGCTCGAGGCGTGGGAGCCCGAGGCGGTGCGGGCCGGCGACGGGGTGCTCTACCTGAGCTACCCCCGTGTCCAGGGCTCGAGGCTCACGCCGGCGCTCATCGAGAAGGAGCTCGGAGTGGCGACCACTGGCCGGACACCGGCGACCCTGCGCAAGCTGCTGTGACCACGCCTTCGCGGGGGTGAGGCCGGTTGCTTGACCTGGTGGGGGAGCTGGACGAGCGGCGTGCGTGGGGCGTGCACGAGGTGCGGTCCTGCGGCGCCGCCTGAGACGCTCCCGCGGGAACGCCTCGGGCGCCGGGCCGCGGGCGGTAGCGGGTAGTCCGCAGCCCCCTACGTCAGAGCTCGACGTCGAGCACGACGGGAGCGTGGTCGCTCGGCGCGGTGCCCTTCCGTGCCTCACGGTCGACCCACGCGTCGAGCACCTTCACGGCCGGTGTCGCGAGCACGTAGTCGATCCGCATGCCCATGTCCTTGTGGAACATCCCGGCCCGGTAGTCCCAGTAGGTGAAGGGGTTGGGCCCCTTGCCGGGCCGGGGTACGACGTCGACGAGCCCCCAGTCGACGAGCCCCTGCATCGCTGCCCGCTCCGCCGGCGTCACGTGGGTGGACCCAACAAAAGCCGCCGGGTCCCAGACGTCGGCGTCGGTGCGCGCCACGTTGAAGTCGCCCATCACGACGAGCGGCCGGGCCGGGTCGAGCTCGTCGAGCCGCACGCGCAAAGAGGCGAACCATGCGAGCTTGTGCTCGAACTGCGGGGAGTCGAGGCTCCGGCCGTTCGGGACGTAGACGCTCGCGACGTGCACCGGTCCGCACTGCGCGCTCGCGTACCGCGGCTCCGGGTGGCCCGGCAGCTCCAGGTCCACCTTCTCGAGGCCGACGCGCGACAGCACCGCTACGCCGTTCCACCGACCGTCACCGGCGTGCGCGACCTGGTAGCCCAGGGCCGCGACCTCGTCCTCGGGGAACGTGGCGACCTTGGTCTCCTGCAGCGCCACGACGTCAGGCGCCACCTGCTCGAGCCACGGCAGCAGCCTTGGCAGCCTGGCGGTGACCGAGTTGACGTTCCAGGTGGCGAGCCGCATCAGACCGGTGTCAGCGCGGGTGGTTGAAGTCCACCGAGGCGTAGGCGGCCAGCTTGGTCAGCCGGTGCTCGCTGATGATCCGGCGGATGGTGCCGGACTTGGAGCGCATGACGAGCGACTCCGTCGTCGCGCCGCCGCCGCGGTAGCGGACGCCCCGCGCGAGCTCGCCGTCGGTGACGCCGGTGGCGGCGAAGAACACGTTGTCGCTGCGGACGAGGTCGTCGGTCGAGAGGACGGCGCCGAGGTCGAGCCCGGCGGCCGCCGCCCGGTCGAACTCGGTCTTCTTCTGGGGCCAGAGCCTGCCCTGGATCACACCGCCCAGGCACTTCACGGCGCAGGCCGCGATGATGCCCTCGGGCGTACCGCCGATGCCCATGAGCAGGTCGACGCCGGTGCCCTCGCTCGCCGCCATGACGGCGCCGGCCACGTCTCCGTCGGTGATGAACTTGATCCGCGCGCCTGCGGCCCGTACGTCGTGCACGAGGTCCTCGTGCCGCGGCCGGTCGAGGATGCACACGGTGACGTCCTTGACCGAACCGCCCTTCGCCTTGGCCACGGCCTGGATGTTGTGCGAGACCGGCGCCGTGATGTCGACCAGGTCGGCGGCGTCCGGCCCGGTGACGAGCTTCTCCATGTAGAAGACCGCTGACGGGTCGTACATCGTGCCGCGCTCGGCCACGGCCATGACCGCGATCGCGTTCGGCATGCCCTTGGCCATCAGCGTCGTGCCGTCGATCGGGTCGACGGCCACGTCGCACTCGGGCCCCTCGCCGCTGCCGACGCGCTCGCCGTTGAACAGCATCGGGGCTTCGTCCTTCTCGCCCTCACCGATCACGACGACGCCGTTCATGCTCACGGTGCCGATGAGCTTGCGCATCGCGTCGACGGCTGCCCCGTCGCCGCCGATCTTGTCGCCGCGGCCCACCCAGCGACCCGCCGCCATGGCGGCCGCCTCGGTCACGCGGGCGAGCTCGAGGGAGATGTTGCGGTCGGGCGCCTCCCGGCCGACGGACAGGGCTTCCGGCACGTCAGGGGTCGAGGGCTGCGTCATGCCCTGAGCCTAGTGCCGTGCCCTTTCCCGGCGAACCGACCAGGCGCCCGTCCTCCAGGCGGACGACCCGGTCAGCGAGCGCAGCCACGTCGGCAGTGTCGTGGGTCACGAGCAGCACTGCCGCGCGCCCGCCTGCGAGCGTGTCGCGCAGCACCCGGCGTACGTCGTGGCGGGTCTCGGGGTCGAGGGCGGCGAGCGGCTCGTCGAGCAGCAGCAGGTCGGGCTCGGCCGCCAGCGCCCGGGCGAGGGCCACCCGGGCGGCCTGCCCGCCGGACAGCGCGTGCGGCCGGGCGTCCCCGAGGTGACCCACCCCGAGCCGGGTCAGCCAGCCTTGGGCGAGGTCCCGTGCCGTACGCCGGGCGGTGCCGCGTGCGCGCAGGGCGTAGGCGGCGTTGTCCCGGGCCGACAGGTGCGCGAACAGTGACGGCGCCTGTGGCACCCAGCCGATGCGACGTTCGTGGGCCGGCAGGTGCGCGACCTCCCGCCCTGCCAGCTCGACGCTCCCGGACGCGGGGAGCAGACCGGCCAGCGCGCGCAGCAGGCTGGTCTTGCCGGCGCCGTTCGGGCCGGTGACGACCACGACTTCGCCAGGTGCGCAGGCGATGTCGGCGTGGACGTACGGCGTGACGACGCGCGCTCTCATCGCCACCTCCCGCGCAGCAGCAGCACCAGCGAGACGCTCACCGCGAGGAGCAGGGCGGACAGTGCGTAGGCCGCCGCCGGGTCGTCCTGCAGCAGCGCGTAGACGGCGAGCGGGACGGTCTGGGTGCGGCCGGGGAGGCTGCCTGCGAAGGTCGTGGTGGCACCGAACTCGCCGAGCGCCCGGGCGGCTGCCAGCACCGACCCGGCCACCACCGCGGGTGCCACCGCCGGAAGGGTGACGGTGCGGAAGACCCGCATCGGCCCGGCGCCCAGCGTGGCGGCGACCTCCTCGGGCTCGCGGGGCAGCGCTCTGAGCGCACCCTCGACCGACAGCACGAGGAAGGGCATGGCCACGAACGTCTCGGCCACCACCACTCCGGTGGTGGTGAACGCCGGTGTTGTGCCGGTCGCCACCAGCACCGAACCCAGCAGGCCGTGCCGGCCGAAGGCGAGCAGCAGCGCCACGCCGCCCACCACGGGTGGGAGCACGAGGGGCACGGTCACGAGGGCGCGCAGCAGCCGGCGGCCGGGCACGGCCCCGCGGGCGAGCAGCCAGGCCAGCGGGACGCCGAGCAGCACGGACAGCGCGGTAGCGGTCGCGGCGCAGCGCACCGAGAGCCACAGGGCCTCCCGCACGGCCGGCTCGCCCAGGAGCTCGAGCAGCCGCCGCCAGGGGGTGCGGACCAGCAGGCCGATCAGAGGCAGGGCCAGCAGCGCGACGCCGACAGCGGCGGCGGCGACCAGCGGCCAGGGCGCGCGCTGCTTCACAGGGAGCACCGCCTCACCGGAAGCCGTGCTCCTGCAGGAGGCGTTGCCCGGCGAGGCTGAGCACGTACGCGACGAAGCCGCGGCCCGCGTCGTCCAGCGTGCCGATGGCCAGGTCGGTGCGCGTCCCGGGCAGCGGGACCCCGCCGACGCCTTCGCCCACGAGGTCGGTGGCGTAGGCGATGCCGGCATCCGCCTCGCCGAGCCGCACCTTGGTCACCACGCCGGTGACCGCGTCCTCCAGCGAGACCGGGTGGAGGGTGACCCGGGACGTGCGCAGCGCCGCTGCCGCGGCCTTGCCGACCGGCACGGTGGGACCGGCGAGCACCACTTTCAGGCCCGGACGTGACAGGTCGTCGAGCCTCGTGATCCGCAGCGGGTTGCCGGTCGCGGTGACGAGCGCGAGCTGGTTGTGCGCGAAGACCTGCGGAGCACCTCGGAGCCGGTCACGCAGCCCGTCCATCGTGGCGGTGTCGGCCGTCGCCAGCACGTCCGCCGGGGCGCCCTGGCGGACCTGCGCCGCCAGCGACTGCGACCCCGCGAAGGACAGCACGACGTGCGTGCCCGGGCGGGCCGACTCGAACGCCCGCGCCTCGGCCGTGAACGCGCGCGTCAGCGACGCGGCGGCGAACACCGTCACCGTCCGGTCGCGGGACGAGGCGTGGGCGGTGCAGCCGGCGACCAGCAGCAGCACCGCGAACAGCCACTTCACGGCATCTCGAGCTCGCTGCGGCGTTCCCTCGCTCCGCGAGTTCGCTGCGCCGGTCACGGCAGCTCCACCACCACGTGGGTCGCCTTCACGGAGGCGCGCGCGGGGACCCCCGGGGCCAGCCCGAGGTCGTCCACCGACTCGGTGGTCATCAGCGACACGAGCCGGTGCGGCCCGGACTGCACCTCGACCTGCGACACCACGTCGCCGCGCACGACCCGGGTCACGATGCCTGGGAAGGCGTTGCGGGCGCTGGTCGTGGGCGGCCCGTCGGGGGAGCCCGCGAGCTCGACCGCGAACGCCGCGAGCGCAGCGCCGTCGACGACGCGCCGGCCGTCCCCGTCGAGAGCGGTGGGGAGCCGACCGGCGTCCACCCACCGCCGTACGGTGTCGTCGCTGACACCGAGCAGCTGCGCCGCCGCCGAGAGCCGGTACTGGTGCATCTGCGGACGATAACGCGCCTGGCGAGCCGCATCTGCGGCGAGGTGGTCAGGGTCACGGTGGAGCACCCGTCACGGTCTGCGACCCTGGAAGGGTGACCCGCAAGGAGCTCGACCCCGCGGCGTTGGGCGCGCGGACCTACCCGTGGCTGAACCGGCTCGTCGTACCGCGCCCGATCGCCTGGGTGAGCACCCGCTCCGCCGACGGCGTCGACAACCTCGCACCTCACTCGTTCTTCACGGTGGCGGGCGTCGCGCCGCCGGTCGTGAGCTTCACCTCCGTCGGAGCCAAGGACTCGCTGCGCAACGTCCTGGAGACCCGGGAGTTCGTGGTCGCGATGGCGACCGAGGAGCTCATGGAACGGGTCAACCGCAGCGCGACGGACTACCCCGCGCACGTCAGCGAGTTCGACGCGGTGGGCGTCACGCGGGAGCCGAGCGCGGTCGTCTCGGCGTACCGGGTGAAGGAGTCGCCCGTGGCGCTGGAGTGCCGACTGCGGCAGACCGTCGAGTTCGGGGACTGCACCGTCGTGTTCGGCGAGGTGGTCCACCTCGCGGTGGCGGAGGCGGTGATCCGCGACGGGCAGGCAGCGATCGACCTGCTGCGCCCGGTCGCGCGCCTCGGCGGCACCGAGTGGACGACGATCGGGACCGTGACCGAGCACCGGCGCGTGCCCTACGAGGAGATCGCGTGACCAGCCCGTCGGCCCGCGCCGCCTCGACGCGGAACGCGCTGCTCACCGCCGCGCGCGAGGTCTTCGCGGCCAGCGGTTTTGCGGAGGCCTCGATCGCGGACGTCGTCGGGCGCGCCGGCGCGTCCGTGGGCAGCCTCTACCACCACTTCGGGGGCAAGGCCGAGCTCTACCTCGCGCTGTTCGAGGACTACCAGCGGGCGCAGGAGGAGCGGGCCGCCTCGGCGCTGCGGGAGGCCCGGGCGGCGGGCGAGCAGGACCCGTTGGAGCTGTTCCTCGCCGGCGCCCGCGGCTACCTCTCGGGGTGCTGGGCGGAGCGCGACCTGGCCCGCATGTTCCTCGCGGGCGGTGGGCCGCCCGGCTTCGAGCTCGTGGGCCGCCAGCGGTATCGCGAGTGGACCCGGCGCAACGCCCTGCTGCTCGGCGGCGACGGCGACGACCCGTGGCTGGACGCGCTCACCCTCGTGCTCACCACCGTCATCAGCGAGGCCGGCCACGAGGTCGCCGTCTGCGAGGACGAGCAGTCCGCGCAGAAGCTGGTCGACAACGTGCTCTCGCTCATCGCCAAGATCGGACGTTGACCCCTCCCGTGACGACTGAGACCGCCGCACCGCCCGCCCACCGCCGGGGCCGCGAGACCGTCCTGGACATGCTCCGGACGCTGGCCATCCTGTTCGCCCTGGTGCTGCCGCTGTTCCTGTTCCACCAGGGCGGCCCGGGGTCGCGCAAGCACATCCGTCCCGTGGACCCCAGCGAGGCCTACACGATCGCCGCCCAGGACCTCGGCGCGCCCGCGCCGACGACCCCGGCCGGGTGGACGCCGACGGTCGTCGACACCGAGACGGTCGAGGGCCAGGTGCGGGTCGGGTACGTCGTGCACGACCGCTACCTCGAGTACGTCGCCGACCGGGGGCTGGGCTTCCTGCGCGAGGCGACCGGCAACGCGTCGCGGGTCGGCACCGATGTCGTGGGCGGGGTGACCTGGCAGCTGTGGCGCAACGCCCAGGGCCACGAGTCGCTGGTGCGGCAGAAGGGCCCGGCGACCGTGCTGGTCGGCGGCGTGCGGGAGACCGCCACGCGGGCCGAGCTCGAGCAGCTCGCGTCCGTGACCCGCTAGACCTCTTCGTCCTCGTTCTCGCGGGCGGCGAGGGCTGCGTCGAGCCGGGCCTTCGCACCGTCGAGCCACTCCTGGCACACCCGGGCGAGCTCCTCGCCGCGCTCCCAGAGCCTGAGCGACTCCTCGAGGGTGGTCCCGCCGGCCTCGAGGGCGCGCACGACCTCGGCAAGCTCGTCGCGCGCGGCTTCGTACGACGGGCTGGCAGGATCGGTCACGTGGCAACCCTACGGCGGGCGACGGTCGAGGACGCGGAGGCGTTGACGCGCCTTCGCGGGTTCATGCACGAGGCCATGGGGGACGCGCCGACGCCCGAGTGGGAGGCCGCGTGCGTCGCCGCCCTGCGCCGGCGGCTGGCCGGCGACGACTTCGTGGGGTTCCTCGTCGAGGAGGACGGCACACCGGTCGCGGGAGGTGTCGGCTGGCTCGAGGAGCACCTGCCCTCGCCGTACCAGCTCGACGGCCGGCGCGGGCACATCGCGTCGATGAGCACCGACCCGGCGTACCGCCGGAAGGGATACGGGCGCGACGTCTTCCGCGCGCTGATGGGCTGGTTCGCGGAGCAGGACATCCCCCGGGTCGACCTGCGGGCGACGCCGTACGGGCAACCGCTCTACGAGGCGGAGGGCTTCCGCGTCCTCGGAGGCGCCACCATGGCGTGGACCCGGCCCGGGGTGCGCGCAGGCATGCCGCGGTGAGGGCGCGGCTCGCCGCCGTCGCGCTGGTCGTGCTCCTGGCCGGCTGCCAGGAGCACGCCGGCACCCCCCTGGCCGCGCCGGCCTCGGCGAGCCCCGAGCCGGAGGTCACGGCGCTGGCGCTGCCGGCCACCACCGCGCCGCCCCCAGCCACCGCTGCCCCGGTCTCCGCGGGCTCGGCGCTCGCTGTGTTGCGCACCCTGCCGGTGAAGGGTCGGGCACCGCTCACGGGCTACTCCCGCGCGGAGTTCGGGCAGGCCTGGGCCGACACCGACCGCAACGGCTGCGACACCCGCAACGACGTGCTGCGTCGCGACCTCGTCGACGACGTGCTCAAGCCCGGCACGCACGGCTGTGTGGTGCTCAGCGGCGATCTCGTACCTGACCCCTACACCGGGACGCGCATCCACTTCGTCCGCGGCGGTGCGTCCGAGGTCGACATCGACCACGTGGTGGCGCTCGCGAACGCCTGGGTCACTGGGGCGTTCCGTTGGCCGTCCGCGAAGCGCGTCGCGCTGGCCAACGACCCGCTGAACCTGCTCGCCGTGGACTCCTCGGCCAACCGCCAGAAGGGGGACGGCGACGCGGCGACCTGGCTGCCGTCGTACAAGAGCATCCGGTGCGCCTACGTCGCGCGGCAGGTGGCGGTGAAGGCGGAGTACGGACTCTGGGTCACCCCGGCCGAGCGGGACG
The DNA here is from genome assembly GCA_046723735.1 of Actinomycetota bacterium. Taxonomy (GTDB): domain Bacteria; phylum Actinomycetota; class Actinomycetes; order Mycobacteriales; family SCTD01; genus RYN-111. The sequence continues at coordinate 8,326 of JBKOVB010000026.1, read as the reverse complement.
CCATCGCCCGCGTGCTGAGCCGCTGCCCGGGGCAGGTCGCGCCGAAGGGCGGACAGCCGACCGTGGCGGCGGTGACCGGCGGTACGACGAGCCGCAGCCCCTCGACGAGCGGGACCGACCCGCGGTTCGGCACCTGCCGCGAGGCCAAGGCCCACGGGTACGGGCCCTACGTCGCGGGCAGGGACCCGGAGTACGGGTGGTACACCGATCGTGACCACGACGGGGTCGTCTGCGAATGAGGCTGCTGCTGCTCGCCGACACGCACGTGCCGCGGCGGGCGAAGGACCTTCCGGCCACGGTCTGGCAGGAGGTGGACCGCGCCGACCTCGTCGTCCACGCCGGCGACTGGGTCACCATCGACCTGCTCGACCGGCTCGAGGCTCGTGCGGACGTCCTCGGCTGCTGGGGCAACAACGACGGGCCGGACCTGCGTGCGCGGCTGCCGGAGGTGGGGACGCGCACCGTTGAGGGCGTGCGGCTGGCGGTGGTCCACGAGACCGGTACGACGGCCGGTCGGGAGCTCCGTGCCGAGCGGGCGCACCCTGACGTGGACCTCCTCGTGTTCGGGCACTCGCACATCCCCTGGGACACCGTGGCACCCGGCGGGATGCGGCTGCTCAACCCCGGCTCGCCCACCGACCGGCGGCGGCAGCCGCACGCGACCTACATGACGGTGCAGGTGCGGGACGGCGAGGTGGACGTCGTCCTCCACGCCCTCTAGAGAAGACCGAGCTGCGCGGCGAGCGCGAACAGCACCGAAAGGGCGATCAGGCTCAGCCAGGTGAGGGCAGCCCAGCGAGCTGCAGGCCGACGGCTGGGGCGACTCTGGGCCATCTGACCGATCGCCGCGATCTCCGATGCCGGGGACATCGGTGTCACTCGGAGAGGGAGGTCGTGGGGGATCTCCATCTCCTGCTCGACCTCGATCGTCGGCTCTCCCGGCGCATGGCCGGTCGACCGGGTGAGCTCGTCGAGGCTGATCTCGTAGGGGTTGTCCGGCACGCCGCCAGTGTGCCCGGTCCTGCCGCTCGCGGCGACGACCTCCGGGCTCAGGTCCCGGTGTCCCGTGCGACGCCGGCGTTCCAGGTGTCGTGCTGGCAGGCCACCAGCCCAGGGTTGTTCGTCCGCTGCTGCACCGCCTCGCGCAGGTGCTCGGGGCACAGCCCGGCGTTGCAGTCAGGGCACAGGACGACGGCCGGGGTCACGACCCCGGCGGTGTCGCAGACGTAGCAGTTCATCGCTGGTTCCTCACGCTCTGGTGTCTCGCGGCTCCTTCCCCGTGACGCAGCGTCGAACCCGCTCGGCGCGCTCTCGTCAGCCCACGGCAGCAGTGGTTCGCTGCCGGGCATGACGACGTCGCACGAGGAGCTGGCAGGCCTTGACGCGTGGTGGCGCGCGGCGAACTACCTGTCCGTCGGCCAGATCTACCTGCTCGACAACCCCCTGCTGCGCGAGCCGCTGCGGCCGGAGCACGTGAAGCCGAGGCTGCTCGGTCACTGGGGCACGACACCGGGGCTGACGTTTCTCTACGCCCACCTCAACCGCGCGATCCGCGAGCGTGACCTGTCGGCGATGTACGTGACCGGTCCGGGTCACGGCGGCCCGGGGCTCGTGGCGGCCTCGTGGCTGGAGGGCACCTACAGCGAGACCTACCCCCACATCCCGCGCGATGCCGGCGGGATGAAGACGCTGTTCCGCCAGTTCTCCTTCCCCGGCGGGATCCCGAGCCATGTGGCGCCCGAGACGCCCGGCTCGATCCACGAGGGCGGTGAACTGGGGTACTCCCTCGCTCACGCGTACGGCGCGGCGCTGGACAACCCGGACCTGCTGGTCACCTGCGTGGTCGGTGACGGGGAGGCCGAGACCGGTGCCCTGGCGGCGAGCTGGCACTCCAACAAGTTCCTCCAGCCCGGCCGGGACGGCGTCGTGCTGCCGATCCTGCACCTCAACGGCTACAAGATCGCCAACCCGACGGTGCTGGCCCGCATCCCGGAGAGCGAGCTGCTCGCCCTGCTGACCGGCTACGGCTACCAGCCGTTCGTCGTGGCGGGCGACGAGCCGCTGCCGATGCACGAGCTGATGGCGAGCACGCTCGACACCGTGCTGGACCGGATCGAGGAGGAGCGGGCGCAGGGCGGACGGCCGCGCTGGCCGGTCCTGGTGCTGCGCAGCCCGAAGGGCTGGACGGGCCCGCACGAGGTCGACGGGGTGCCGGTGGAGGGCACCTCCCGCTCGCACCAGGTGCCGCTCGCGGGGGTGCGTGACAACCCCGAGCACCTGGCGCTGCTCGATGCCTGGATGCGGTCCTACCGGCCGCAGGAGCTGTTTGACGTGGCCGGGGCGCCGGTGCCCGCCGTACTGGCCCAGAATCCGAGTGGGACGCGACGGATGAGCGCGAGCCTGCACGCCAACGGCGGCCTGCTGCTGCGCGACCTGGTGCTGCCGGACTTCCGCGACTACGCCGTGGACGTGCCGATCCCCGGGACGACGCGCGCGGAGGCCACGCGGGTGCTGGGCGGCTACCTGCGAGACGTCATGGCGGCCAACCCCCAGATCTTCCGGCTCATGGGTCCGGACGAGACCGCCTCCAACCGGCTGTCCGACGTCTTCGACGTCACGGAGCGCACCTGGAACGCCGAGGTCGTCTCGACCGACGACCACCTCGCCCCGGACGGGCGCGTGATGGAGGTGCTCTCGGAGCACCTGTGCCAGGGCTGGCTGGAGGGCTACCTGCTCACCGGACGGCACGGGCTGTTCAACTGCTACGAGGCGTTCATCCACATCGTCGACTCGATGTTCAACCAGCACGCGAAGTGGCTGAAGGTGACCCGGGCGCTGTCGTGGCGCCGGCCCATCGCGTCGCTGAACTACCTGCTGTCCAGCCACGTCTGGCAGCAGGACCACAACGGGTTCTCGCACCAGGACCCGGGCTTCATCGACCACGTGGTCAACAAGAAGGCAGAGGTGGTGAGGGTCTACCTGCCGCCGGACGCCAACACGCTGCTGTCGACGGTGGACCACTGCCTGCGCAGCCGCGACTACGTCAACGTGGTGGTCGCCGGCAAGGCGCCGGCCCTGCAGTGGCTCGACGTCGAGCAGGCGGAGCTGCACTGCGCCCGCGGCGTGGGGATCTGGGAGTGGGCCGGCACGGAGCACCCGGGGGAGCGGGTCGACGTCGTGCTCGCCTGCGCCGGAGACGTCCCGACGCTCGAGACGGTGGCGGCCGCGGCCATCCTGCGGGAGGAGCTGCCGCTGCTGCGGACCCGCGTGGTCAACGTCGTGGACCTCATGCGCCTGCAGCCTCACGACGAGCACCCGCACGGCCTGACCGACCGCGACTTCGACACGATCTTCACCGCCGACAAGCCGGTCATCTTCGCCTACCACGGCTACCCGTGGCTGATCCACCGGCTGACGTACCGGCGCCACGGCCACGAGCACCTCCACGTCCGGGGCTACAAGGAGGAGGGCACCACCACCACGCCGTTCGACATGGTCATGCTCAACGACCTCGACCGGTTCCACCTCGTGATGGACGTCATCGACCGCGTCCCGGGTCTGGGCGAGCGAGCCGCGGGGCTGCGCCAGCGGATGGCGGACGAACGGCTGCTGGCGCGGGCCTGGACCCGCGAGCACGGCGAGGACCACCCCACCGTGGCCGGCTGGATCTGGACCGGCTGAGCGTGCGGCTGCTCACCGTCAACGCCGGCTCGAGCAGCCTGAAGCTGCGGCTGCTCGACGACGACGACACGCTGCTCGCGTCGTACGACGGGTTGCCGGACCGCATCGAGCCGGTGGACGCCGTCGTCCACCGGGTGGTGCACGGGGGACGCGACTTCTCCGGACCTGTGCTGCTCGACGAGGCGGTGGAGAAGCGGCTCGAGGAGCTCACCGAGCTGGCGCCGCTGCACCAGCCGAAGTCGCTGAAAGCGCTCGCCGAGGTCCGGGCCCGGCTGCCCGACGTCCCGCACGTCGCGTGCTTCGACACCGCGTTCCATGCCGCGCTCCCCGAGGCGGCCGCGACCTATGCGGTGCCGGCCGCGTGGACCGCGCGCTACGGCCTGCGGCGCTACGGCTTCCACGGGCTCTCGCACGCGTGGGCGACCCGGCGCGCGGGGGAGCTCGTGCCCGACGCGCGACGCGTCGTGACCTGTCACCTCGGGGCAGGCGCGTCGCTGTGCGCCGTGCTCGACGGGCGCTCGGTCGACACGACGATGGGCTTCACGCCGCTCGAGGGCCTGGCCATGGCGACCCGCTCCGGCAATGTCGACCCCGGGCTGGTGCTCTGGCTGGCAGCCCGCGAGCCGGACGTCGCGGAGGCGCTCGAGCACCGATCCGGCATGCTCGGCCTGGCGGGGAGCGCCGACATGCGCGAGCTGCTGGGACGCACGGACGAGGCGGCCGTGCTGGCGGTCGAGGTCTACCTGCACCGGCTGCGCGCGCTGATCGCCGCGATGACGGCCGCGCTCGGCGGGCTGGACGCGTGCGTGTTCACCGGTGGGGTGGGGGAGAACGCTCCCGCCGTCAGGGAGCGCGCCGTGGAGGGTCTGGGCTTCCTCGGCCTCGCGGTGGACGCGTCACGGAACACCGCCGACGAGGCCGACATCGGGGCAGGTCCGGTGCGGGTGCTCGTCGTCGAGTCGCGGGAGGACCTCGAGATGGCCCGCCAGGCACGCCCCCTGCTCGGGGGCTGAGCTAAGGGCGCAATCACCGCTTCTGCTGCAAACGCCGCATCTCCTGCTGGATGGCCTCCTCGTCGGGGTCCTCGGCGACGTAGACGTCCCAGGCGTTCATCGCCAGGCCGATGCCCCAGAAGCCGATCAGGAAGACCGGCCAGAAGAAGCCGGACCCGGTCATCGCCCAGATGACGACGACGAAGCCGTTGAACAGCAGGTAGACCGCGAGGTGGGTGCGGAAGTCACGCACCTTCTTCAGGTGCCGGAAGGCGCGCTCGCGCAGGTCGGTGTCGGTCGTCATGACGGACTCGTCCATGGCTCGTCCTCTCGACACAGCCGACGCTAGGTACCCCCCGTGGGTCGGGCCAGAGGCGATGGTCCTGCGCTCAGTCGCGCGTGGCCTTGAGCTCCCCACCGGCGAGCCGGATCCGCATGGTCTCGCCGAGCACGACCTCGTCCGGGTCGCGCACGACCGCCCCGTCGGCACGCTGCACCACGGCGTACCCACGGTCCAGGGTCGCCTGCGGGCTCAGCGCGACGACTCGCGCGCGGGTGTGCTCGAGGTCTGCCGCCGCGTGCTCCAAGCGGCTGGCGAAGCAGCGAGTTCCCCCGTCCTGCAAGGCTTTCACCGCCGTACGACGGTCGCTGACCAGTCGTGACGGGTCGGCCAGCACGGGACGGGAGCACACCGCCTCCAGCCGCCGCAGCTCCCCGGCCAGGTAGCCGTCGACGATGCGCCGCGCCCGGTCGCGCAGGTGCTCGACCCGGGCGCGCTCCTCCGCCACGTCGGGCACCACCCGCTTGCCCGCATCGGTCGGGGTCGAGCAGCGCACGTCCGCCACCAGGTCGAGCAGCGGCGAGTCGGGCTCGTGGCCGATCGCCGAGACCACCGGGGTGCGGCAGGCCGCGACCGTGCGGAGCAGCGCCTCGTCGGAGAACGGCAGCAGGTCCTCCACGCTGCCCCCGCCTCGGGCGATCACGATGACGTCGACGCCGCCGTCGAGGGCTTGCACCGCCTCGATGCACTGCTGCACCGCGAACGGCCCCTGCACCGCCACGTTGCGCACGTCGAAGCGCACCGCGGGCCAGCGACGGCGGGCGTTCTCGAGCACGTCGTGCTCGGCGGCCGACTCCCGGCCGGTCACCAGTCCGACCACACCGGGCAGGAACGGCAGCGGCTTCTTGCGCTCCGGCGCGAACAGGCCCTCCTGGGCGAGCAGCACCTTGAGCCGCTCGATGCGGGCGAGCAGCTCGCCGACCCCGACCTGGCGGATGTCGCTGACGGCGAGTGACAGCGTGCCGCGTTGCATCCACCAGCTCGGCTTGCCCAGCACGACGATCCGGGCGCCGGTTGTGACCTGGGCCTGCTCGGCGAGCCCGCGCGCGCAGGTGGCGGTCAGCGACACGTCGGCCACCGGGTCGCGCAGCGTGAGGAACACGGTGCCGCCACGGCCGCTGATCTGCGTCACCTGGCCCTCGACCCAGACGGACCCGAGGCGGTGCACCCAGTCGCCGATGAGCCGTGCGACGGTGCGGACCGGCCACGGGGCGTCGGCGGTGGCGGGCTGTGTCAGTGACATGCTTCGCTCCGGCCCTCGCTGCTGTCGCAGCTCGCTTCTGCGCTCACGGGAGCGCGAGCGTGGCGAGGCGGTGCTCGACGAGGTGAAGGACCGGTGGACGCGCCTGGTGGGCGCGTTCGTACGCGAGCACGTCCTGCAGCTGCTCGACCGAGAGGCTGCGCACGGTGCCCCGCAGCGCGCCGAGCGTCATCACGTCGAAGTCTGGCAGCGGCTCGTCCGGGTTGATCGGTGCCGCGTGCGGTTCGACGTGGTCGAGCGGGTCCGCGACGTGGCTGATCGCGTCGGTCACGACGTCGGTCTCGGTCACCACCGGCTCGTACGGCGGCAGCGCGGCCGGTCCCTCCTCCGCGGCCCCGAGCCGCTCGAGCACGGTCTCCCCCCGCAGCACCATCAGGTCGTAGGAGCGGCGCGCGCGGTCGAAGACGCTGATCGCCGCGAAGGGCACGGTGAGCAACGCACCCGGCACCCGGCGTACCTGGGTGAGGGCGCCCACCGCCGCGAGCAGGGGACGTGGCAGCCGGTCGGACACAGCACCTCCTGCACGTAGTCTGGACCCATGCTGCCCCAGCCTGCCAAGCGCGTGCTCGTGGCCGCGCCCCGCGGCTACTGCGCGGGCGTGGACCGGGCGGTGGTGACCGTCGAGAAGGCCCTGGAGCTGTACGGCGCGCCGGTCTACGTGCGCAAGCAGATCGTGCACAACCTGCACGTCGTGCGGACGCTCGAGGCAAAAGGCGCGGTGTTCGTCGAGGAGACCGAGCAGGTGCCGGAGGGCGCCATCGTGGTGTTCTCCGCCCACGGTGTCGCGCCGGTGGTGCACGAGGAGGCCGCCGCGCGGTCGCTGAAGACGATCGACGCGACCTGCCCCCTGGTGACCAAGGTGCACCTGGAGGCGCGGCGGTTCGCAGCGCAGGACTACGACATCGTGCTCATCGGCCACGAGGGGCACGAGGAGGTCATCGGCACCACCGGTCAGGCGCCCGAGAACATCCACCTCGTCGACGGCGTGGACGAGGCCTCGGCGGTCGAGGTGCGGGACCCGTCGAAGGTGGCGTACCTGTCGCAGACCACGCTGTCGGTCGACGAGACGAACGTGACCGTGGACGCGCTGCGCGAGCGGTTTCCCAACCTGGAGGGGCCGCCGAGCGCGGACATCTGCTACGCCACGCAGAACCGGCAGATCGCGGTGAAGCAGATCGCCGCGGAGTCTCAGCTCGTGCTGGTCGTGGGCTCGCGGAACTCCTCCAACTCGGTCCGGCTGGTCGAGGTCGCGCTCGGCGCCGGGGCGGGGGCCTCCTACCTGGTGGATCACGCCGACGAGATCGACGAGGCCTGGCTCGAGGGCGTGACCACGGTGGGCGTGACGAGCGGCGCGTCGGTGCCTGAGGAGCTGGTGCAGCAGGTGCTGGCATGGCTGGCCGGACGCGGCTACGCCGACCAGCATGAAGTCGTGGCGGCGGAGGAGAGCCTGTTGTTCGCGCTGCCGCCGGAGCTGCGGCGCGACCTCAAGGCGGCCGCTACCGCCGGCGGCCCCGCGCCCTCCTGACGAGGACGATCACCAGCGCGAGCCCGGTGGAGAGGAACAGCGCGGGTGCGTGCAGCACCAGGGCGTCGAAGAGCGCCACCGCGGACCGCTTGAACAACGAGCCGTGCCCGCTGGTGCCGCCCGTGACCCCGGCCACGACGGCGAGGGCGCAGTAGGTGTAGGGCGCCAGGATGACGGCGGCCTTGAGGTCCTCGCGGTGCACGAGGGCGGCGGCGACCGCCGTACCGAGGACGAAGGCGATCTCGAACCCGTGGCCCAGCGTCCGGCCGGTCTTCAGGTCGTAGAACGCCCCGACGAGACCGACGGCGAAGGCGACCGCAACGGCGCCGGTGGCGGTGAGACCCCGCCGGTCGGCGACGTGCGCGCCGGCGGGGAGGTGCACGTGATGCTCGACCGCTCGCGCCGCCCTGGTGCCGTCGGGGGGAGGAGTCGTCCACGTCACGGTCGGCACGGTACCCCGGTGTCGCTACCTGCAAGCGGGTGCCGCACCGTGTCCCTCTCACCTACGGTGTGCCGCATGGGCGTGA
>JBKOVB010000053.1:0-8103 GCA_046723735.1 Actinomycetota bacterium | reverse complement strand
GTGGACCCCAAGGACGACGCACGGATCCTGGAGCTCGCGGAGGGCACCGGGCTCGTGGTGCTGGCGCGGTACATGCGGATCCTGTCCGACGAGCTCGTCGGGAAGCTGCCCGACACCATCAACATCCACCACAGCTTCCTGCCGAGCTTCAAGGGCGCGCGCCCGTACCACCAGGCGCACGACCGCGGCGTCAAGCTCATCGGAGCCACGGCGCACTACGTCACCCCTGAGCTCGACGAGGGCCCGATCATCGAGCAGGAGGTGGCGCGCGTGACGCATGCGCACACCCCGGAACAGCTCGCCGCCGTCGGCGCCGACCTCGAAACCGTCTGCCTGGCGCGTGCGGTGCGCTGGCATCTGGAGCACCGGGTGCTGCGCAACGGCGAGCGGACGGTGGTGTTCCCCTGATGCCCCGAGGCACGGAGCCGCTGAGGCCGGGCACGGTGACGCTCGTCGGCGCCGGCCCTGGCGACCCCGGCCTGCTGACCGTCAAGGGGGCGCAGCGCCTGGGCGAGGCGGACGTGGTGCTGGTCGACCGCCTCGTCGACCCGGCCATCCTCGAGCACGTGCGTGACGACGCGGAGGTCGTCGACGTCGGCAAGCAGGGCTGGACTGGAACCGCCCCCCGCCAGGACGAGATCAACGCGGCCCTCGTCACGCACGCTCGGGCCGGCAGGCGGGTCGTGCGGCTCAAGGGGGGCGACCCGTTCGTCTTCGGCCGCGGCTCCGAGGAGGCGCAGGCCCTGGTGGCCGCGGGCATCCCCTTCGAGGTCGTCCCGGGCGTCACGAGCGCCGTGGCCGCCCCCGCCTACGCAGGCATCCCGGTGACGGCTCGCGGCCTCACCCAGGACGTGTGCGTCGTCACCGGTCACCTCGACCCCGACGACCCGGCCAGCCGGGTCCGTTGGCAGGCGCTGGCCAGCGGGCCCGGGACGCTCGTCATCCTCATGGGCCACGACCGGCTGCCGCTGCTGACCGAAGGCCTCATCCGTCACGGCCGTGCGCCGGAGACCCCGGCCGCCTGCATCGAGCGGGGTACGACGGACCAGCAGCGCGTCGTCGTCAGCACGCTTGCGCGGCTGGCCGAGGACGTCGCCGCGGCGGGTCTGGTCGCGCCGGTGGCCACGGTCGTCGGCGACGTCGTGAGGCTGCGCGAGCAGCTGGCGTGGTTCCGGTGACCGACCCGCTGCGCCACCACGGGGACCAGGAGGTGGGCGGCGACCTCGTCGACCTCGCGGTCAACGTGCGGGCAGCGACGCCGCCGCCGTGGCTCGTCAGCCGGCTGGAGCGCTCGCTCAAGACCCTCGGGCACTACCCGGACCAGCGGTTCGCGCTGCAGGCCGTGGCTCGCCGGCACGAGCGCGACACCGACGAGGTGCTGCTCACCGCCGGCGCGGCCGAGGCGTTCGTGCTGCTCGCCCGCGCGCTGCGGCCCTCCCGCGCCGTGTGCGTCCACCCGTCGTTCACCGAGCCGGAGGCGGCGTTGCGCGCGGCCGGGCACGAGGTCGACCGGGTGGTGCTGGACCCGCCGTACGTCTTGACGGCGGACGACGTCCCGGACGACGCCGACCTCGTGGTGGTGGGCAACCCCACCAACCCCACGGGCGTGCTGCACGAGGACCTCGCCGCGCTGTGCCGGCCCGGGCGCGTGACCGTGGTCGACGAGGCGTTCATGGACGCGGTGCCGGGGGAGACCGCGTCGCTGGCGTCGCAGCGCCTGCCCGGGCTGGTCGTCGTGCGCAGCCTGACGAAGACCTGGGCGCTGGCCGGGTTGCGCGTGGGCTACCTGCTGACGTCGCCCGACCTCGTCGCGCGGCTCAGGGAGGCCCAGCCGCTGTGGCCCGTGTCGACCCCGGCGCTGGCCGCTCTCGACGTGTGCCTGGGACGCGGGCCGGTCAAGCAGGCCGAGCGCGACGCGGCCGAGATCGCGGCCGTCCGGGACGAGCTCGAGGCGGCGCTCACCGAGCTCGGAGTCGAGGTGTCGCCGGGCAGCCGAGCGCCGTTCCTGCTGTGCCGCGTACCTGGACGCGCCGATGTCCGGCAGGCGCTGCGGGGACAGGGCATTGCCGTACGCCGCGGCGACACCTTCCCCGGGCTGACCCCCGAGCACTGGCGGACGGCGGTCCGCGACCGTGAGACCGCCCAGGTGCTGGTCGCCGCCCTTGCCGACGTGCTTGCCGAGGAGGCGGGCGGGTAGGACCCGGAAGGTGACCGCCCGACAGGCCGAGTACGACGGAGCCCGGCCCTTCCTGCCCGCGGACCGCTCGTTGCCGAGCCTGCGCGCCGCGGCGCAGGGCTGCCGCGGGTGCGACCTCTACCGGGACGCCACCCAGGCCGTGGTCGGGGACGGGCCGGTGTCGGCACACCTGGTGATCATCGGTGAGCAGCCGGGGGACCAGGAGGACAAGGCGGGCGAGCCGTTCGTGGGACCCGCCGGCCGCGTGCTCGACCGGGCGCTGGAGGAGGCAGGCATCGCCCGCGACGACGTGTTCGTGACCAACGCGGTGAAGCACTTCCGGTTCGAGACCAAGGGCAAGCGGCGCATCCACCAGAGCCCGACCCGGTGGCAGGTCGCGGCCTGCCAGCCCTGGTTGCTCGCCGAGCTCGACCTGGTGCGGCCGACCGGAGTAGTGCTGCTCGGCGCCACCGCGGGGGCAGCCGTGCACGGGCCGACGTTCCGGCTGGGCGCCCGGCGAGGGCTGCTCGAGCAGTGGCCCTCGGGGCTGACGCTGGCGCAGCCGCCGGTGTGGGTGGTCGCGACGACCCACCCGTCCGCTGTGCTGCGCGCCACCGACAGGGAGGCGGCCCGCGCCGGCCTGGTGTCGGACCTGCGGGTGGCTGCTCGCGCCCTCGCCGCCGCCTGAGACGCTCCAGGTGCAGCCCCGCCCTGCCGAACTCGACGTGAAGGCCCCGACCGTCAGGACCCGATGACCCAGCCACCCGACGAGCCGCCCGCCCAGCCCTGGCCGCCTCCGCCAGGCTGGTGGCCGCCGCCCCCGGCCGGCTACCCCGTACCTGCGGCGTACCCCCCGCGGTACCCGCCGCCGTACCCGCCGCCGTACCCGCCGCCCACCTGGTACGGCCCGCAGCACTACGGGCCGCCGCCGGGACCGCTCCCTCGCCGCGAGCCGCCGCTGGACGCCCAGGTGCGCGCCGGCAGGCGCCTGCCCGGGCGCTGGTTCCGCGTGGGGCTGGCCCAGGTGCTGCTGCCGATCGCCTCGGTGGCCGTGGTCGTGATCCTCGTCGTGGCCACCGGCGCGCCGGACGGCGACGTCGCGGGGTCGGTGTACACACTCGCGGCCCAGCTGCTGGGCCTGGGCGGCGTGTGGCTGACCGCACGAGGGCTCGCGTGTCAGCACGGCGGTTGGCGGACGGCGTTCGGCTTCGAGTCGCCGCGGTGGCGTGACACGCCCACGGTCGTCGGCTGGACCCTGCTGCAGCTCGCAGCCCGGTTCGCCGCCGTGATCGTCCTCGCCCTCCTCGTCCCCGGGCTGGAGTCGCACGGCGGCAACGTCGAGGGGCTCGATGAGCTCAGCCCGCTGGCGCTGGTCCTGGGCGGCGTGGCCGCGGTGCTCGTCGCACCCGTGATGGAGGAGCTGATGTTCCGGGGCATCGTGCTCCGTGGGCTGATGCGGCGCATGCCGTTCTGGCCGGCGGCGCTCATCTCCTCCGCGCTCTTCGGCGGCCTGCATGCGATGGGCGCTGCGCACCTCGCCGGCATCCCGCTGCTCATCACGGTGACGGCGCTGTTCGGGCTGCTGCAGTGCGTGCTGGTGCGACGCAGCGGCCGCCTCGGCCCGGCGATGGCGGTGCACGGCGTGATGAACGCCCTGACCACCGCGCTGGCGGTCGCCTGACCGTCAACCGCTGAGCAGCCGCACGACGGCCCGGTCGAGCGCGTCCTGGGCGCGCACGGGGTCGGCCGGCAGCCGGGCCAGTGCGGGTGCCACCGTCTCGCCCTGCTCGAAGAGCTCGACCACCCGGGGGTCGACGTAGGACGACCTGGCCACCGCGGGCGTGTTCCCGAGGCGCTGCGCCGTGAGCTCCATCGCGGACGTGACCTGTCTGGCCCGCCCCCTGGTCGAGGTGCTGCGGCGACAGGTGGCCAGCGCGGCCGCAGCGGTCACCGTGCCGTGCCAGGTGCGCACGTCCTTCGCCGTCACGTTCATCGCGAACAGCTCCCGCAAGTGGTCGTTCACCGCGGTCGGTCCGAGCGGCACCCAGCGCCGTCCGGCCCTGGCGGACAGCAACCGGTCGCCGGCGCGTCGGCTCCGCGTCAGGGCGTCGACCATCGCGATGACCTGCTCGTCGTCGACGAGTACCTCCTGCTCGACACCGGCCTTGCCCACGAAGGAGAAGACCACCCCGCCGCCGTTCCAGCGCACGTGCCGCACCTCGAGCGTGGTGAGGCCGTAGCTGCTGTTCTGGGCGACGTACTCGTCGGAGCCGAGCCGGAAGCAGCCGAGGTCGACGAGCCGGACCGCCGCGGCGAGCACGTGGTCCGGGTCGGTCTCGGGCACCTCCAGCCGAGAGCGCAGCCTCCGTCGTACGGCGGGCAGGTGACGCGCCATCGCCAGCACCCGGTCGAACTTCTCGGCGTCCCGGGCGGCCCGCCAGGCAGGGTGGTAGAGGTACTGCCGCCGCCCCGCGTCGTCGGTGCCGACGGCCTGCAGGTGGCCCTTCTCGTCGGGACACACCCACACGTCGCGCCAGGCAGGCGGGATGACCAGCCCACGGACCCGCGCGACCTGCTCCGGCCCCAGCGGGCTGCCGGAGTCGTCGACGTACCGGAAGCCGCGGCCGCTGCGCACCCGACGCCAGCCCGGCATGTCGGGTGAGACCGTTCGCAGCCGCGTCACGACCAAGGGGTACCCACGGGCCCGGGCCGACGAACGGTGGTTGTTCCCCGGCGGTGCGGGTACGGCGGGTCCGTGACGAACGCCGCCGACCAGCCGCTGTGGGGGCTGCGCGCGGTGGTCACCGGTGGCGCCGGCTTCGTCGGCTCCTGGCTGGTCGAGCGGATGCTGCACCTCGGCGCGCACGTGGTCTGTGTCGACGACCTCAGCACCGGCTGCGCCGACAACCTCGCCCATCTCGCGCACGAGCCCGCGCTGACGGTGGTGCACGCGGACGTGTGCGACGGCCTCGCCGTGCCAGGGACCGTCGACTGGGTGCTGCACCTGGCGTCGCCCGCCTCGCCCGCGGACTACCTCCGGATGCCCATCGCCACCATGCGCGTCGGCAGCACCGGCACGATGAACGCCCTGCAGCTGGCCGCCGCGAAGCGCGCCCGGTTTCTCCTGGCGTCCACCTCCGAGGTGTACGGCGACCCGCTGGAGCACCCGCAGCGCGAGACCTACTGGGGCAACGTCAACCCGGTCGGCCCGCGGGCCGTCTACGACGAGGCCAAGCGCTTCGCGGAGGCGCTCACCACGGCGTACCGCGTCTCGGAGGGCGTCGACACGGGCATCGTGCGGCTCTTCAACACGTTCGGGCCGCGGATGCGCCTCGACGACGGCCGGGCGGTGCCGACGTTCGTCCGCCAGGCGCTCGCCGGCGAGCCCCTCACGGTGGCCGGCGACGGCAGCCAGACGCGCTCTCTGTGCTACGTGGAGGACGTCGTGGCCGGCATCCTCGCGATGGCACGCAGCACGTGTCCGGGACCCGTGAACATCGGCGGCTCGGAGGAGACCACCCTGCTCGAGCTGGCGCACCGTGTCCTGATGCTGAGCGGGTCACGCGCGCCGGTCGTGTTCGTGGACCTGCCGCAGGACGACCCTCGGGTGCGTCGGCCCGACACCACGAGGGCGCGGGAGCTGCTCGGCTGGGAGCCGCGGGTCAGCGTCTACGAGGGGCTGGTGCGGACGCTGCGCTGGGCGCGCGGCCTCGCCCGGCCAGCTCCTCGAGCGCTGCGACGACCTCAGACGGCATGATCTGCAGCAGGGCCGGGTCGGGCACGTCGCCGTGCGGGTCGCCGGAGCCGTCGCCGTGGAACAGCACGACGTGCGGGCCGTCCTGCGGGGGACCCCAGGAGGCCGGGCAGGTGGGGCCGAACAGCACCACTGACGGCGTGCCGAAGGCACTGGCCAGGTGCGCGATCCCGGTGTCCCCGCACACCACCAGCGGAGCCTGCGCGACCAGCGTGGCGAGCTCCTGGAGCGTCGTGCCCCCGGCGAGGACGACGTGGCGCGGGAGGCCGGCTGCGGTGGCGACCTGACGGGCGAGGAGCTGCTCGTCGGTGCTGCCGGTGACCACGACGCTTTGGCCCCGCTGCGCCAGCGCTCGGGCGACGACGGCGAAGCGCTCCGCAGGCCAGCGCCTCGCCGCGGACGCCGCTCCCGGGTGCACGACGGCCGGGCCGCTGCCGGAGGACCGGGGACGGGGCAGCCGCAGGTCGGCAGGGTCGGCCGGCACCCCGAGCCGTTCCCGCACCAGTCGGCACCAGCGCTCCCGCTCGTGCTCCTCCTGGCACCACTGCGGCCCGTCGACCCCCGCCTGCGCGTTGCCGAAGGCCACGACCTCGCCGGGCAGCAGCGCGGTGAGCAGACGGTGGCTCATCGGCCCGCGGCCGTGCAGGTTCACGGCCACGTCCGGCGACCGGCCCCGCCAGTGCAGCGGGGCCAGCCCTCGGGTGGGCAGCACGGTGTAGTCGAGACCGGCGAGGTCGACCAGCGGCGCCAGCACCTGCGGCACGGCGAGCCACCTCTGTGCCTGGGGGAACGCGCGCTGCAGCGCGCGCAACGCGGGTATGGCGGTGAGCAGGTCACCGAGGCCGAGGGCCCGCAGGACCAGCAGGCGTGGTGGGCTCAGGGCCACGACGGCTCGACGGAGGGCGTGACCACCAGCTCCCGCAGCTCGCACCCGGGGGGCTGGTCGAGCGCGAAGACCACGGCGCGGGCGACGTCCTGCGGCTGGTTGAGCTTCGCGTCCGGCGGCGGCTTGTACTGCTCGTCGCGGGCGTCGAAGAAGTGCGTCGCCATGCCACCGGGGACGAGGAGCGTCACCCCGATGCGGCCCTGCGTCTCCGCGGCGAGCGCACGGGTCATGCCGACGACGCCGAACTTCGAGGCGCAGTACGCCGTCGCGTCGCTCAGCGCCCGCAGCCCCAGGGTCGAGGCGACCGTCACGACCCGACCGTGCCGCGCGAGCAGGTCCGGGAGCGCCGCGCGGATGACCGCGGCGGTGCCGAGCAGGTTGACCTTGACGACCCGGTCCCAGTCGTCGCCGGGCACGTCCTCGAGCCGGCCGCAGCTGTCGGTCCCCGCGCAGGTCACGACGGCGTCGAGCCCGCCGAGGCGGCTCGCCACCCGGCGTACGGCGGCTTCGGCGGCCCGGCTGTCGGCGAGGTCGACGACCTCGTGGGGCACGTCCTCCTGAGGTGCCACCCGGTCCAGCACCGCGGGCGTGCCGCCCTGCTCGCGGACGGCAGCCACTACCGCCGCCCCCAGCCCGGAGGCGCCGCCGGTGACCAGCACCGTGCCGAGCGCAGCTGTCGTCATCGCCGTCCTCCTCCTGTCGCCGCTGCGGCGGCGGTGTCGACCAGGTGCGTGGTGGAGCGGCCGTCGAGGTAGGGCACCGTCACGGCCTGCCCGCCCCATCGGTCGAGCGCCTCGGCCTCCCGCAGCCGGCCGCCCGCGTAGTCGCCGCCCTTGACCCAGACGTCGGGGCGCAGTCGGGTGAGCACGTCGGTGGGCGTGTCCTCGTCGAAGACCACGACGCCGTCCACGCACGCCAGCGCCTGCAGCACCCGGGTCCGGTCGGCCTCCGCGACCAGCGGCCGGCCCGGTCCCTTGAGCCGGCGCACCGAGGCGTCGGAGTTGACGCACACCACGAGGCAGTCACCCAGCCGGCGCGCCGCCTGCAGGGTGGCGACGTGGCCGGCGTGCAGCAAGTCGAAGCAGCCGCCCGTCGCCACGACCGTGCCGCCGCGCGCCCGCACGGCCTCGACCGCGCTCCACACGTCGCCGTCGCGGTGGCGCGGCGCCCGTCCCCGCCAGCCGGCTGCCCCACCGGCGGCGACGAACCGGCCGGCGGCCCCGACGGCCTCGGCGACGGCCTCGGCCACCAGTCCGCCGGCGGCCAGGCACGCGGCCGCGCGCGCGG
>JBKOVB010000153.1:0-18270 GCA_046723735.1 Actinomycetota bacterium | reverse complement strand
GTCCACGGCTGCGGCCGAGAATGCCAGGGCCACCAGGCACAACGGGACCGCCGCGAGGCCCGCGACCCACCGCGCCACGTCGGGCAGTCGCATCCGGGCCGCCACCACCAGGTCGGCCAGGCCCTGGGCCGCCAGGACCGTTGCCGCTTCGGGGGCAGAGGCCCCGGCGCTGGCGAGCAGGAGAGGCACCGGCAGCTGGGCGAGCAGCGCACAGGACAGCCGCGCCACCTGCAGCGGCACCACCGTGGCGTAGCCCCCGGCTAACGCGGCGAGCAGGGCGAGCGCGACCGCGTAGTAGGTGAAGCCCTCGACGTCCTCGCCGACACCCGCCTTGCGCAGCGCGACCGCGTCGAGCAGCGCGAGTACGACCGCCACCGCGGCGATGGCCTCGGCGCTCGCCGTCAGGCCGCGGCGGTGCAGCGGCAGCGGCACCCAGGCGGCCGCGGCCGTGAGCGTCAGGAGCACGAGAGCGCGTCCCCCGACACCCAACCGCTGGTAGGTCACCGCGGTGAACGCGATGCCGGCGAAGGCGATGAGCACCGCCCCGACGACGAGCAGCGTGTTCTGCGCGCTCCGCGGCCGGCTCTCGGGACGAGGGACGGTGGGCGCGGATGCCCACGCGGCGGGTCCGGTCCATCCCGGCGGGGCGGCCGGTTCCGGTTCGCCGGCGCGTAGCCGGGTCAGCAGGTCCTCCCGCTCGACCGTGAGCCGCTGGCGCTGCGCCTCCAGGCCGGCGAGCTGCTGGTCCACCTGCCACAGCCGGGCCGCGAGCGGGCCGGTCAGCGCGAGCCTGCAGGCGAGGCAGACCGGCTCCCCCGTAAGGGGGACGCCGCACGAGGGACAGCCGTACGTCGGGGTCATGCGCTCACCCTGCACCGCACCGGCCCTCGCGTCCGGTCACCCGGGCATGGACGCGCCGAGGCGCCTCGGACGAGAGCAGCGGTCAGGGACGGCCGAGCGCCCGGTAGGTCCAGCCGGCGTCGCGCCAGCGCTGCGGGTCGAGCGCGTTGCGGCCGTCGAGCACCCGGCGGTGGGAGACCACCCCGCCGAGCACCGCCGGGTCGAGCTGCCGGAACTCCTGCCACTCCGTGAGGTGCAGCACCAGGTCGGCGTCGCGGGCGCTGTCGAGGGTGCTGTCGCAGTACGACAGCTCGGGGTGGAGAACGCGCGCGTTCGGGAGCGCCGCCGGGTCGTAGACGCACACCGTCGCGCCCTGCTGCTGGATCGCGGCCGCGACGTCGAGCGCGGGGGAGTCACGGATGTCGTCGCTGTTGGGCTTGAAGGCGGCGCCCAGCACCGCGACGCGGGCGTCGTGGAACGACCCGCCCAGCTCCTCCCGGGCGAGCTCCACCATCCGGGCCCGGCGGCGCAGGTTGATGGCGTCCACCTCGCGCAGGAACGTCAGCGCCTGGTCCACGCCGAGCTCGCCGGCCCGGGCCATGAACGCCCGGATGTCCTTCGGCAGGCACCCGCCGCCGAAGCCGAGGCCGGCGTGCAGGAACCGCCCGCCGATCCGGTCGTCGTGGCTGAGCGCCTCGGACAGCTTGGTGACGTCGCCGCCGGTGGCCTCGCACACCTCGGCCATCGCGTTGATGAAGGAGATCTTCGTGGCGAGGAAGGCGTTCGCGGCGACCTTCACGAGCTCGGCGGTGGCGAAGTCGGTCACCACGACCGGTGTGGGCACGTCGATGACCGGCTGGAACGAGGCGCGCAGCAGCTTCTCGGCCCGCTCCGAACGCACGCCGAACACCAGCCGGTCCGGGCGCAGCGTGTCCTCGACGGCGAAGCCCTCCCGCAGGAACTCCGGGTTCCAGGCCAGCTCGGCCTGGGGCGCGCTCTCCGCGAGCTCGGCGGCCAGCCGGTCCGCCGTACCGGCCGGGACGGTGGACTTGCCCACCACGAGCGCGCCCTCGCGCAGGTGTGGCGCGAGGGACGAGAAGGCCGCGTCGACGTACTGGAGGTCGGCGGCGTACTCGCCCTTCTTCTGCGGCGTGCCCACGCACACGAAGTGCACGTCGCCGAAGGCACCGACCTCCTCGTACGACGTCGTGAACCGCAACCGGCCCGAGTCGAGGTTCTTGCGCAGCAGCTCGGGCAGCCCGGGCTCGAAGAACGGCACGGTGCCGCTCGCGAGGGCGTCGACCTTGGCGGTGTCCACGTCGAGGCCGAGCACGTCGTACCCGAGCTCGGCCATGCACACGGCGTGCGTGGCGCCGAGGTAGCCGGTGCCGACGACAGTGAGGTGGGGGCGGTCCGTCATGGCGAGCAGGCTATCTACGATGGCGGGCATGGGTTCCGATGCCACCTACTCCCTCTACGGCCTGTCCGAGGAGCACAAGCTGCTCCGGCAGGCTGTCCGCGCGCTCGCCGAGGACAAGATCGCGCCGCGCGCGGCCGAGATCGACGAGACGGGCGAGTACCCGTGGGACGTCCACGAGGAGCTCCGCAAGGCGGACCTGCTCGCCATCCACGTCCCTGAGGAGTACGGCGGAGCCGGGGCCGACCGGATCGCTCACTCCATCGTGGTGGAGGAGGTCGCGCGGGTCTGCGCCTCCTCCTCGCTGATCGTCGCGGGTAACAAGCTCGGCACGATGGGCCTGATCCTCGCGGGCTCCGAGGAGATCAAGAAGCAGTACCTGCCGGCGGTCGCACGCGGCGAGATCACGTTCTCCTACGCGCTGTCCGAGCGCGAGGCCGGCTCGGACGCCGCCGCGATGCGGACCCGCGCCGTCCGTGACGGCGACTCGTGGGTGCTCAACGGCACCAAGTGCTGGATCACCGGTGCCCAGGTCAACACCCACTTCACCGTGATGGCCTCGACCGACCCCTCCAAGGGCGCCAAGGGCATCAGCGCGTTCGTCGTGCACAAGGACGACCCGGGCTTCAGCGTCGGCACCAAGGAGCGCAAGCTCGGCATCAAGGGCAGCCCGACCTCGGAGATCTACTTCGAGGACTGCCGCATCCCGGCCGACCGCATCATCGGCGAGGAGGGCGAGGGCTTCGTCACCGCGCTGCGCACCCTCGACCACACCCGCTCGATGATCGGCGCCCAGGCCGTCGGCATCGCGCAGGGCGCGCTCGACGCGGCCGTCGCCTACGTCAAGGAGCGCAAGCAGTTCGGCAAGGCGATCGCGGAGTTCCAGGGCGTGCAGTTCATGCTCGCGGACATGGCCATGAAGGTGGAGGCTGCCCGGCAGCTCGTCTACGTCGCGAACGCCTCCGCCGAGCGCGGCGACCCGGACCTCACGTTCCTGTCGAGCGCGTCGAAGACCTTCGCGTCGGACACGGCCATGCAGGTCACGACCGACGCGGTGCAGCTGTTCGGCGGCTACGGCTACACCAAGGACTTCCCGGTCGAGCGCATGATGCGCGACGCCAAGATCACCCAGATCTACGAGGGCACCAACCAGATCCAGCGCATGGTGATGGCCCGCCAGCTGCTGAAGTGACTGGACGACTAGATGAACTGCTCCAGGAAGGCCCGCGAGTACGGCGTGTCGACCCGCTGGTAGCCACCGGTGGCGTTGCACGTCAGCGAGTTCACGAAGGACGCGTCGCCCACCACGTACTGGCCTAGGAACGCCGGCCCGCCGGAGTCGCCGAAGCAGGAACCGCCGCCCGCCTTGGAGTCACGGTCGTTGATCTGGAACGTGACGACCTCGTCCTGCACGTTCTTGAGGAACGACGTGGTGAAGCGCCGCTCCGGCACGACGATCTGCGCCTTCTTCGCGCCGATGTCGACGCCATACCCGACGAGGGTGAACGTCTCGTTCTTGAGCGCGCCCTGGTTGCCGTCCAGCGTGCCGACGGGCAGCAGCGGCGCCGGCGTGATGCCCGGCCACTTCGAAGTCGCCGCCGCATCGAGCACGACGACGCCTTGATCGTGCTGCTTGGAGATCGACAGCTTGCCGTCCCAGCCGGGATCCGGGTGTGCTGTGCCGGTGATGTAGTTCGCGGCGCGAGCCGCGCGTTCTTCCGGCGTGATGCCCGGCGCGAGCGGATCGAGCGGAAGATCGGTGTTGAACGAGACCAAGACGTTGGTGGCCGGGCTTGCGCCTGTCTCACCCGTGCAGTGGCCCGCGGTCAGCACCACCGTCGGCGAGATCAGCGTGCCGGAGCAGCGGAACCGGCCCGCCTCGGTGGTGAACCGGACGACGCCGACGTTGGTGTGCACCTCGTCGCGCTGCCCGCCGGTGATCGCCATGGCCGGCTGCGCGATGCTGATCATGCCGGCGAGGAGCGACAGGACCCCGACGATCTTCCCGAGGAGATTGATCCGAGAACGGCGCATGGCGAGCTCCCCTCACTCCCAAGGTCAGGGTCAAGTCTCTTCCCGTCGTGAGCCGGATACAACGGACAACTCAGCGTGATGGCGCGTGCGCGTGCGTGATCGCTGATGACCCGCTCCCCCCGCCCGACCACGAGCGGCCTGGGTTCCGACGCCCTGCTCGTGCGGGTCCACGCTCACCCGGTCGGGGGGCTCAAGGCGTCCCGGTCGGCAGGCCGATCCAAGAAGGACAGCCGTTGTCGTCAGAGAGGTCAGACGTGCGCCTTCCTCGCGTCTCCCCCGCCCGCCTTGCCCTCACCGTGCTCGCGAGCTCCACGCTCGTGGTCCCGCTCGTCGTCGCGTCGTCGCAGCCGGCTTCCGCTGCGTGTGCGACCCGGACGACGCGCTCGATCAGCGGTGTCATCTACGGCGCCGACAACCTCGACGTGAACGTGTCGATCGGGTTCGACGTCCAGAGCAGCAGCGGCACGATCATCGATGCGACACCAGGTTCCTCGACGTACGGCTGCAAGAAGACCGGCGGCTACTCCGTCAAGCAGCAGGAGAAGAACCGGTACCTGAACGGTGAGGGCGCTCCGCACGGCACCAAGATGTACGACTACAAGGGCACGTACATGGGCACCACGACCCGCACCTGGAGCCTTGGCAGCCTCCCCTCGAACGCGACGTCGGTGTGGATCGAGGTGTACTCACGCCGCTACCGCAACACCGCCTGCGCCGACCCGAGCGGCAACCCCTGCATGGGGCCCTCGGACACCCACAAGTACGGGTACGCGATGCGTCGGCAGATCAAGGTCGGCTCGACCGGTGTGGTGATCCGGCTTCCCAAGAACTGCGGGTACGGCGGGAGCAACGGCGCGATCACCGGCACGGTGAAGAACAAGAGCGGTCAGGCACTCACGCCCTCGCGGGCCTTCGCCTGGTCGATGGCGGCCGACAGCAACGCCGCGATCCTGGGCTGGGGCAGCGGGGTTCGAACGTCCGGCAAGTACACGATCTCCGCCCTTGCGCCCAACCAGAAGTACGCCGTCTGGGTCAGCTACAACGGCGTGACGCAGAAGCGCACGTACGTCCCGGTCAGCTCCTGCAAGGCCACACCGCTGAGCTTCGTCTTCTGATCACCCGCGTGCGAGCCCGTAGGCTCGCCGCGCCTCGGCTGCGCACCGCTCCCAGGTGAAACCAGCTGCGTGCGCGCGGCGTGCCTGCTGCTCGTGCTGAGTGCCTCGGCCCGAGGCGACGGCACCGCGCAGAGCCTCCACCAGCGCTTCGCCGTCCCCCACGGCTGTGAACCGCGCAAAGCCGCCGAGGTTCTCGCGGAACACCGGCAGGTCGCTCACCACCACCGGCGTCCCGGTGGCGAGCGCCTCCAGCGGGGGGATGCCGAACCCCTCGTAGACCGAGGGCATGACGAGAAGCTGCGCGGAGGCGAGCACGGCGGGCAGGTCGTGGTCCGCCAGGTAGCCGGGAACGGCCACCGCGCCCTCGGGCACGCCGGCCAGATCCAGCGCCGGGCCCCAACCTGGAGGGCCCACCAGCGCCAGTGGTGGGGCAGCGCCCTGCGACCACAGCTCGCGCCATGCGGCGAGCAGTGCGGGAAGGCCCTTGCGGGGCTCCCGCGACCCGACGAAGACCGCGAACTCGGGCGGCAGCCCGCGGGCCGCCAGCCACGAGGGGTCGGCCGGCGTGGCCTTCAGGAACGCGTCTTCGACGCCCGGACGGGTGACGACGATGCGCTCCGCCGGCACCCGGTAGGCATCCTCGAGCTCCTCGGCCATCGCCTCGCTGAGCACGCAGACCGCACCCGCTCGGGCCAGCGAACGGGGGACGAGGTCGCGCAGTCGCAGCGTCGCCGTCTGCACCGTGTCGGCGTGGTGCAGGAACGACAGGTCGTGCACCGTGACGACACCGCCCGCACGGCGTAGCGGCGGCAGGACGTAGTTCGTCGCGTGGAACACCTCCACGGGCCCGCAGACCGTCTCCACGGGCGGCCACGACACGTGGCGCCAGGCCGCCTGCAGACCTCGCGCGGGCAACCTCCGGTGGCGGACCTCGACGCCCGGCTCGTCGTGCAGCGGCCTGGCGCCACGCCAGGTGAAGGCCGTCAGCACGAGCTCGTCCGGGCCACCGCGAAGGCCGTCCAGCAACCCGTGCACGTACCGCCCGACACCGGTACGGGCGCCGAGCAGCGGCGTGCCGTCGAGGCCGATCCTCATGAGCGTGGGGCGAGCCAGCGTCGCTGCAGGGCCGCGGCCCGTACAGGTCCGCGCTGCACCACGCGTCGACGCCGCAGCATGCGGGGTAGCAGCCGCAGGTACGACGCCATCACCCGCAGCCGGAGCAAGGTTGGCCGGATGGCAGGACGCTGCCGAGCTCCCAGCCCGCGGCGCACGGCCTGCCAGGCCAGCGAGGCGGTGGTCAGGGGGTACCGGAGCACCTCACGCGCGGCAAGGCCCGCGGTGGCGTCCTTGGTGAGCATCAGCAGCCGGTTGCGGTCGACGTGGAAGGTGAACAACGGCGACCACTCGCCGCTGCTGGCCGAGTGGATGTGGCGCACGACCGCGGTCGGCTCGTACCGGACCGCGTAGCCGCGAGCCCGCAGCCGCCACGACAGGTCGCAGTCCTCGTAGTACAGGAAGAAGTCCTCGTCGAAGAAGCCGACCTCGCGGATCGCCGCGGTCCGGAAGGCCACCGCCGCACCGCAGGCGGTGAACACCTCTTGGGCCTCGTCGTACTGCCCGCGGTCGACCTGCTGGAAGCCGCGGTCGGCGCCGTACCCCTCGGGGAGAACGAGGCCCCCCGCGTTGTTCACGACATCGACCGCGGCGGAGCCGTCGACCACCAGTGACAGCTCGGTGGGCGAGGTCCCCACCTCCCAGACGACCCCGCACACCGTGACCTTCGTCGGGGCCTGGGCCCAGACGCGCAGGACGACCTCGACCGGGCCCACGCGGCCCGGCACCGGCACGAGGAACGTGCCGCGCGGCCGGGTCCAGCGGAACCGCCCGGGGCCTGCTCCCTCGGCGGGGTAGGCGAACGACTCCCACAGCACCTGGTCGGTGGCGTCCTCGCCGTCGACGAGCACGGTCCCGACCTGGATGCCGAGCTCTCGCCCGTCGCCGGGGGCGCTGAAAGCGGGGGCGTCGAGCGACAGCTCGACGAAGCGCGGGAGGAAGAGGATCTTCGACGTCACCGCGCCGAGGCGCGCGTCGTGCTCGAACGGCGCCAACAGGTTGCGCAGCCAGTCCGGTTCCGGCCGGGCGTCGTTGTTCAGCAGGACCGCGAACGGCGTGTCGACACGGCGCAGCGCGACGTTGTTGCCTCCCGCGAAGCCGTCGTTGCGCGGGTTGGCCACGACCTCCACGTCCGGGAAGTCCCGGCGCAGGAGGGACAGGGTGCCGTCGGCGCTGGCGTTGTCGACGACCACGGTGCGCCAGCTCCCGGCCGGCAGGTCCTGGGCGGCCAGGGCGTCTAGGCAGGCGGGGAGCAACGCGGCGCCGTTCCACGTGACGACGACCACGGTGGCCAGCGGAGTGCCGGTGTCAGGCACGACCCTGGCCGCTCCCGACCACCTGCCAGACGAGGACGTGCACCGCCACAGGGTGTGAGCCGCTCGGCCGCGTGGTGTCGCTCTCGTCCCACACCGGCATCGAGACCTGCAGGTCCTTCACGAGCCGCACGTGCGTGGGGTCGACGCCCGCGGGGAGCTGGCCCCGTCCGGTCACCACGAACAAGGGTCGGGAAGCGAAAGCCTTCCGATAGGCGGCGAGCATGGCCATCGGCGACTGACCGGTCGCGGGGTCGTCCGCCGCGAGCAGCGCGCTGTCCTGGTCCTGCTGCAGCCAGACGCTGGTGGGGAACAGGTGCGTGGCGCCGCTGCAGCAGCCGCTGTCGGGCTCCCAGAGGAAGATGCCGTGCCGGCCGTGTGCCACGCTCGCGATCTGGGCCGCGGCCTCGAACGACCCGCGGAACTCGTCGTGCCGGCGCACCGGCAGCGACTGGCTGACGAACACCGCAAGCAGGCCAGCCGTGACGAGCAGCGCGGGCAGCCGCAGCCAAGTGCGGCCGCGGTAGCGCCACATCAGAGCCGCACCGAGTGCCACCGCGATCAGGATGACGATGCCCGGAAGGACGGTCGGGACGTAGCGTCGCGTCCACCACATCAGCCGCGAGGAGTTGCGTGAGGCGTAGACGTACACCGGTAGCAGCAGCAGCGTCGGGAGCAGCACGGCCCAGAGCGCGGCCCGCCACCGCCGTAGGGTCACGACGGCGATGCCGACAGGCAGCAGGCCGAAGGCGGGCAGTGTGAGGAACCACGACAACCGCCGCAGGTTCTGCTCGTCGTAGCTGCGGATCGGGTGACCGTTGTAGTCCATCATGTCCGCGCCGAACAGCCGCGGACGCAGGAAGCCCAGGGCGAGCAGCCCGACGGCGCCGAGGAGGACGAGGGCGCCGATCGCCAGCTCACGACGCGGCTCCAGCAGCCAGCGCTCGGCACGGGCGAGGGGCTGCTTCAGCAGCAGCCGGATCGTCGCAGCTGCGCCGAGGCAGCCTGCGGTCAGCACTGTCACGGTGCGAAGCGAGGGGACCTCGGTGCTCAGCGTGTAGCTGCGTGCCGCGTCATAGGCCTGCCACATCGCGTGCGGCAGCACGATCGCGAGGGCAGCTGTGAACCACCAGGCGCGGCGGTCCCACCGCCCCAGCGCCAGCAGGCTTGCCCCCAGCCCGACTGCGAGCAGGTAGAGAAGCACACCATCGGGACGGTTGAGCCAGCCCACGCCGATGAACAACCCGGCGGCACCGGCGGCAGCCTTCCAGCCCTCCTGCATCGCCACCACGAGGCCGAGCAGCGCGCCGAGGAACAGCGCCTGGGACAGGATCTCGGTGGTCGGGTAGCGGGCCTGCCAGACCTGCATCATGTTGGTCGCGAGCAGCAGCCCCCCGATCGCGGATACCACGAGCCCCCCACGGCGGCCCGCCGCCAGCTCCCCGACGCGCAGGAGCAGAGCGCAGAGCACGAGGACCGACAGCGTACCGACCAGCGGCGTGACCGCACGCAGCCCGTGGAAGCCGCCCGCGTCGAACGCCGTCGCCAGCAGAGCCGGCCACAGGTGGTAGAACTGCGGCACCAGACGTCCGGTGCGGGCCTCGTCCACCCAGATGCCGGGCATGCGGGCACCCGGGGAGACGAGCCGCACCGGGAACGTCGGGTCCTTGCCCTGCTGGGCGAGCAGGTCGTCGTGGATCGCGACATCACCGGTGTGCGCGATGGAGATGGCGTGCGAGACGTAGACGCCGGGGTCCTTGTCGGCGGCGCCGTAGGAGAAGCCGAACATCGTCAGCGCAAGCGAGACTGCTGCGCAGGCCAGCGCTACGGCCACACCTGCGCGGTTGGGACGCACCCTGGGGCGCGCCCACCTCCGTACGACGAGGAGCACGGCCGCAGCGGCCAGCGCCGTCACCGCGAGCACCGCCGGGAGCGAGTGAACACCGAGGTGCGCCAGGCCGAGCGAGGCCCAGCTGAGCAGGGCAAGCAGCACCAGCGAGCCGAGTGCCAACACGTCGAGAGCAGTGACGCCTGACCCGGGCGGGTTGACGTCCCCGGAGGCGGCTCCCACCGACGGCTCGACGGCCGTCGTGTCGGCGAGCTGCGCCACGCGGGACCACCTTCGTCTCGATCGGATGACCCGACGAGGCTACCGGCACCGCCGCAGTCCGACGGTGCAGCGACGCACTGCGGGGTCGCCGGTCGCCTGACGGCTATCCTCCGCCGGAGACATGGTCGGGCCTGGGCGGCACGGAGCTCGGTCGTCGGAACGTGAAGGGGCTCGAATGCTCACGGTCGCCACGCTGGGCGCCGCCTACTCCGCCAACAAGGGCGCTGCCGCGATGATGCAGTCGCTGCTCGACAACCTCCCCGAGCGGGTGCCGGGGGCGCGCGTCGTGGCCGTCTCGACCCATCCGGGGGACGACCGGGCCGCCTACCAGGCGGCAGGGCTCGACGTCGAGGTCGTGTCTCAGCAGCCGGTGGAGATGGCGCTGGTGCAGGTCCCGCTGGCGTTCCTCGCAGGGCTTCTGCGCGTGCTGCGCCTGCCCTTCCGGTGGCTGCTCCGGCCCCCGGCCCTAAGAGCGCTGGCCGACGCCGACGTGGTCGCGGACCTGTCGGGGATCTCCTTCGTCGACGGGCGGCGCTTCGTGGTGCTGGTCTACAACGCGCTGGTCGTGTGGGTCCCGCTGCTGCTGGGCACCAAGGTCGTCAAGTGCTCGCAGGCGATGGGTCCCTTCCAGACGCCTGTGAACAGAACGCTGGCCGGCCTGACGCTGCGGCACCTGGCGCGGATCTGCCCGCGCGGCGCCGTCACCGAGTCCCAGTTGCACGCGCTGGACCTGAAGAACCTCACTCCCGCCAGCGACCTGGCCTTCGCCATGCGCGTGCCGGAGCGGGTTCGCTGCGAGATCGCGGCCCGGATGGCGGATCGCTGCGGGCAGCCCTACCTCGTCGTGTCCCCGAGCCAGGTCGTGGCGACGGCCTGCGAAGCCCGAGGCATTGACTACCCGGGGATCGTGGCAGCCCTCGTCGACGAGCTCGCGGACCGTACCGGCCAGGTCGTGGTGATGATCGCGCACTCGGCACAGCCGGCCCGCGGCCGGAACCACCTCAACGACCTCCCGCTGTGCCGTGACATCGCGCGCCGGGTGACCCGAAGCGATCGGCTCGTCTTCCTGGACGAGAACCTGCTCCCCACGCAGCTCCGTGCGGTGATCGCGGGCGCCAGCGTGCTCGTCACGTCCCGCTTCCATGCGATGATCGCGGCCCTGGCCGAGCAGGTGCCCCCGGTCGTGATCGGCTGGTCGCACAAGTACGCCGAGGTGCTGGAGCCCTTCGGGCTCGCCGAGACGGCCATCACCTACGACGAGCTGACCTCGGTCGAGGTCGCCGTGACGCGCACGCTGGCGGCGCTCGAGCAGCGGGACGTTCGGGCGGCCGGCATCGCCCAGGTCCTGCCTGGGGTGCGCGACCGGGCACTGGTCAACATCGAGGTGCTCGCGGAGGAGCTGCCGCGCTAACGGCGCCAGCGCGGCAGGGCGGTGGCGAGCCCGGCGCCGAGCAGGTCGGCGCACACGAAGGCCAGCCGCGAGGCGATCGCGACAGTCGCGGCGGTGCTGACAGGCATTGCGCTCTGGGCGATGGCGATGAACGTGGCCTCGCGGACCCCGATGCCGCCGGGCACGAACACGACCAGGAACCCCGCGACCCACGAGGCGATCGCGGCGAACAGCACCGTGAAGAACGGCGCGTGCGGCAGGAAGGTCAGCGTGACGGCATAGCAGGCCAACGCGATGACCAGCCAGCCCGGCGCGTGCCGCAGCACCAGCACGAGGGACTGCCGCGCGGTGGGTACCTGCCGCTCGTCCCCACCTCCGAAGACCCGCTCCGCGACGAGGAAGAGCGGGTGGAGCACCCGTGGCTGCATCACCACGAGTCCGACCGGGATGACGAGGAAGACCCACCACGCGCTCCCGACGGAGCCGTGCTCGAGCAGTGCGAAGGGCAGCAGTACGGCGGCCAGCAGCGCCCCGCACACGTAGGTGGCCCCCATCGAGAGGGCGACGCTGTTGTAGGCCACGGCGCGGGGTACCCCGCCTCGGGTGGCGAGCTCAGCGCGCCCCAAGACCTGGAAGACCCCGCCCGGGACGTACTTGCCGAGGTTGCCGAGCTGGTACCAGGTGAAGACGTCGGCGCGCCGGGTGCGGACGGCCAGCGCGCTCAGCACGGCGCGCCACACCAGGCCCAGGATCGACATGCCGACGAGCGCGAGTCCCACCCCGACCAGCGTCCAGCCCCAGCGCGCGTCGCGGATCAGCGCACCGGACTCGTTCCAGCCCTCGGTGATTCGCGACACGACGAAGAACACGCCGGCCACACCGAGGAGCACCCCGAGCGACACCGAGAGCGTCGCGTAGCGCCGTCCGGCGGCACGCGTGCTCGACGGAGACCCGTCGCTCACGGGCTCAGGGTGTTGTAGGACCGGAGTACGTCGAGCGACTTCTTCTGGGAGAACGGGATGATCCCCTCGGGGTCGGCGTACCCGACGGCGATGAGCATGACCACGCGCTCGCTGGGGGCGAGCCGGAGCGTCTTGGCCAGCTTCGCCTCGAGGGGCTCGAAGTCCGGCCAGTTGATCGCGCTGGAGGACAGCCCCTGCACCTCGAGCGCGAACATGAACGCCATCGCAGCCAAGGCGCTGTCGACGTAGATGGCGTGCCGGTCACGAGGCGAGAAGTACGACTCGAGGTTGCCCTTGACCACGACGATCATCGGGATCTGGTGCCGGTACCCCAGGGTGCCGTTGGGAAGGGAGGCGACGGTGCGGACCTGGTCCGGGTCGTCGAAGATCAGGAACTCATACGGCAGCCGGTTGCACGCCGATGGCGACTGGCGCGCCACGAGCAGCGCCTTGTCGACGAGCTCGCGGGGGACCGGCTCGTCGAGGAACCAGCGCACCGAGCGCCGCTGCTTGGCCAGCGCCAGCAACTGGTCGTAGGTGATGTCGCTGAGCGTCCCGTCCTTGCGGGCGAAGGGATGCGAGGTCGTGGCGGCCGGGGCGTAGGAGGCCTGCTTGAACCGCGCCAGCTCGCGTGCCACCACCGGGTCGCTGGCGTCGACGACGTCGAAGTAGTGGGCGAGCACGTTGTGGGCCCACGTGAGCTCGTCGGGGTCGATGCCCGAGCCCGACGTACGCCCGTCCAGGTCGATCGCGCGCAGGTAGAAGTCGAGCGTCTCGCCCAGGTAGTCCCTCGCGAAGACCGGCCGGCGCGGCCGCATCGACAGGCCCTTCTCCAACCGATGCACGTTGCGGCGCAGCTCCACGTGCGTGCTGCGCGCCCGGCGAAGGTTGCGGTAGTAGTCCCGACGTCCGCGCAGCACGGCGAACTGCTCGCGGTTGAACGTCAGCAGGCCGAGCAGGGAGTACAGCGTCGCCGTCAGCCTGTTGCGGGCACCGAGCTCAAGGCTCCAGCGGGTGATCAGCTCGTAGAGCCCGCGGACCCAGGTGACCGCGAGCAGAGCCTTCGCCAGCCTCGTCAGGCGCTTGAGCACGGCGAGGCGTCCTCGAGGGAGAAGGGGACGTGGAGCAGGCCCGGGAGGTCGCCGGTGCGCATCGTGAACGCGGGCTCGAACGCGCGCGCGGTCACGACATTGTCCGTGCCGGCCTCGACCACGCTCGCCGTGAGCCGGAACGTGCCGTTCGCCGCCGGCACCGCGGGGATCACGAAGCGGAGGCGTTGCGGCCCAGGTACGAGGCCCAGGGGCTGGTCCTCGGGCGACTGGACCGACCACAGCTTCTGCCCCAGCACCCCGACGGAGGCGCGGACAACGCCCTTATAGCTCGCGTCCGCTGCGACGTCCACGTCGACCGTGAGGTAGGCGGTCTGTCCGGAGGAGAGCTCCTCGACGGCAGGCCCGTTCGGTGTTGTGCTGAGGACGGCATCGCGCAGCTCGATCCCGTGCTGCTCGGCCGCGGGGGCGTCCACCACCGGCTGGTCCGTGCCCAGGATCTTGCGGAGTCGCTCGACCGCCTTGGCCGGCTCGCCGTCGTACTGGATGGAGCCGTCCGCGAGGACGATGCTGCGGGTGCAGAGCTCCTCGACGAGGTCGAGTGCGTGGGTGACGAGCAGGATGGTGCGACCGGCGCGCTGGAACTCCGCGATCTTCGCGAGGCACTTGCGCTGGAACGCCTCGTCGCCCACCGCGAGCACCTCGTCGACGAGCAGCACGTCCGGGTTGACGTGGACGGCGATCGAGAAGCCCAGCTTGACGTACTCGCCGGACGAGTAGTGCTTGACGGGGTCGTCGATGCGGCTCTCTTGCTCGGAGAACGCGATGATCGAGTCGAGCATGCGCGTCACCTCGCGCCGGCTCAGTCCGAGCAGCGCGGCGTTGAGGTAGATGTTCTCCCGACCGCTGAGCTCGCCGTTGAAGCCGGCACCGAGCTCCAGCAGGCTGGCGACGCGGCCCACCACGTCCACCTCGCCGTGGGTGGGTCGGATGATGCCCGCGAGCACTTTCAGGGTGGTGGACTTGCCGGCGCCGTTCGGGCCGATGAGTCCGACGGTCTCACCGTGGCCGATGCTGAGGTCGACGTCCTTGAGAGCCCAGAACTCGCCGGAGGGCGGCTTCGGGTTGCCGAGGAGGAACTCCTTCAGCGACGTGGCCCGGCCGCTGTTGTGGACGTACCGCTTGGAGACGCCGCGGGCGACGATGACCTGGTCGCGGTCAGCCATCGCTAGAGCTCTTCCACGAAGTTGGTCTGCATGCGGTGGAACAGAGCCCGGGTGAGCAGCAGCGCGATCGCGCTGATGACGAATCCCACGGCGAGCGCTCGCAGGTAGAACGCGTACCCGGGGTCGGCGAGCGCGAGGCCCTTGGCCCCGCTGTGCACGTCGGCGTACTCGTCAGTGACGTAGATCGCACGTTGGAAGGTCGCGACCACAGTGGCCATCGGGTTGAGGAAGTAGACCCAGTACCACTCGTGCAGCTGCTGGCGGATGAGCGTGGCGGGGTACACCACCGGCGAGAGCCAGAACCACACCAGGAGCGCGATCTCGACCAGGTGCGCGGTGTCCCGGTAGCGGACGTTGAGCGCAGACACGAGGAAGCCGAGCGCGCACGAGAAGACCACCAGCAGCAGGGTGGCGGGCACGACGAGCAGCAGCGCCGGGCTGTAGACGTGTCGCAGCGACAGCGTCACAGCCATGATGGCCAGGAACTGCAGCGCGAAGTGCACGAGGGCGTTGCCGACCGCGGACAGCGGGAGCACCTGCAGCGGGAAGCGCACCTTCTTCACGAGGCCGCTGTTCCCCACGATGGAGGAGGTCGCCCCGGCGACGGCGCCCGAGAACGCGGTCCACGGCAGCAGCCCGCAGGCGATGAAGATGGCGAAGTCGGGGACGCCCGAGCGCAGGATCACCGCGAAGGCGAAGTAGTAGATGGCCAGCAGCACGAGCGGGTTGGCCAGGCTCCAGGCGAAGCCGAGGACGCTGCCCTGGTACTTGACCTTCAGGTCCTTGCGGATGATCTCGACGAGAAGCTCCCAGCGCACCCGGCGCTGGGCCTGCGCCCGTGCCCGAGCAGCCGCGAGAGGGGTGTCGAGTCCGGCGGCGGGCACCCCGACACCCTAGCGGCCGCGCGCGAGCAATCGGTCGAGGAGGACGTCGCAGCGAGTTCGGAACGCGTGCTCGGAGAACGTCTCGGCCCGTTCCCGGGCGGCCTTGGCGAGGCCGGCTCGCACCGCCTCGTCCCGCACCAGCTCGCGGGTGCGCGCCTTGAGCTGCTCGATCGTTTCGAAGAGCCGGCCCGAGACGTCGTCCTCGACGATCTCGGGTTGGCCGGCCTTGTTGATGACCACCGGCACGCAACCCGCCGCCATCGCCTCGACCGTCGTGATGCCGAAGTGCTCGAACACCCAGGGATGCGCCTCGACGTCCTCGTCCAGCCCGGTGGCGTGCCAGAACAGGGACGACTCGGCGAGCAGCTCTTCCACGACCCCTCGGGGCGCGTTCGGGTGCAGGTGCACCGGGAGGCCGGCTGCCGCCCGTCGTACCTCGTCGAGGTAGGGGCGGTCCTGCTCGCTGCAGCCGCCGACGAGGTGGTACTCCCATCCGGGAAGCCCGCCGGCGCGGTGCAGGTCGGCGAAGGCCTGCACCATCTGCAGCTGCTTCTTGCTGTGACCACGGCCGCGGGCGAAGAACCGGCCGATCGAGAGGATCTGGCGCTTGGGTGCGTCAGCCGGTTCGACGGAGCCTGTGTGCACGGCGGGGTGAAGCACCTCGGAGGGCCGGCCCCAAAGCCGCTGCACCCACTCCTGCGTGTAGTCGCTGATCGACCAGACCTGGTCGTAGCTGTCGAGGAAGTCGACGTCGTGCACCGGGCGTGTCAGGTAGGGCAGCCGACCTGCCACTGCCGCGCGAACGGGCGGCATCCGGCCGGCGAAGCGGATGGACGAGACCGCAACGCCGAGCGACCGGTTGTCGTTCGGCGGCTCGAACGTCGGACAGCGCAGGGCGAGGCGGATCCGTTCCTCCGCCCTCGGGAGGGCCACCCTCGCGTGGGTGAACCCCTTCGCAGGTACGGCGACCTGCTGGGCTTCGCCCTCCACCTCGACCTCGAGGTCGCACCCCTCAGGGGCGCCTGGGCGTCCGACCGTCAGGACGAGGGAGCGGCTCCGGCTGGGGCCTACGACCAGCTGCGCGTCCCCGCTCGTCCACGAGTACGAGCGCCGCCGCCCACCCTCCGGCGGGAACCACCCTCGCCCGAAGCCGTAGAGGCTGCCGGCGTCCTGGAAGGGCCTGCCGACGGCGCGGACGAGGGCCTTCTGGAAGCGGTTGAGGTCGTGGTCCCAGGGCGTCGGGAAGTAGCACACGTAGACGCTGCGCGGCGCGCGGCTGACGACCCGGCTCATGTAGGACGCGTTGACGAACAGGTCGTACTCGGCGGACAGCTCCGAGACCGCGGCCTCGCCCTCGTCGGGGACGAGGCGCAGGTGGACGGTGCTCAGGTCGAGGCCGAGGTGTCGCGCCAGCTCGTCCTTGTCCACGTCGCCGTGGCCGACCAGGTCGACGTGTTCCGCGCGGGTCGCCAGCTCGGCGGCGATGGCGCCGGCGTACTTCTCGCCGCCTCCCATCGTGGACAAGAAGCGGTCGTAGACGGCGGCTCTCACCGGCGTTCGCCGTGGAGATCGGTCGTGGGGAAGGACTGGAGCCGCCGTCGGACGACGACCTTTCCTCGTTGCGCAGGGCTGGGAACGCTCCTCGTCATCAGGGCCCCCCAGCCCAGGATGACCGCGAGCACCATGCACCTCCCACGCCGAAAGTCGCGAGCGACGCTATCCGATCCTGGGGCACGGCCCCGCTGCCCTTGCTCCGGCGGCCCGTGACTACCCCTCGAGGGGTGCTGTCCGCATGCGTTGGTGCCTTGTGACGCCTGACCGGAGGGCGGACCCCGCACGTGGCGCGCGTGGGGTGGCGTGGCGGCTGGACGTCCCTCAGGAGGCGTATGCTCCGGGCCGATCAGCTGGCGAGGAGCGAGTCTGCCGGCGCGACCTGGGGAGCCGTGTGCCGACGTCCGAAAGGCCCGCCGTCGACGTTCCTGAGCCCGTAGGGATGCAGCAGATCCTCCGGGTGAGCGGACGCGAGGACGGGGAAGCCCACGTCGGGGAAGAGGGCGTGAGCAGGATCGCGGACCTCCCGGACGATGTGCTGGGGCAGCCCCAGCCTGCCGGTGAGGACCCGAACCACCCCGAGTGGGCGGATCGCATCCTCAAGCCCGCGAGGGTGTATGCCCGGTTCATCGCCGAGGCCGAGAACGCTCGTACCGCCAGGCAGGCTGCCAAGGTCCTCGCCGCGACGGAGCAGGCGCGGGCCTTGGCGGCAGAGGTCCAGGCAACGCGACTCGCCCTGGAAGAAGAGGCCGAACGGACCCGCAGGCTTGCGCACGAGCTCCACGAGATCAAGATCTCGCGCGCCTACGCGTTGGGCCTTGCAGCGCGGCGAGTTCGGGTGCGACTGCTCCCGCCGCGACGCCGGCACCACGAGCCGCTTCCTCAGGGAGCCGAGACGGCCGAGGCAGCGAGCCTCGGGTGCCTGCGGCGAGAGCCGGCGGTGTCTGTGATCATGCCGGTCTACGACAAGGGCAGCACGCTCCTTGAGTCGGTGC
This sequence comes from Actinomycetota bacterium, assembly GCA_046723735.1. GTDB lineage: Bacteria > Actinomycetota > Actinomycetes > Mycobacteriales > SCTD01 > RYN-111. Next base: position 271 of record JBKOVB010000153.1, on the reverse strand, counting down.
GCTCCGTTCAGGACCAGACGTTCGTCTCCTGGGAGCTGATCGTCTGGGACGACGGCTCGACCGATCCCGGCACCAAGGAGATGCTGGACCGTCTCGGCGGACCGGGCATCCGAGTGATCAGGTCTGAGAACCAGGGGGTCATCCGCGCCCGCAACGCAGCTGCGCAGATCGCCCGGGGCGAGTTCTTGTGCTTCCTCGACCCCGATGACCTCCTGGACCCCACCTACCTCGAGAAAGCTGTGCTCTACCTGGACGGTCATCACGAGGTAGC